>CANDKR010000010.1 GCA_947385375.1 uncultured Clostridia bacterium
TTTTTATATAAAAATAGTTGGAGTTTTTTATACCCCAACTAAAGTTATAGAACCATTTTAGTTAATTGTATAAAAAAATCTAGTAAAATATGTTTACTAGTGTTATAATATTAATGAGTACTGATATAGGAGAGTGAGAAATTATGATGTATCCATTTTGTAAATATGCAGATGAAACAATAGTTACTTTTTCTAATATAGCTAGAAATGAAGAGGGAAAAGAAGTTGTTTATGTGCATTTTGAAAGACCTATGGAATATGGCTTTGACAGTATTAGGTTTGAACTTCCTACTTATAAAGTTGTATATGAAGAAGGTCATTATAGTGAGATTGAAAAAGAAATGTTTAGAACAGTATTAGAAAAGGGTGCACCATATTTTTATGAGTGGGCTAGAGAAGGAGGAATACAAAGTGCCTAGTTTATTCGAGATTTTAGGTTATAAAATATTTTTCTGGTCCGACGAATTTATGGAGCCAGTACATGTTCATATTTCAAAAGGTAAACCTACATCAAATGCTACTAAAGTTTGGCTAACTAAGGGCGGAGGGTGTATATTAGAACATAATAAGAGTAGAATACCAGAAAAAGATTTGAAATTTTTAATGGCGACAATTACTTCAAATTATTTTATTATACTAGATCAATGGAAAAAACATAGTATAGATGGCGATATTAAATTTTATTGTTAATTGTATATAAAAAGCTAAATCTTTGAGAGATTTAGCTTTTTTGGTTAGTATAATGTATTTGCTTCTTCTTGTGTTATCATATTTTGTTCTACGGAGAAATCTATTTGTTTTTTGCGTTCTTCTTTATCTTCAACACTTTGAAGATGCTCTACAAGTTTTGAATGTGCGTCAGATAAAGTGCCGTTGTTGTTGAACATATAAGAACTGTAAATCTTAAAAGTAGCAAATAGTATTGCTAGTATTATTGTACAAATTATTATAATAATTACTAATTTTTTATTCTTCATTTTTATTCCTCCTTTCTAAATTTCTATTTAACTTTTTGACTAAAAGTATGCTTATATAACGAAAAATCGCAACTATAAAAATATATAGTAAAGTGTATAAAATAATATTATTATTTAAGTTTCGCATAAAAATGTTGACTAGATTTATGTTTAAAGATAGAATGCTTGCAATAATTACTTCTGTAATTGAAAATATAGTATTAAATAAAAAACAACCAAAAACATATAGTAATAATAGTTCAAATATTATATTTATTTTTTTCATTTATATACTCCTTTCTTCTAAATACTCTAAAACATCACGTATTTTTCGTCTGGATACTGTTATTACATCATCATTATCTAGTCGTATCAAGATAGTACCTATTCTACCTAGGTCAAAGTGTTTTGCGTAATTGAAATTAACTATATATTTTTTAGAAACTCTTATAAAATCCTTATTTAACTTTTCTAACTCATATAGCCTACTTTTAATTTTGTATTCCTTGTCTTTAGTTTTACAATATATTTCTTTGTCTTTACAATAAAAGTATCTTATGTCACTATAATGAATTTTTATAAATTCATTATTATTTTTTACAATGACAGTGCCTTTATAAGCTTTAATATAATCTATTAAATGACTGATATCTTCAGTTTTCTTATCATATTCAAGAATAACATTTATTGTATCATTTTTGATTACTGCATTTTTATGTAATACTTTTATTTCCATTTTAAATTTACTCCAATAAGCTTTTTTATAATTATATCTACTGATTTTAAATTATTCAATAAATTTAGACAAACGGTCTTTTTTTGAAACTAAACGTTTTTATTTATACAAAACTTGTTTCAGAGTTTAAGATGTGATAAAATGATAACATCAAATAGTGGAGGAATAATATATGGAAAATTATTTTATAATACACGGTTCATTTAGTAGTCCTTATTCAAATTGGTTAGGCTGGCTACATGATTTTATAGAAGATGAAGGAAAGCAAGTTCTTGTTCCAGATTTTCCAAGTGGAGTTGGTTATCAAAATTATGAAAATTGGAGTAAATTATTTAAATGCTATTTTGATTTAGGATTAATTAATGAAAACACAACAATAATAGGACATAGTATTGCACCTGTATTTATATCAAAATTTTTGACTGAGAATAAAATAAAAGTTAAAAAATTGATTTTTGTATGTGGATTTAATAATTATTTAGGAATAAATGAAGAGTATGATGCAGTAAATGAGTCAATGTATTTTGATAATTTAGAAGATGTAAAGCAATATGCTAATGAAATTATTTGCTTCTATTCAGATAATGACCCTTATGTAAAATATGAAGTAGAGAAAGATTTTGCAGATAAAGTAGCAACAAAGCAAATACTGTTGCCAAAAGCAGGACACATAAATGCTGAAAGCGGATATGATACTTTTGAGGATGTTTTAAGTTATATATAAGGAGATTAGTGAAATGAAAGTAATAAAATTACAAGACGCAGAAAAAGGGAAGAATAGTGAGAAATGTAAGACTTTAGAATATTCATTTATGGACAAAGACATTGATTTAGGTGTAGCAGTAATTACTGGAAGGTATCCAGATAAGTCTTATGGAGTAAATCTAGTTAGCAAGGAGCTTATATATGTACTTGAAGGTAGTGGAACTCTGCATTTTGAAAACAAAGAAATTAAATTTTCAGAAGGTGATTCTATTTTAATACAGCCAAAAGAAAAATATTATTTTGATACTGACTATTGTAAAATTTCTATGGCATGTACACCAGCTTGGTCACCTGACCAACACAAGTATGTAGAATAAATATTAAGGAGAAAAATTATGGGATCTTATGTAGAAATTAATGATACATTACAAATAACAAGGGAGCAAGGTTTTCCAAAAGAATTAAGCTTGGAACAGCATTTGAAGAATCCATATATTGCTGAGCAGTTTGAAGGTAAGGTATTTGAATTTAAAGATAAACCTAGCATTAGAAATTATCAAATGCCACCAGTAAGAAATTTTTTAGTGGAGAATATAGATGGTAAATGGCTATATTGGGGGTTAGTGCATGTACTTGAAGTTAAGCACGACTATATAAACAAAACAACTTCTGGGAAGTTTAAAATAATTTATATAAATAAGCCAGAAGAAATGGAAATGGCACATAATTTAATAGACAGAAATAAAGATACATTTTATAAATTATTATAGCTATAAAAAGAGGAGTGTTTATGTATAGTTTGAGATATGATTTTATGCAGTATAATGATATTATAGTTGGATATATAGAAACTTTAATAAGTAAAAGCGGTAATAATTTTCGTGAGCAGCTTAGAGCTGGGGAGATAAGTAATAAAGAAAGTGATTCTAAGGGACTAGCAAGAGGCATACAAAATTTAGAAGAATATCTATATTATAATTATAAAAAATCACCAGAAAGTTTTAATTATATACTTAACTCTATTATTAATAATGTAAAAACACTTTCAGTTTTACCTAATAGCAAAAGGGGAATATATGGAGAAACTCAAGCACAAAATAAAATTGTTTATATAAATCCGGATTTGCCTGCTACTCAAAGTTTAACAGGAGAAGAAAGAACAAGATTGTATATGGCTCACGAGCTAGGACATATTATAAATAATGGATGGATGAAGGCGGTTATAGAATATGCTAACAACCAAATAAGACAAGGTAGATTGACACAAGAACATGCACAATTAGTTTATGATGGCTTTTCTATGCTAGATGAGGTTACTACTCAGAATAGAGCAGAAGATTTTGTTTATGAGTTTTCAGGCAAAAGAAGACCACAATTATCGCATTATACAAATATTAGAATGTTTAATGGCGAAGCATATAGATCAAATTTTGATTATTATGGTGAATTACAAGAGCCAGCGATAATGTTTGCAAGAACACTAAGAGGTATAGGAAAAGAAAATGATGATGCAAAAGTACTAGATATGTTATCTCAAAGAGCACTTTTACCTAACTTTTTAAATAACATATTAAGTGAATATTCAAAAGATGGACAAATGGCAGCTTTCGTACAGGAGATGAAATATATGGGACTATTAAAGAGAGCATCTTATGCAAATTTTGGATATGGAGACATTTCATATTTAGGTAATTCAAAAACATATCTAGATAAACTTAGAAGTATAACTGGACAAATGAGAGATTATAGAGAGCCTTTTGAAGATGGATATTCATACCAATAAAGATTAAAAAAGTTGATAATGTTTTATCAACTTTTTTTGTAGACATAAAACTCGTTATATGATATAATTAATGTCTACCAAAATTCCGCCGATAAGGCGTTTATTATATAAGCTTCAGACCCTTTAACTAAAATCTGAAAGAAAGAAGGTAATACCGATGCACAAACTCAGCGACAAGAGTTTTTCTCGGAAAGTCATGCCGTTTTTGGTATGTTGCATGGTGTTGCTCCTGTATGCACAGGGCGTTTCCACCATTGTAACTGGCAAAACCAGCACGGCCAACGCGGAAAGCGCTTGCAACACTGAAACAGAGCAAGAAAACAGCGAGGCGCAAAGTAGTGCCTATCCCGCAGAATCAATTTTGGTGGATGGAGTAGCAGGAGTTGGCTATAAGCAATTAAGAGAAGCACAGCTGAAGCTGATTTCTGGAGCACCAGAATTGATGCTACAACCAACCATATCCTTGTCACCAGCAGAAAGCACCGAGTCAGAGGAGACTGAGGAAGTGCAACTTCCGAAAGTATCCTCTTTGGATAGCAGAATTCCTGCTCTGGTGTACTTACGTATCGATTCAGACAACCCCAAAGGCCCGCTATTACTTTCAGATGAGCGAGTAGGTGAGGATGATGTCGAAATCGATATCAGCAATGCGATAGATCCTGACTTGTACTACACCGTTCCATATGATTTGGAGCAGTGTATTGCCAGAGTCGTACATCGCGAAGCTGGAAACCAACCAGTATTCGGGCAACTCCAAGTTGCCGAAGGCGTGGTTACTCGTCTCAGAAGTGGAATATATGGTCCAGATGTAAGTGCAACACTCTATAAGGGCTATTATGTTGAAACTGATGAGAATGGTTATCATGTTTATGACGGCAATGGCGTTGAAGTGATTGATGTGCCTGAGGTGGCAACTACGGTTACAAAATTGGCTTTGCAAGGCTCCAATACCACAGAATTTGTGCTTGAAGCAGGAACAGCTCTCAGAAATGAGCAGTTTGGCTTAGAGCTTGGAGAGGAATACTACTACTATGGAGCATTTTACCATTACAGTCCAGAAGATGTGGACGAAGGTGCATTGCTTTCACGTGTGATAGGCAGAGTCCCTGTTAGCTATCAGTACGTGGATCATGTGTTCTATGGCAAGTGGCTGAATGCCAAATATGCCTTGAACATCGAATAGCCCGTAATGACGGGAGTTTGTGAGCGAAAGCTCTTCATCATAAATATGTCGGACTTTTACACTTGCTAAACGGCTTGTGTCGTGCGATATACAGCAATTACCTTGCTCCCAGCGTGGCGTTGCCACGCTGGGAGTATTTTATTATGTTAGCAACAATGTTCTTATATTATTTAAAAACCAAAGCACGCCACTACCTAAAAAGGTATGTGGCGTGCTTTGGGCTTTGTGAAAAACATAAGCTGGTGGTTGATGTTTAAACCAGTCTCATGAGCCAGAGCTCGTTTTCGTCCGAGATTTGGATTTCAATCGGATCTCGGGAGTAAACATAGCCATGACGTTCAAAAATGGTTTGGCTGGCTGGGTGGGTAAAGCACTCAGGCTTTTCCTGCTTATCTATCTTAGCGCCAAAGGCATAGCCGTAACGCTTAAAGCGGTTATAGGCATATCCATAGCATTTGCGCTTGTTGTCAGGAATATCGGTCATAAACAGGTCAAGGTCGGAGAACCACAGCCCACAGGGGAAGAGCTTTTCCTTGAGCAGACGGATGTCGAAATTGTTCTTAATCGGTGACAAATGTCTGCTCTTGAAATCGCTTTTCTCGTTGTAGTCTTCACTGTATACAGTGAGCATGTCCATAAACTCGCGGATTTGCAGTTTATAGTCATATTCAACCATATCCAAGAAGTAGATGATGGCATCGATGTTGATTGCGCCATCTTTCAGTCCTGCCATATAGTGGTTATACATCTCGAACAGAAGACTGCCGTTGCGCCGAACTTTCTTTTCCTCTTCCATTGTCTTGGTGAGTACGGCTTCTTCCAGTACGCTTTCATTGATTTCCTTTTTGTCTTTTCGAGCTTCCAAGGTTTCGTGAACTCTCTGGAAGTTCTCAAAGTCATAGTACATCATGGAGTGACCCACAATGAACATAATGAAAATCTGCGCGTACTTTGCTTTTTCCATATCACTCATAGGGTGAGAGGAATAGGTCTTTTGGGCGACCAGCTGGATAATCTCTTCCATGTTGGCGAAGAACAGCTCGATATAGCCCCAGTCGGTAAGCCGGACAAGGTGTTCCCTGGGCAAAACGCCTTTTGTGGTTTTCTTAGAGCGGTGCTCCTCAGGGACGACTCCCCAGAATTTGCAGAGCTCTTTGTATTCTTGCCGATGCTCCTTGGCGAGTTTGGCAAGAGCCACTTCGACGTCCGAAATTTTGAACGGTTTCAGCTTTTCAGCCGGTACGTTCGTAGCTTTTGCGATTACAAGGTACAGCTTGGAAATTGCATTGACATAGGCTTTGTCGCGGTAGTTTTCTGCGTCGTTGCAGAGAATGGTTGCGTCCTGTTCCAGCCTCTCGGCAAAGGTCAGTATACGCCTGCGCTGAGGGATGGGAAAGGGAATGACGGTATTCAAACTCCGAGTTCTACTCGTGACATTGAATGCCAGAGGCATTGCGCTTCTGGTGCCATTCATTTGCATCAACTCCTTCAAATAAATTTTGTGATTGCAAAGCAATCGTGGTAATACTATTATATTATACCACATTTTTACAATTATGTAAACTTGCGCAATAAAATTAGTATTGTTTGACTTCGACATATATGTTAAAATGTTAGTAATGATAAAAATACGGAGGAAAACATAATGGCTTTTATGGGGAGAGGTGGTTTTCCATCTATAAAAAATACTGGTGGCGCTAGAGGCGGTGGAGGTTATCATAGGGGATTTGGATTTCATAGTAGAATTCACTATTATATACCAATAACGAATACTTATATAGCTATACAAATAATTTTATCACTTATCATTGTTGCAGTTTTGGCAATTACATTTTTCTTTACACATAAACCTACAATTATCGACCCGATAGAAAGTGTAAAAAGTGGTTTTATAAATAGCTATTTAATAACTTTGGGTGTATTATTGTTTGTGACTTTCTTAAGCAATTGTTTTGCTAAAAGTGAAAAAGCTTTGATAAAATTATTAGTAGGAATTTTAGTAATATCTATAATAAGTATGCTTGTATTTTTTATGCAAAAAGTAGATTATGATAAGACTTATACTTATAATAAATTTAGACAAATTTATACACAGCAATTTACTGGAAAAAGCACTAATACCAGAGTAGATATAGGATTAGGTGGTATGAGTATTAAGACAGCAAGTGAATATTACATAAGTGAGTGTATGGAATTATATAGATATTTTAGTATTAAAGTTTATGCAATTATTATACTTCACGCTTTTATTAATCTTGTACTTATTTATCAGTTAGTAAAATTGTTAAAAATTCAAGGTAAGAGAAACAAGATGGAAAAAGATGATTTGATATTATTTGATGAAGAACAAAATATTAAAATATAAGGGGAATTTTATGAAATGGAGAAAAAAGAAAAGGAATTTATAAAAAGAATAAATATCGATAAAGCAGATAACAGAGCAAATGGAACAATGCTATTAATAATTATAAGTATATTAACCTATGTTCCTCCTCTTATAACTGGTGAATTTGATTTTGGTATAGTATTTGAAATTGCTTCTTTAGTTTTTTTAGTAATAGCTAAAAAGTATATGTCGACTTATGATGAAGATAATGCAAAAAGGTTCATAGTATTTTCGATGATAGCAATAGGCTGGATTTTGATATATGATATTATATTTTATCTTGCATCTATGCAAGATATTGCGGATTTAATAATTTTTAGTTATGATTATTGGATTTCAGAAATATTATCAATAGTCTATTTTATTGGATTATATGATGTTTATTGGTATTTATCAAAAGCTGATAACCCAGAAAAATACAAAGAAAGTACAGATTGGTTTTATGAGACTTATGAAGGAAAAGATGAGGAGAAATAGTATGTGTAAAGAAGAAATTTGGGATATATTAGATGAAGATGGTAATATTACAGGAGAAACAATGCTTGCAGGTGATAAGCTTGCTTGGCAAGAAGGAATATACCATCAGGGTGCTGATGTGTGGATAATTAATTCGGAAAATAAGATATTAATTCAAAAAAGAGCTCCTGAAAAGAAATTAGAGCCTAATGTATGGGCTATGACTGGTGGTTCTGTTATAAAAGGTGAGAGTTCGTTAGAGACTTTAAAAAGAGAGACAAAAGAAGAGCTTGGAATTGACTTAGATATCAATAAAGCTATAAAAATCAAACATTATAAAAGTAGAAATGTGTGGTTAGATGAATATATAGTTAAACAAGACATTGACTTAAACAAAGTTATTATGCAAAAAGAAGAAGTATCAGATGTTAAATTTGCAAGTTTTGACGAGATAGAAAAGCTTTATGAAGAAAAATGTTTTATGAAAAATAGATGGGAATTTGTAAGAGATGAAATAAAAAAATATATTCAAAATTAAAAAATAAACAAAAATAACCAAGACGGGAAAAAGGCTATTTATAGCCTTTTTTTCGCGCCAAAAATTACTATGTGAAATTTTGTCGAAATCTGTTGAAAAGAAAATAAATACTATGATATAATTCAAAATAAGTATGGATATAGAAAGGATGATTGAGTTATGGAAGAAATGTGTGCATGTGTTAGAGTGAAAAAAGAAACAGAAGAAATTGTTGAGAAATTTCATAATGAGAAGAATCAATTAATAGGTATATTAAATGATGTACAAGAGAAGTATGGATATATACCTAAGCAAGCTCAAGAAGCAATATCTGAAAAACTAGATATGCCAATGGCAGAAATTTATGGTGTAATTACTTTTTATTCAAGATTTACACTTGCTCCAAAAGGAAAATATAACATATCAATATGTTTAGGAACAGCTTGCTTCGTAAAGGGTTCTGGTAGTTTGTTAGATAGAGCAAAAGAAAGATTACAAATTGAGCCAGGTCAGGTTACACCAGACGGTAAATTTTCAATAGATGATGTAAGATGTGTAGGTGCCTGTGGTTTAGCACCAGTATTTATGGTAAATGATGAAGTTTACGGAAATGCAACAGTAAAACAATTAGATGAGGTAATTGATAAATATATGAATGAATAAAGGAGGTCATCTATGAAAAGTATAGAAGAATTAGAGAATATTAGAAGAGAAAAAAGAGCGGAATTAGATTTAAGAGTTAATACAAGTTCTGATACTAGAGAAAAACATATTTTAGTATGTAGAGGAACTGGTTGTACTTCTTCAAAATCTCCTCAAATTATTGAAAATATGAGAAGAATTTTAGAAGAAAAAGGTATAACTAATGTTAGAGTAATTCAAACAGGTTGCTTTGGTTTATGTGCCAAAGGACCAATAGTAATTATCCGTCCAGAAGAGACTTTTTATGCACACGTTAAAGTAGAAGATTGTGAAGAAATAATTCAATCACATATTATAGAAGGAAGAAGAGTCGAGAGATTACTTTGTAGAGATATAGATGGAAGTATAGTAGACAAATTAGATGACTTAAATTTCTATAAAAAACAAAAGAGAATTGCACTACAAAATTGCGGTATTATTGACCCAGAAGTTATTGATGAATATATTGCTTTTGATGGATATAAAGCGCTTGAAAAAGTGCTTACTTCAATGAGCCAAGATGATGTAATAAATACAGTATTAAATTCTGGCTTAAAAGGTCGTGGAGGAGCAGGTTTCCCAACAGGTAGAAAATGGGCTTTTGCAAAAGACGCAGAAGGAGACCAAAAATATATTGTATGTAATGCAGACGAAGGTGATCCTGGAGCTTTTATGGATAGAAGTATTCTAGAAGGGGACCCACACTGTGTACTTGAGGCAATGGCTATTGCCGGTTATGCAATTGGAGCAAATCAAGGTTACATATATGTTAGAGCTGAATACCCAATAGCAGTTCAAAGATTAAGAATAGCAATAAATCAAGCAAGAGAATATGGCTTACTTGGAAATAATATTTTTGGAACAAACTTTAGCTTTGATATTGATATTAGACTTGGTGCTGGAGCTTTCGTATGTGGAGAAGAAACTGCATTACTTGAGTCAGTAGAAGGAAAGCGTGGTCAACCAAGACTAAAACCACCATTCCCAGCAAATAGTGGTTTATTCCAAAAACCAACAATTATAAATAATGTTGAGACACTTGCAAATGTTACTAAAATAATTTTAAATGGTGCAGAATGGTATGCTGGCATCGGAACAGAGAAATCTAAAGGTACAAAGGTATTTGCTTTAGGTGGAAATGTTGTTAATGTTGGCTTAGTTGAAGTTCCTATGGGAACTACTTTAAGAGAAATTGTATATGACATAGGTGGAGGTATTCCAAATGGTAGAGAGTTTAAAGCTGCTCAAACAGGTGGACCTTCAGGCGGATGTATTCCTGCTGAACATTTAGATACACCAATTGATTATGAGTCACTAGCAAGTATAGGTTCAATGATGGGTTCTGGTGGACTTATCGTAATGGACGATACAAAATGCATGGTTGATATTGCAAGATTTTATTTAGACTTTACAGTAAGTGAAAGTTGTGGTAAATGTACACCTTGTAGAATTGGTACAAAGAGAATGCTTGAGATTCTTACAAAAATATGTGAAGGAAAGGGTACAGAAACTGATATAGAACATCTTGAAAGATTAGCAGATAGTATTAGAAAAGCGTCAGTTTGCGGTCTTGGTCAAACAGCACCAAACCCAGTACTTAGCACCCTACACTATTTTAGAAATGAATATGAAGAACACGTACGTGATAAAAAATGTAGAGCAGGAGCTTGTAAAGCTTTATGTGATATAAGCATTGATCCTGAGAAATGCAAAGGTTGTGGTTTGTGTAAGAGAAATTGCCCTGTTAATGCTATTACAGGAGAAATCAAAGAGCCACATAAAATAGACCCAGAAATTTGTATTAAATGTGGAACTTGTGTAGACAAATGCCCATTTAAGGCAATTAATAAATAGGAGGGTAAAGCTAATGGTAAATTTAAAAATAGATGGAAAAGATATTTGTGTAGAGGAAGGAACAACTATCCTTAAAGCTGCACGTGATAATGGAATTGATATACCTACTTTATGCTTCTTGAAAGACATTAATGAATTTGGCGATTGCAGAATGTGTATAGTAGAGGTCGAAGGCAGAAGAGGTTTTGCAACTTCTTGTATTCAAAAAGTTGAAGAAGGTATGGTAATTAAAACTAACTCACATGAAGTAGTTGAAGCTAGAAAAGTAGTTTTAGATTTGATACTTTCAAATCATCACAGAGATTGCTTAACTTGTACTAGAAATGGAAATTGTGAATTACAAGCGCTAGCTGTAAAATACAATGTACAAAAAGTAGAATTTGAGGGAGAACAATCTAAATTTGAGATTGATGATAAATCACCTTCAATTGTTAGAGATTTTAATAAATGTATTTTATGTAGAAGATGTGTTGCAACTTGTAAAAATGTACAAGAAATAGGTGCAATTGACTGTATAGGAAGAGGTTTTGAATCTCGTATATCAACAACTTATGAACATAGCTTAAATGATGTTGATTGTACACTTTGTGGACAATGTATTGAGGCTTGTCCAACAGGTGCATTAAAAGAAAAAGAAAACATAGAAGATGTATGGAAAAAATTAAGAGACCCAGAAACTTATGTAGTTGTTCAAACTGCTCCAGCAGTTAGAGTTGCTCTTGGCGAAGAATTTGGTATGCCAATTGGAACTAATGTAACAGGTAAAATGGCAACAGCCTTAAAACTTATTGGTTTTGATAAAGTATTTGATACAAATACAGGTGCTGATTTAACTATTATGGAAGAAGCAAATGAGTTTATTGAAAGAGTAACTAATAATGGTGTTTTACCAATGATTACATCTTGTAGCCCAGGCTGGGTAAGATTTGCAGAAAAGAACTTTCCAAATAGTTTAGCACATTTATCATCTTGTAAATCACCACATCAAATGTTTGGAGCTATAATAAAATCATATTTTGCGCAAAAGTATAACTTAGACAGAAGCAAAATTTGTGTAGTTTCAGTTATGCCTTGCGTTGCAAAAAAATATGAATGTTCAAGACTTGAAATGGAAGTTGATGGAGCTCGTGACGTTGATTATGTTATTACTACAAGAGAGCTTGCAAGAATGATAAAACAATCTAATATGGATTTCCCATCATTAGAAGAAAGTACATTTGACGATCCAATGGGAGAAGCAAGTGGAGCAGGAGCAATTTTTGGCACAACTGGTGGAGTTATGGAAGCTGCTGTTAGAACAGCTGTTGATACACTAGAAGGAAGAAGTATTGATAGAATTGAATACACAGAAGTTAGAGGTCAAAGTGGTATAAAAGAAGCAAACTTGGTGGTTGCTGGAAAAGAAATAAAAATTGCTGTTGCAAGTGGTTTAGCAAATGCAAGAAAATTATTAAAACAAATTGAAGAAGGAAACTCACCATATCATTTCATAGAAATAATGGCTTGTCCAGGTGGATGTGTAATGGGTGGTGGTCAACCTATTAAAACTTCTAAGACAAGAGCAACAGTTGATGTAAGAAAACTAAGAGCTGATGCACTTTATAGTATAGATGAAAAGAGTACTATAAGAAAATCACACGAAAATCCAGTTATGCATATGCTTTATAATGAATTCTTAGAAAAACCAGGTAGCCACGTAGCACATAAATATTTACATACAACATATAGTGCAAAACCAAAATATGATATTGGAGAATAATTATTTAAAAAGTAAGAGTTTTTTATTAACTCTTACTTTTTTTGTTGCGAAATGTAAGTAATAATGATATAATAAGCGTGGCTAGGAGGCTAAAAAATGGAAGATAGAATTGATAAAATAAATTATTATTTAGATATAGCAGAAACAGTTGCCTCAAGGGCTACTTGCCTTAGAAAAAAATATGGTGCAGTTATAGTAAATCACGACCAGATAGTTTCTACTGGTTATAATGGAGCACCAAGAGGTAGAAAAAACTGTTCAGATTTAGGGTATTGTACAAAAAAGAAATTATTACCTGACCAAAGACATGGTGGATATGATGCGTGTAGAGCAGTACATAGCGAGCAAAATGCAATGCTTTGTGCATCAAGAGAAGAGATGCTTGGTGCAACTTTATATTTAGTTGGATATAGAACAGAAAATCATGACTATGAGAATGGTGCAGCACCTTGTTTAATGTGTAGAAAACTTATTATTAACTCAGGTATTGATAAAGTAATTGTAAGAAAAAATGAAAAAGAATATATAACTTTTGAGGTAGATGACTGGAAAGCAAATGATGAGTTTTTAGAAGGTAAAATAAATTACTAATGGAGATAAAATTGAAAGATAAAGTAAAAAATATTTTAGTTTTGTTAATAGTTGCGTGTATTATGTGTATACCAATGCTAAAAGATAATTTAGATGTGTATTATGATGATGGAATTCAACATATAGCAAGGGCTTTTGGAAGCTTTGAAGCAATGAGTAAAGGTGTTACTTTTGGAAACATTATTCCAAATTTTAGTAATGGCTTTGGTTATTCTTGGAACTTGTTTTATGGTGCTTTTACCACGGTAGGAATCATTATTTTTAAAGTGATTACAGGTTCGTACATAGTAGGGTACAAGATATTTGCTTTTGTATGTTTGTTTTTATCTGGTATTTTTATGTACAAGTTTGTAAAAGACGTTTCAGATAATCACAATGTAGGCTTACTTGCAGGTTCGTTATATATGATGGCACCATATCATTTAACTGATTTATATGTTAGAAATGCTCTTGCAGAATTTGCTTCTTTTATGTTTATACCACTTGTATTTTTAGGCTTGTATAATATTGTGCAGAAGGAAGGTAAGAGTTGGTATTTAAGCTTAGGTGCAATTGGTTTGATATTTACGCATAATATATCAGCATTATATACAGCAATTTTGGGGTTAATATATTTATTAGTTAATATAAAAGCTTTAAAAGATAAAGAAACTTGGAAATTATTAGGAATAAATGCTTTATTTATTGTTATGATAACTTTATGTTTTACACTTCCTATGCTAGAAGCAAGATTTAGTGCAGATTATAGAGTTTATGAAGATGAAGCAATGGCGACTAAAGAGAGTGTTTTAGAACAAAGACTTTCAATTAAGAGAATCTTTGTGACAGCAGCAGGTGATGGCTTTGCTTTCGAACTTGGTCCATATATGATTATAATGCTTGCATTTTCATTTATGACTATAAGAATAATGAAACCTGAATTTAGAAAAGACTATTTATTCTTTTTGATAGCAGGACTTGTAACACTTTTAATGTCAACAAAATTATTCCCATGGCAGTTTATGCCAAAGTTTTTGTACATAATACAATTTCCTTGGAGATGTATGGAATTTGCATCATTCTTCTTAAGTATAGTTTGTGCAATAAATATGGGCGCTGTTATTAAAAATTACAAGTTCAAAGATGCTATAATTATTATAGTAATTGCAACAGTATATGTTATGGCTTTGCATGGTTTTGTAAAATACACAGATGAAGTATCTCCAATTGAAGATTGGAATGTAGGACAAGTTTCAGGCATGAATAATGAGTGTATTGCAGGAATGGGAAGAGCAGAATATTTGCCTACAAAGGCTTTCGAAAATAGATTTTATGTAGCAACAAGAGAAGATAAGATATATGCGTTAAAAGGTAAAGCTGTGGTTGATGAAGAGCAAAAAGATGGTTTAAATATGAGTGCAAAAATAGAGACTTTTGGAGAAGATGTAAGCTTAGAATTGCCATACATATATTATCCAGGTTATGAGGTAAGAGCTGATGGCGAAATTTTAAAAACTTATGAAACGGAAAATGGTTTCTTAGGTTGTGACCTTCCTTCAGGAGATGATCTTACTTTAGAAGTCGCATATCGTGGAACAGATAATTCAAAAGTAGCGACAATTATATCAGTTTTAGGAACATTATTATTAATCATATATATTTGGAAAATGGAAAGGGAAAAATAAAATGTCAAAACCAATAGTGGCAATAGTTGGAAAACCCAATGTAGGTAAATCTAGATTTTTCAACTATGTTGTCGGACAAAGAATTTCAATAGTAGAAGACACACCAGGTGTTACGAGAGATAGGGTTTATGCAGATACTTCTTGGCGTGATAGAGAGTTTACTTTAATCGATACAGGTGGTATCGAGCCAGAAAGTGATGATATTATTTTATCTCAAATGAGAGAACAGGCAAATATAGCAATAGGTGTAGCAGATGTTATATTATTTATGACAAATGTAAAAGAAGGCGTAACAGCAGCAGATAGCGAGATTGCAGTAATGCTTAAAAAATCTAAAAAACCTATAATACTTGCTTGTAATAAAGTAGATACTTTTGGTGAAGTGCCTAGTGAAATTTATGAATTTTATAATTTAGGATTAGGAGAGCCACATGCAATTTCTGCTGCAAATGCAATGGGAATAGGAGATTTATTAGATGAGATCTATGATTTGCTTCCACCAAAGTCAGAAGATGAAGGTGATGAGGACAAAATAAAAGTTGCACTAATTGGTAAGCCTAATGTTGGTAAGTCTTCTTTATTAAACAGAATTCTTGGTCAAGATAGAAGTATTGTAAGTGATATTGCAGGAACAACTAGAGACGCGATAGATTCTGAATTTGAAAATGAATATGGAAAATATACTTTTATAGATACAGCAGGTATTAGAAGAAAAAGTAAAGTAAATGAATCTATCGAAAAGTTTAGTGTTATGAGAACACTTCTTGCTATCGAAAGAGCTGATGTATGCTTAGTTTTAATAGATGCTTTAGAAGGTGTAACAGACCAAGATGCTAAAATTCTTGGAGAAGCACATGAAGCTGGAAAAGGTATTGTAATTGTTGTAAATAAATGGGACGAAGTTGAGAAAGATAATTATACAATGCAAGAATATACGAAAGATATTTATAACAAAATTTCCTATGCTACTTATGCACCAATTATGTTTATTTCAGCAAAAACTGGTCAAAGAGTAAATAAGATTTTTGAGAAAGTAAATGAAGTATATAAACAAAATTCTTTAAGAGTTTCAACATCTGTAATAAATGAGGTAATTAATGAAGCGATTTCAGTTGTACAACCACCAACTGATAAAGGAAAAAGACTTAAGATTTTATACGGTACACAAGCTTCTACTAAACCACCTACATTTGTTATATTTGTTAACAATAAAGATTTATTTCATTTTTCATATCAAAGATATTTGATAAATAATTTTAGAAATAATTTTGGCTTAGAGGGAACACCTGTAAGATTGATTATAAGAGAAAAATCCGAAAAGGAATAAGGAGGTAAATATGGTATTATATGTTATTATGGCAATTATTGCCTATGCCATAGGAAGTATTAGCTTTTCTGTAATTATAAGCAGAAAAATGGCTGGTTTTGATGTTAGAGAAAAAGGAAGCGGAAATGCTGGTAGTACAAATATGTTACGTAGTGTTGGAAAAAAAGCTGCATTACTTACACTTGTTTGTGACATACTAAAAGGAGTAGTAGCTATTGCGATTAGCTTATTAATTGGAAAATTCAATAGTTCAGTGGATAAAGCAATTTTAGTTCAAATTGCAGCAGTTGCAGTTGTAATAGGTCATACTTTTCCAATCTTTTTCGAATTTAGAGGTGGAAAAGGTGTTGCAACAAGTTTAGGAGTTATTATTTTAGTAAACTGGCAAATTGGTCTAATTTGTTTAGTATTTGCACTTGTATTAATGATACTAACAAGAATGGTATCATTAGGCTCAATATGTGCAGCAATATTATTCCCAGTGCTTACAGTGTTTATACATGAGCATTATATAGTAGATGGAAATTATATCATTTTCGGTATTATAATGGCAGCATTCATTGCATATAATCATAGAAGTAACATTAAACGTTTACTTTCTGGTACAGAAAATAAGATAAGTTTCAAAAAGACAGAAAACTAAGGAGGAATAATGTTTTGAAAAATATAGCAATTATTGGTAGTGGAAGTTGGGGAGCAGCTTTAGGAATATATCTTGCAACACATGGACATAGTGTTAAGATGTGGTCTTTTGATGAAGATGAGAAAAACTTAATAAATAATAAAAGAAAATGTGTATTTTTGCCAAAAGCAAGAATTCCTGAAGGAGTAGTATGTTCTTCTAGTTTCGAAGAAGTTTTAGATGGAGCTGATATTATATTGCATGTTACACCATCAAAATTTGTAAGAAGTACAATAAAACAATATAAAGAATTTGTAAAACCAAATCAAATATTACTTATGTGTTCAAAAGGTTTTGAGGCTGAAACAGAATATACTTTAGATCAGGTTATGGAAGAAGAGTTACCTGAAATTAAAACAGGAATTTTATCAGGTCCAAGCCATGCAGAAGAAGTTTCTATTGGTGTGCCTACTCTTTTAGTAGTAGCTTCAAAACATGAAGATGTAAGAGAAATAGTATCAGAAGAATTTAAAAGTAATACTTTAAGATTATACACTTCAGATGATGTAAAAGGTGTAGAACTTGGTGGAGCTTTAAAAAATATTATAGCTTTTTGTGCAGGTATAGCAGTAGGCTTAGAATTAGGCGATAATACTTTTGCAGCACTTGCTACTAGAGGACTTGTGGAAATAGATAGACTTCGGAACTGCAATGGGTGGACAAAGTAAGACTTTTTATGGCTTAACAGGACTTGGGGACTTGATAGTTACTTGTGGAAGTGTTCATAGTAGAAATAGAAAAGCTGGGGAATTAATCGGAAGAGGATATTCTATTGAAGAAACAAGAAAACAAGTTGGAATGACTATTGAGAGTGTTGATAATATAGATGTAGCCTATAAGCTTGCTAAAAAATATAATATAGAAATGCCAATAGTTGAAACAGTTTATGAAGTACTATATGGTGGTCTTAGTCCAAAAGACGCAGTAAATATGCTTATGACAAGAGAGCAAAAATCAGAATAAAAGGAGGGATTCTAAATGGATTTTTTTAATAAATTAGGTAAGAAAACAACAGAAGCTTATCAAACAGCCAAAGAAAAAACTTCAAAGCTTTCAGAAGAATTGAAATTAAGAGGGAAGATTTCAGATAGTAAAGAAAAAATAGACAATGAATATAAAGAAATTGGCAAGATGGTATATGAAAAAATGAAATCTGGAGAAGATGCTTCTAAAGAAGAGATTACTCCTAGATGCGAAGAAATTGAAAGATTAAAAGAGAATATTGAAAAAGCAGAAGTAGAGTTATTAGCTTTGAAAAATATCAAAAAATGTAGTGATTGTGGTGAAGAATTAGATTTAAAGGCGGACTTCTGTTCAAGATGTGGTGCAAAACAACCTAAAAATGAAGAACTTATAGTTACAGTTACGACAGAACCTCCACCAGAGGCTAAGGAAGCTGAGCCTGAGAAAGTTGAAACAGTATCAGAAGTAATTGAACTTTCAAGTTCAGAAGAAAATAGTAGCGAAGAAAGTGAAGAGCATCACGAAGAAAACAATACAGAAAATAGTGAAGAACCAAAAAATGAATAAAAATTAAAAGTAGCTTACGGAAAGCTACTTTTTTTATGTTTAAAAACTTGTAATTTTTGACGTTTCATTATATAATATTAGAATATTATGAGAGGAGAGATGAAAATGGCAATAAGCAAAGAAGAAGTAATTCATATCGCAAAACTTGCTAGTTTGAATTTGACTGAAGAAGAAATCGAAAGATATTCAAACGATATGACAGAAATTTTAGAGTTTGCAAATGAGATAAACTCTGTAAATACCGATAATGTAGGTGAGACAATAGCAGCTAATGAGAAATACAATGTGTTTAGAAAAGATGAGATTAAACAAAACGTAGATAAAGAAGCTTTACTACAAAACGCACCAAGTAAGGATGATGGTATGTTTAGAATACCAAAAGTAATAAATTAGGAGTTAATATGGTAATAGGTTTAGATATTGACGATACAATAACAGATACATTAGCTGTAATGATGGCTTATGCTCAAAAATTCACAATTGAAGATTTAGGAAGAGAAATAGAGATAAAAGAAATAGCTAATAATAGATTAGACATAGATTATGTACAAGATATACATGAGTGGAGTAGAGAAGAAGAGTTAAAATTTTTTAGAAGATATTATAGAAGAATGATAGAACAAACTACACCATTTTTCTTTGCAAAAGAGATTATAAGTAAATTAAGAGCAGAAGGGCATAAAATTATATTAATTACTGCTAGATGGGACGAAGTTGTTGAGGATGGTATAGCACCAGCAAGAGAAGTAACAGAAGCTTGGCTTGAAAAGCACGGGATAGAGTATGACAAGCTAATTGTAAATGCTGGGAATAAAGGCGAAATAGCTAAAGAAAATAATGTAGATGTTTTTGTTGATGATAGTTTGAAAAATTGCATAAGTGTGGCAAGTAAAGGTATAAAGGCTTTTATAATGGATAATAGATGTAATGCAAATAGTAATGCAGACGGTATTACTAGAGTGTTTTCTTGGCCTCATTTAGAGCATGAAATAAGAAAGGAGATAAAATAATGGAACTTTATGAATTTACAGCCCACGAGTTAATGGACAAGCTTGCAAGTGGCGAAGTAACTTCAGAAGAAGTTACAAAAAGTTATTTTGATAGAATAAAAGAAAAAGATGGTATTGTAAAAGCGTATGTTTCAACTTTAGAAGAAAGCGCATTAGAAAAAGCAAGAAAGGTTGATGAGGATAGAAAAGCAGGAAAGCCAGTTAGTAAATATGCAGGTATTCCAATTGGTATAAAAGATAATATGTGTATTACAGGCACAAGAACAACTTGTAGTTCAAAAATGCTTGAGAATTTTGTTGCACCATATAATGCAACAGTTATAGAAAACTTAAATAAAGAGGATATGGTATATTTAGGGAAACTTAATTTAGATGAATTTGCGATGGGAAGTTCAACAGAAAATTCAGCTTTTTTCCCAACTAAAAATCCTTGGGATTTAGATAGAGTACCAGGTGGATCTTCAGGTGGTTCAGCCGCAGCAGTAGCAGCAGATTTAGCACCTTGGACTTTAGGAAGTGATACTGGTGGTTCTATTAGACAACCAGCTTCACTTTGCGGTGTTGTAGGTTTTAAACCAACTTATGGTTTAGTTTCAAGATATGGTTTAGTTGCGTTTGCTTCTTCACTAGACCAAATTGGTCCTTTAACAAAAGATGTTACAGACTCTGCATTACTTTTAAATTTACTTGTAGGACATGATGAAAAAGATTCTACATCAATGGATTTTGAGAAAAAAGATTACACAAAAGCCTTAGTAAATGATGTTAAAGGTATGAAAATAGGTCTTCCAAAAGAATATCTTAGAGAAGGCGTGAATGAAGAAGTAAGAGAAGCTGTACTTGCAGTAGCTAAAAAATATGAAGAGCTAGGTGCAACTATTGAAGAATGTTCTTTTGATGTAGGAAAATATGCTACTTCTGTTTATTATGTTATTGCAGATGCAGAGGCTAGTTCAAATTTAGGCAGATTTGATGGAATTCGCTATGGTTATAGAAGTGAGAAGTTTGAAAACTTGAAAGATATTTATAGAAATTCTAGAAGTGAAGGCTTTGGACCAGAGGTAAAAAGAAGAATAATGGTAGGTACTTATGTACTTTCTTCTGGATATTATGACGCATATTATAAAAAGGCTCAAAAGGTTAGAACCGTAATAAATAAAGCTTATAATGAATTGTTTGAAAAATATGATTTATTATTAACACCAGTATCACCAACTACAGCATTTAAGTTTGGTGAAAAATCAGAAAATCCAATTGAGATGTATTTAGCAGATATTTGTACTGTTCCAGTAAATATTGGTGGACTTCCAGGTATAAGTGTTCCTTGTTCATTAGATAGCAAAGGTTTACCTATTAGCTTCCAATTAATTGGTAAAGCTTTTGATGAAGAAACTATCTTAAAAGCAGCTTATACTTATGAACAGAATACAAACTTTAGAGAAAATAAACCAACATTTAAAGGAGGTAATAACTAATGGCTAGAGAAGATTATGAAATAGTTATGGGACTTGAAGTTCACTGCGAACTTTCAACAAAAACAAAAATCTTTTGTTCTTGTCCTACTGAATTTGGTGGCGAGCCAAATACTCATTGTTGCCCAATTTGTATGGCTATGCCTGGAACATTACCAGTTTTAAATGAGAAGGTTGTAGAATATGCTGTAAAAGCAGGCTTAGCAACAAACTGTCAAATTGCTAGAAAGAGTAAAAACGATAGAAAAAATTATTTTTATCCAGATTTACCAAAAGCATATCAAATTTCACAATTTGATTTACCACTTTGCTATGAAGGATATGTTGATGTTGAGACTCCAGAGGGTGAAAAGAGAATTGGAATTACACGTATCCATATTGAAGAAGATGCTGGAAAATTAAATCATGATGAATATGGCAGAGGAAGTTTTGTTGACTTAAACAGAGCGGGCGTTCCACTAATTGAGGTGGTTTCTGAACCTGATTTAAGAACAAAAGAAGAGGTAGAAGCTTACCTTAGAAAATTAAAATCTATTTTTGAATATATTGAAGTGTCAGATTGTAAAATGCAAGAAGGTTCTTTAAGAGCTGATGTTAACGTTTCTGTAAGAAAGAAAGGTGCTACTGAGTTTGGTACAAGAACAGAAATGAAAAATATGAATTCATTTAGAAGTATTGTAAGAGCTATTGAATATGAAGCAAATAGACAAATAGATGTAATTGAAAATGGTGGAGTTATTACACAGGAAACCCTAAGATGGGACGATGTATCAGGAAAGACTTTCTCAATGAGAGATAAAGAAGATGCACAAGATTATAGATATTTCCCAGACCCAGACTTAGTTGAAATTAGATTATCAGAGGAATATATCGAAAATATCAAGAAAAGCTTACCAGAATTACCTGAAAGTAGAAAGAAAAGATATTTAGAAGATATGGGCTTAACTGAAAAAGCAGCAAATTTTGTTACTGGTTCAAAATATTATTCAAATATGTTTGAAGAAGCAAGCAGCGTTTGCGGAAATGCAAAATCAGTTAGTAACTGGATAATGTCAGACATTGCTAGAATTTTAAATGAAAGAGAAGAAGAGCCAGATGAACTTAAATTCTCTGGTAAAGAGCTTGGAGAACTTGTTACTTTAATTGATAAGGGAACAATAAGTTCAGCAATTGCTAAAAAGGTTCTAGAAGAAATGTTTAAAAATCCAGAAATGCCAAGTAAGATAATTGAGGCAAAAGGTTGGATACAAATTTCTGACGAAGGTGCTATTAAAGAAGTAGTAGCAAAAGTATTAGAAGCAAATCCACAATCTATTGCAGATTATAAAGCAGGAAAGGATAAGGCACTAGGTTTCTTAGTAGGACAAGCTATGAAAGAAACAAAAGGTAAAGCAAATCCTCAAATGCTAAATAAATTATTCTTAGAAGAATTGAATAAATAAATATTAAACCGTAGATTTTTAAGTCTACGGTTGTTTTTTTGTATTGTTTTTTTATTATCCATTATAACGATTTATTATAAGAGAGGACATTACACTAGTTACTCCAATGAAAAGACCAGTGCGAAAAATTATTATTGAGGCTTCATATAGCCTAAAAGAAATAAAATTTTCTAAAAAAATATGTAAAAGTAATATGCCAAATAGGCAGATAGCAAAAGAAAATGCTAAAGTTTTATCTAACAGATTTAAAATTTTCTTGTCTTTGATTATAAAAAAATTAATTATATCATCCTTCATAAGAGAACCTCCAAATAATATCCATAAATATAGATTAACACATTAGAGATTAAGTTTCAAAGGAAATTTTTGTAAAAAAATAAATCTCACTTCGGGGTGAGATTATTTTTATATTAAATTCTATTTTACAGTATTTAATTTTTTAGCTAAGCTTGATTTTTTTCTTGATGCTGTGTTTGCTTTGATTACACCTTTTGTGCAAGCTTGGTCAACTTTTTTAACTGCTTCTTTGAAAGTAGCTTCAGCTTTTTTCTTGTCTCCCTCTTCAACAGCTGCTTCAAATGTTTTAACTGCTGTTTTGTATGCAGATTTTACCATATTATTTTGTAATGTTTTTTTCTCAATTACGCTAACTCTTTTTATTGCTGATTTAATATTTGGCATCTCTTTGCACCTCCCTTTAGTATAAAGTAAATTTACTTCAACCATTATAACATGTTATTGTCGAAAAAATCAAGTGGTTTTGGTAAAAAAGTTTAATTAATTAATAAAATATGGAAAATTCACAGAAAATTCACAAAAGTTGTTTATAATGACTATTGTATAAATGAAACTTCTATGATATATTGAGAAAAAACGGGAGGTACGGAAAATGATAGCAATAGCTTGTGACCATGGTGGATATGAATTAAAGGAAGAAATTAAAAAATATTTAGATGAAAAGGAAATTAAATATAAAGATTTTGGTTGTAATTCAACTGATAGAACAGACTATCCACTTTATGCAGAACCAGCTGTTAAAGCAGTTCAAAGTAAAGAATGCGATAAAGCAATTTTAATTTGTGGGACAGGATTCGGAATGAGTATTGTTGCAAACAAATTCAAAGGTATTAGATGTGCATCTTGCTGGAATGAAGAAGTTGCTAAACTTTTAAAAGCACATAATAATGCAAATGTAATTGCTTTGCCAGGTAGATTTATAAATGTATCTCAAGCAGTAACTATCTTACGTGCTTGGCTTGGAACAGAATTTATGGCAGGAAGACATACAGACAGATTAGAAATGATTAAAGAAATTGAAAATGAAAATATGAAATAGAGAGGTCATTAACCTATGTGGGGAGATATAGCAATAGCTTTTACGATAGCTTTTGTAACAGCATTTATGGCTACACCATATACAATTAGATTTGCAAAAAAAGTAGGTGCAGTCGATACGCCACAAGACCCTAGAAGAATCAACCATATTACAATGCCAAGACTTCGGAGGTTTAGCTGTAATTTTGGGATTTTTCGTATCAGTTATATATTTACTTATTGTAATGACTATTGAAAACAATATAGATGTTTTTCAAGATAATTTGCATGTAAAACTTATGGGGTTTGTTATTGGTGCAATTATAATAGGAATTACTTGTTTTTATGATGATGTAAAAGGGGCAAAAGCTTTAACTAAACTTGCAGCACAAACGATAGCGGGAATAATAGTGGTAAAAATGGGAATAAGGATAGATTATTTTGAGTTACCATTCATTAATATTCCAGAAAGTAATGTATTATTTTATGATATATTTTCAGTATTGTGGATAGTAGGTATCACCAATGCAATGAATTTAATAGATGGCTTAGATGGCTTGTCAACAGGTATATCAATCATTTCAAGTATATCATTACTTATGATTTTTGCTCTTAATGATTCGCCACTAATTTCTATATTGCTTATAACATCACTTTGTGGATCTCTTGTTGGTTTCTTACCATATAATTTTAATCCAGCAAAGACTTTTATAGGTGATACAGGTTCGAACTTTTTAGGATATTCCTTATCTGTGATTTCTATTATGGGTGTAGCTAAAACCTATACTGCCATAGTAATTGTAGCACCACTTATTGTACTTGCTTTACCAGTATTTGATACACTACTTGCAGTAGTTAGAAGAATTATCAAAGGCAAGAACTTAAAGGCTATAATAGAGCCAGATGCAGGGCATTTACATCATAAAATGCTACAAAAAGGTTTCACACAAAGACAAGCTGTACTTATTATGTATGCAATTAGTGCAGTATTTGGAATGTTTGCGGTTATTCTTCTAGATAGTGGAATTTGGAAAGCTTTATCTTTTGCTATAATGATTGTTTTGATTATAGCCCTAGGTTATAAAGAGTTTTTTAAAGTGAAATTATTGTCTTCGGATGAGCATGAAGAACAAAATGTAGAACATGAAGAAGTGAATAATGTAGAGGATATAGAAAAATATAGAAAAAGAAGCTAGTAAGCTTCTTTTTTTGTGCATAAAAAATATAGAGAAACTCATCTTCCAAAACATGCTTGAATTAGCGCAAAATTAAGAATTCCTTAAGAAGTTGAAATTTGACATTTACTGTGAAAAATGGTATAATATAATTCACGAGGAAATTTTTATGTATTATAATTGGGAAGAAAAAACCAGTACAGAAGAATTGAAAGTTGTATGTAATTTAATAAAGAATGGAGAGCTTGTTATTTTTCCAACAGAGACTGTGTATGGAATAGGCGCAAACGCTTTTGATGCAGAGGCAGTTGGAAAAATATTTATTGCGAAGGGTAGACCCTCAGATAATCCGTTGATAGTTCACGTAGGCAAGAAAGCAGATATTGAAGAGATTGCTACTGATATCACAAAAGTTGAAGAGAAACTTATTGAAAGGTTTATGCCAGGACCATTTACTCTTATTCTTAAGAAAAAGCCAGGAGTGTTACCAGATATTGTTACTGCGGGATTAGATACAGTTGCAGTAAGAATTCCTAAAAATCTTATAGCACAGGCAATAATTACATTTTCTGGTGTTCCAATTGCAGCACCAAGTGCAAATATCTCAGGTCGTCCAAGTGGGACAAACATTGAAGATATTAAACAAGAACTTGAAACTAAAGTTTCCGCGGTAATTGATGGAGGAAATACAGAAGTTGGGCTTGAATCTACGGTGGTCAAAGTTGTAGATGAAGTACCAGTTATTCTACGCCCACGGAAAAATTACTCCAGAAGAAATTCGAGATGAAATAGGAGCTGTTAGAATTGACAAAAATGTCTTTTCAAAAGTTAGTGATGGCGAGTTAGTTGCAAGCCCACGGTATGAAACACAGACATTATGCTCCAAAAACAAAATGTCAACTAATTTACTCAAAAGATGATCAAGATTTAATATTTGAAATGAACAAAAGAATAAAAAAATACAGAGGAGATGTTGTTGTAATAGGCTTTACAGAACATAAGAGAGACATTGTAGTATCAGAATCAAGATTTATTGATGTTGGAAGTAAAGATAATCTTGAAGGATTTGCAAAAAACATTTATAGCATACTAAGGAGAGCAGACCATATTAAAGCTCAAATTATTTTGATTGAGGGTGTGGAAATATCTGGTCTTGGAGTTGCGATAATGAATAGGCTTTTAAGAACTTGCGAATATGATTATACCGAGATTTAATGTTAGTTTAAACTTTAAGTATTAAACTAACATAGTAGGAGGAATTTTAATAATATATGGAAACAGAAAAAAATTTAAGATTTAGCGTTATAATGTGTGCTTATAATTTAGAAAAATTAGTTGGTGCAGCTATTGATAGCGTGCTAAAACAAAAATTTGAAAATTATGAACTTATTATAGTAAATGATGGTTCAAAAGATAACACTTTAAACGTACTTAAAAAATATCAAGCAAAATCAAATGGAAAAATAAGAATAATTGACAATGAAAAAAACATTGGCTTAAGTGCTTCAAGAAACGTAGCCATAGCACAAGCTAAAGGTGAATATATCGTTCACTTAGACGGAGACGATACTTTATATGACAAAACAACTTTGAAGAAAATTGATGAAACAATTGGAGACAGAAAATCAGACATAGTATATTTTGGAGTACAATATGTAGGTGGAAGTAATAAAGCTTACATACCAAATGCACAAAACTCTACTAGAGAAGCTAGAATTGTTTGTGATATGCACTTTGCAGTAGCAAGTAAAGTTTGGAGAAGAGAATTCTTAGAGAAAAACAATATGACATTTATTGAAGGTATGTATTATGAAGATATGGTATATTCAATAAAAGGTGCGATATTAGCAGAAGACTTAAATTATGGAGAATTTCCAATTTATGTTTATTATAGAAATAGAGAAGGTAGTATAATGGCTACACCAAATATGGCTAGATGTAAAGATATGTATAAGATGTTATATTACTTAATGGATTTATATGAGATAACACCACAACATTTAAAACCATATTTAATGAGCTTCATCAAAAATGAAACTCTTAGTGTTCCAATGAGATTAGACGCTATATTAAAATCTTTTGAAGATAATACAAAAACACCAGTTATCCCAAAAAGAAATTATGTGTTTACAGAAGCCGTACCAAGTGTGGTTAATGGAATGCCAGAAGTTGATGGTAAACCAAAACTTATACCACTTGTTGGTGGTCAAAACCAAGATCAAAATAATGGAATTACTATTAATACAGAAATACCTATGACAGCTGCTGCTGATAGTATTACTGATAAAAAAGGAATTGAAATTAAATTTAATAATTAGAGGAATTTATGAAAACAATAATTTATTTAGTAAGACATACTCAAACTATTGGTAATGTCCAAAAAAGACTTACGGGTAGAAGTGATTATGAACTTACTGTAGAAGGTAAAATTTTTGTACATAAATTGACTGAAAGATTAAAAGAAGTTCGATTTGAACGTGCTTATTCTAGTGGTTCAAATCGAACTTTAAAAACAATTTTACCTCTTGCAGAATTAAACAAATTACAAATAATTCAAGAAGATGATTTAGACGAAATGTACTTTGGAATTTATGATGGTTGGACTTGGGAAGAAGTAAATAAAGTAAATCCTAAGATAGATAAACTACATAAAGAAAAAAATGAAATTATGGAGATTCCTGAGCAAGAGACTACAAAACAAGTAGCAGAAAGAATGTATAAGGAAATAGAAAAAATTGCTAAGGACAATCAAGGTAAGACTATTTTGATTTGCTCACACGGAGTTGCAATTGAGGCTTTTATTAGAAAGGTAAAGAATCAAAGCTTTTTAGAAGAAGTAGAGGAGAATAGTCAAAAAAATACGAGTGTGAATATTCTTGAATATGATGATGGAAAATTTACAGTAAAATTATTAAATGATATAAGTCACATAAAGTAAAAGAAGCTTTTTTTATAAAGCTTCTTTTAAATATTCAATAGTTCTTTGTTTTTCTATTTCAATGACTTTATCTGATTTTTCAAAATTTATTGGTTTTGAAAAATATTCTTCTAAATCGTCATAAGAAGTCAATAATCTATCTGGTAATTCTAATCTATGCAAAAGGTCAGTTAATTTTTGTGAGTTATATTTCTTTATGAAAGATACAAATGGTGTATGTGTTTTTATTGCAAAGATTGTACCATGGAAAGTATTAGTTATAACATAGTCTGCTTTTTTGAAATATGGTAGTATTTCTAAAGGATGTGCTGGTATGTAAAAATCAGCACAAGATTGATATGTTCCTATAGATACGATTTTCTTATTATGAGCTTTTGCAAAAGCTTTTATTTTTTCTGATTCTTCCTCAGAAAAATTATAAGAATATCCATAAAGAATAATATAATCTTTTAATTCAACATTATCTATAACATCATTACTAAAATCATATATAAGTACTGGATCTAGGTGGTTTATAGGTGTGATATTAGATAAGTTTTCAACAAAATGTCTAGAATTTTCATCTCTAACAGAAATATGTGAGAATTTATTTAATAACTCAGATACTTCATTATGCTTATTAAGAGAGCGTAATTCGTCAAAAGTTGTGTGTCCGCAAGAAGCAGCGTAAGATATAATTTTTTTAGCATTGCAATTTTTGCCAAATAGCTCTAAAGAATATCCGACAATTTGGATTTATTTGTAAACAATTAAATACTTCGTCACTGCCAATAACTAGAGTATCTACACTTGTTCTTTCTTTTCTTTCAGCAATTCCTAGTTCTGGTAGGAATTCATCTCTAAATTTATCTTCAAACTCTTGTAATTTGAAAAAATAATCTTTATCTTTTCCGTGATAGTGTTCTGCTGTTTTTGCAACAAATGGTTCTTTTATACATGGTTCGATTTTGAAGTCTACAAACTCAACTGAATGACCTAAATTTTTAATTGTATGTGAAAGAGCAAAAGCTTGTAAATAAGAGCCATAATTTATAATTCTTTGCATTGACATTATTCCAATTTTCATAGTTTGTCCCCCTTATAATAACGTTTGTTTTAAGGCATCCATAATACCAACTGTTTTATAAAGTTCTAAAAATTTATCATGGTTTGGATGTTTTGGAGTTGGATTTGAAAGCTGATGATTTCCTTTTATCGCTTCTTCAATACTCCTTTTTTCAAAAAATATATTTTCTTTTATCTCATTAAAATAATTAGTTCCTTTTTGATTATTTAATAGAACTAATGAAACACCATTTTTGGTGTCCCCATAAAAAGGTTCTGTTTGTCCAAGTCCCCAAAAGTCGCCAATAGTGATATCACCGTACACGTTGGATTGAGGCATAAGGACAAGTATAGCAATTTTCTCTATAAAATAGTCCATCTAAAAATGCCTTGAAGAAAAGATTATCTTCAGATTTTTCAGAAAAGATAATTTTATCATCCTTATAAAGATTGAAGTAATAATTGTATTCTCCACGAAAAGTCAACTTGTTAGGTTTTTGTGGTAATTTTAATTCTGAAATATAATCGTCTAAGTATTTTTGAGATACTATTCCATGACAAATTAAGTCAATAGTTAACAATTTATCAAAATCTTTTCTTAAAAATTTTTTTAATCCTGCAACTTGACAAGGTGTACCAACAAATACGACAAATTTATCTTTTCTTAAATCATATAAAACTTCTTGAAAAATATCTCCCACATAACTTTGAGTGTACTTAGAAGTCTTAAACTTAGGTAGTTCTTCCAAAGTATCTGCTTTTGAGAATTTTAACTGTAAATTTTCATCATAACTACAACCATAAGCTGTTCCAATTTTATTTTTAATAAAATGCGAATAAAAAATAGAAGCTATACCACCGGAACTGCTAGATGTTCTTTCTAAATCATCTAAATTCCAACAAGCATAAGCTTCTAATGATTTTTCTCTTTCAATAGGGCTGTTTTCAGGGCATAATCGCAAACACAGATCACAGTGCGCACAAACATTCTCGTTTATACACGGCTCTAAACTGTTGGAACTATTGTAATTCATTTTAATACAATTTCTAGTACAAGCATTATAGCACGCCATACAACTTGTACACTTACTGGACTCGTATATTGACACGAAAAATCACCTCCCTAAAAAATAGCACTATATAACTAATTTATTATATTACATTTTTTAAGAAAAATCAACAAATTTCTTAAATAAAGATTAATAAACTTATATATTGTAATTTTACCAAAAATACAATATAATAGATATGGAAAATTTTATGATAAGAGGGAAAAAATGTATTTAATTATAGGACTTGGAAATCCGGAAGCAGACTATGCAAATACTAGACATAATATGGGATTTAACGTTATAAATAAATTATCTGATAAATATGATATAGAAGTAAAAAAGGATAAATTCAAAGCTTTATTTGGAAATGGAATGATTGAAGGTGAAAAAGTGGTTTTAATAAAACCGCAAACTTTTATGAATTTAAGTGGAGAAGCTGTCCAAGAATTTGTAAATTTCTATAAAGTACCATTAGAAAATGTTGTTGTGATTTATGATGATGTAGATATTGAGCCACGGGAAAATTAGAATTAGAAAAAATGGTTCAAGTGGCAGTCATAACGGAATGAAATCAATTGTTTCTTGTTTGTCTAGTGAGGATTTTCCACGTATTAGAATTGGTATTGGTAAGCCTCATGAGCATATGGATATGATTGCACATGTAATTGGCGGAATAGATGAAGAGGATAAGGAAAGACTTGCAAAAGGCGTAGAGCTTGGAACAGAAGCTGTCTCAGAATTACTAAAGAATAGTATTGATAGTGCAATGAATAAATTTAACTAATAGCAAAAGAGGCAAAAATGAGAGAATTATTGATAAATCATAGTGATAATAAAAATTTAATATATCTTATTGAAGAAGGCAGAATTGTTGAATATTATGAAGAAGGCAATGAACATAAAAACTTAGATGGAAATATATATATTGGAAAAGTTCAAAATATTGTTCCACGGTTTAGAAGCTGCTTTTATAAATTTAGGGGAAGGTAAAAATGCTTTTATACATAAAAAAGATATTTTACCAAAACAAGATGAAACTAAAACAAAATATGAAAATAAAATACCTATAACCAAGTTAATTAAGCCAGGAGATCCGATTTTAGTTGAAGTAAAAAAGGATAAAATGCAGACAAAAGGTGCAAGAGTTTCAACACATGTAGGACTTAGAGGCAGAATGATAGTACTTATGCCAAATTCACCTTATGTGACTTTATCTAGTAAAATAACTGATGGACAAAGGAGAGCAGAGCTTAAAGAATTAGTAACAGGAGAACTTCCAGAAGGTATAGGAGCTATTATTAGGACTACAGCTGCCAAGGCAAAAAATGAGGAAATATTAGAAGATATACATTATCAATTGGAAAAATGGAATAGAATTCAAAATACTGAGTTTGAAAATTATCCAGTTAAAATATATGATAGTGGAGGTATTTTCAAAAAGATAATTATTGATTTAATAGATTTCGATTTAGATAGAATTATAGTAAATACAAAAGAAAATGAAAAAAGGGTAAAAGAGATAATAAAAGAAATTGGTGGAAAAGTCAAGCTTGAAGTAGAAGAAAAAGATTTATCAGAAATGTATGATATTTCAAAAGTTATATCAAAAATAGGTTCAAATAAAATTTGGTTGAAGTCTGGTGGGTTTATAACAATAGATAGAACAGAAGCGCTTACTGCAATAGATGTTAATACTGGTAAGTTTATTGGAGACGAAAACTTAGAAGAAACTATTTATAAAGTAAATGAAGAGGCAGCAAAGGAAATTGCAAGAGAACTTAGATTAAGGGATGTTGGCGGAATAATTATTATCGATTTTATTGATATGCACAAAGCAGAAAACATAGAAAAAATCATAAAGGCTTTACAAGAATTTTGTTTATCAGATAGAAGTAGAGTTCAAATTGAAGAGTTTACAAAGCTTAATCTTCTTGAACTTACAAGAAAACAGATAAGTAGTAAAAAAATAGATTAAGGAGGTTTTTTATGCATATTTTATCATACGTAGTTGCGTTAGCAATATTTTTGGTAGTTTTAAAAATATTATCATTACCAATTAAAATTATTTTTAAATTATTTATTAATTCACTTGCAGCAGGACTTGTATTATTTGTACTTGCACATTTTGGCATCATAATAGTTTTGAATACAGGAATAATTTTATTGTCTGCAATATTAGGAATACCAGGACTTATAATAGGAATTATCATAACAATGTTTATTTAGGAGTAATGTATGAAAGTAGGATTTATATCACTGCGGTTGTAGTAAAAACTTAGTGGATACTGAGATGTGTATTGGTATGTTCAAAAAAGAGAAATTTGAGATTGTAACAGATCCAAAAGATGCAGAAATTATTGTTATCAATACTTGTGGATTTATCCAAAGTGCAAAAGAAGAGGCAATAAATACAATTTTAGAAATGGCTGAATATAAGCAAACAGGAAGTTGTAAATATTTAGTGGTTATGGGCTGTTTAGTTCAAAGGTATAAAAAAGATTTAGAAAAATCAATACCAGAGGTAGATTTGTTTTTAAGCATAGATGAATATGATAATATGTGGGAAAAACTTGCTGGTTTAGTTGGTGCTAAAAAGTCTGTAAATACTTTAGATTATATGAACAGAATTGTATCAACAGGTGATACAACAGCGTATTTAAAAATTGCAGAAGGGTGTTCAAATAGATGCACTTATTGTGCAATTCCATACATAAGAGGTCCGTATATCAGTAGAAAAATGGAAGATGTTTTAGTAGAAGCTGAAAGCCTTGCAAAGTCTGGAATTAAAGAACTTATCGTTATTGCACAAGATACAACAAAATATGGTATAGATCTTTATGGAGAAAGTAAACTTGCAGAGCTTTTAGAAAGACTTTGTAAAATTGAAGGCTTTAAATGGATAAGGTTTTTATACGCATATCCTGAAAGTATTACTGATGAACTTATTGAAGTTATTAAGAAAAATGACAAGATATGCAAGTATTTCGATATACCACTTCAACATTTTGCAGATCCTGTACTAAAAAGAATGAATAGACATAGCAATGGTGAAAGTATTGAAAAGCTAATTAATAAAATCAGAAAAGAAATTCCAGAGGTAATTTTGAGAACTACAATGATGGTAGGTTTTCCAGGAGAGACAGAAGAGGATTTCTTTGAGCTTTATGAGTTCGTAAATAGAGCAAAATTTGAGAAAATGGGTGCTTTCAAATATTCTAAGGAAGATGGTACACCAGCTTTTAAATTAAAAGAGCAGGTACATCCAAAAACAAAAGAAGCCAGACTTAATAAACTTATGAAATTGGAGCAAAAAATTGCTGAAATTAAGTTGGAAGAAAAGATAGGAAATACATATAGTGCTTTAGTAGAAGGCATTACACCAGATGGTAAATATTATATTGCAAGAAGTTATATGGATATACCTGATGAAGATGGTGTTATATTTATAAAAAATACAAAGAAAATAAAAATGGGAAGCTTTGTAGACTGTAAGATAACAGGTGTCAGAGAATATGATTTAATTGCTGAATTAAAATAAAATGAAAGGCAGGAAAACCTTATGGGAAAACAAATTTTTAAAATGATTTTTCTGCTTATAGTTGTTTTCGGAATTTGTTCAGGAGTATACATAACAGTTTCAAGAGATGTACAAGAAAAGCAAGAGATTGAACAAGTGGAAGAACTTTTTGCTTCTTTACAAAATAGAGAAGCAGAAATTGCAAAATTCTATACTTATGGAGATAGTTTAGGGTTATCAGGAAGTTTGGATAATATTTCAAAAGAGAATTTAGAGAATGCTAGGCTTGTTGTAACTGATGGAAAAAATGAACGTACTTATGATTTAACTACTAATTTAGAAGGAAAACTTTTAATGTTTGAAACAACTCAGATAAATAAAGGTGCAGAGCTAGATAAGTTAGAAGTTCGGAAACTATTATGTACTTCTTAGAGTAAAATTAAACAATAGCGCAAATGCAAAATATTACACTTTAAACAACATTTCAATGTATCAGCCTATTGATTACTATACCGTAACCAAAAACGGCGAAAATAACAAAATAAGGATTGAATTTTTAAAGAAAGAAATAAATGGTAATACCTATAATTATTTAGGCTTAAATGTAACCAAAGCAGAAAATGCTGAATGCTATGACTTTGTGATTGATAGCGGTCATGGTGGAACAGATAGTGGCGAAAAGAAAGATGGCTATACAGAAGCAAATATTACTTTAGATTATGCAAAAGACTTAAAGGTAAAACTTGAAGAACTTGGCTTAAAAGTTAAGCTTACAAGAGATGATGAAAATACTGATACTTTTACAAGTACAAATATGTATAATGATAATGGAAGAATTACTATTGCTTGTGAAAGTAAAGCAAAGTATATGATATCTTTCCATGTAAATAATGGAGCAAATGGACTTTCAGGAGTTGAGGTTTATTCAGCGCCAAGAACTAATTTAGATTTTGCAAGTCTAATGGCTAGAAAAATAGTTGAAAGTGGAGCAAATACCTATTCAAATAACAATGGTTATAAAAAAGCAGATGGTGTTTATGTATGGAACTTTACAAAAAAAGTTATAGAAGATTTTAAGAAAACAGCTGATAGAAAAGGTTATGAGCCATATAATATAACTACTGATACACCATATCAGTATACGATTAGAGAAGTTGGTGGAATTGCAACAAATGCGTATGCAGATGGACGAAATCCGTCATTTTCTGCCAACAGGTTTTTCAATTCTAATCAGGGAATTGAATGTTATCAATTAGAGCTTGGATATATAAAAACAGACTTAGAGAAAATGCTTTATAATAGGGAAGCTTATGTAAATAGTATAAGAGATAGTGTGAAAGAATATTTAGGTCTATAATATTGATTTTTTATGGAAAATGATGTATTATTATGTTGAAATTAAAAGAATGGAGAATAAAGAAATGGGAAAAACACTTATTTTTGGACATAAAAATCCAGATACAGATTCAATTACTTCAAGTTTAGTTATGACAAATTTAGAGAAAAAATTAGGAAATGATGCAGAAGCTTGTAGATTAGGAAATATCAATAAAGAAACAGAATATGTTTTAAATTATTTAGGAATAGAAGCACCTAGATTAATCGAAGATGCAGAAGATGGAGCAGAAGTTATTTTAGTAGATACTTCAAACCCAGGAGAGTCTATTCCAAACTTAGAAAATGTAACAATTAAGAAAGTAATAGATCACCACAGAGTTGCACTTACAACTCCTTATCCATTATACTTTAGAACAGAACCTGTTGGGTGTACAGAAACTGTTATGTATAAATTGTATAAAGAAAATGGAATTGAAATTGACAAAACTATTGCAACACTTATGGTTTCAGCAATTATTTCTGATACATTATTATTTAAGTCTCCAACTTGTACAGCTGAAGATGAAGAAGTAGCAAAAGAACTTGCTAAGATAGCTGAAATAGACATTGATAAATATGGAATGGATATGCTAAAGGCAGGAACAGATTTAAGTTCATTCTCAATAGAAGAAATACTTAATTTAGATGCAAAACAAACTTCTTTAAAAGATAAAAATTCTATAATTGCTCAAGTAAATACAGCTTCAATTGATGAAGTTCTAAAAATGAAAGCTGATTTAGAAGCAGGTATGGAAAAAATAATAGCTGAAAAAGGTTTAGATTTATTTATGTTTGTTATAACAGACATAGTTGAAAGTAATTCAAAAGCTATTGTACTAGGAAATAGTGCAAGTATTGCTGAAAAAGCTTATAATGAGAAAATAATTGATAATGTTATCGAACTTAAAGGTGTAGTTTCAAGAAAGAAACAAATAGTACCTATAATGACAGAAAACGCATAGATTTTAAACAAAGTCGACTTAAAATGTGTCGGCTTTGTTTTTTGCTAAAACTTGAAAAATTTATCAAAATGTGGTATAATTAATATTGTACTACGCGAGGAAACTTGTTTGTTAGAAAAACTGAACTTACTTTTGCAACGGAAGGAGGGGCAGCTATGACAGTAATTCTGGAGTTCTTTAAGCGATGGAACTTGGAGCGAAAGCATAAGAGACGAGTAGATAATACGCGGGTGCAGGCAGCCAGAATTTTGAGACGATTATACGATAAGATGAAACGCAATAGGAGTTGATGAAATCGCATAGAGTAATACATACTGTAAAAAAGAAATTGTTTTGGCTAAAAAACCTCGCACATCCATCGCTAGAAACAGACATTGAAATTGTAATTTCAGTGTCTGTTTCGCTTTTTATTCTTTTTTGATTTTTGTGTATATTTTTGTCGAAATATGTGATATAATCGAATTGAATTTGTGAGCAAGAGGTGATTTTTTATGAACCCAAAAAAGATAGCGATTGCAATAGCGGTAGTTATAGTGCTTATTGTTGCCGTTTTTGTAGTAATGAAAGATGAGAATAAAACAGTTATGGCTGTTGCTAAAGTCGAACCTACAAATTATGAATATTTTGTATTATATGCAAAAGAAGATAAAGCAGGGGTTGTAAATAGAAAGGGAGATATAATAGTCGAACCAAACTATAAAGATATATATATTCCTAATAATAGCAAAGATGTTTTCTTGTGCTATGATGAAGATGATAATTGCGAGATATTAAATAAATCTGGTGAGAAAATCTTTGATAAATATGAGGAAGTAAGCTATTTAGAAACTTCTGATGCAACAGAGCTTGTACTTGAGAGTCAAGTCCTAAGATATAAAAAAGATGGACTTTATGGAGTGCTTAGTATTGAAGGAAAAGAGCTTACAGAGCCTATTTATGATTTAGTTACAAGCTTAACAAATAAACCTGGTGTTTTAATGGTAAAAAAAGATGGCTTATGTGGAGTGCTTGATTTAGATGGAAAAGAAATCATACCTACAAAATATGATAATATTGTAGGGGACGAATACTGCTTACAAGAATACGGATATGGACTAGCAGGGTATATTGTATCAACTAAGACTGATACAGGTGTAATGTATGGTTATATAGATTATGCTGGAAATCAAACTTTACCAGTTCAATATGAGACTATTTCAAGAGTGTTAGAATATGATGATAAAGATGATATATATTTAGTAGTTAGAAATAAAGGGAAAAGAGGAGTTTTTAAAAACGGAAAACAAATTATAGATTTTAACTATCAATCTGTAAATTATGCAGATAAGTCAAATGTATTTATTGTAGAAAAAACAGGAAAATATGGTTTTTACAACAATAGCGGAAAAGAGATTTTACCAGTAAAATATGTAAAATACGGAATTGCAGGAGATTATATTTCTGTGCAAGAAGGTGAAAATACAATGCTTTATGACTTAAATGGAAATTTAATCAATAAGGACAAGTATTTGTCAATGATAGAAGTAGAGAAATCTTCATATTTCATAACTGTAAATGAAGAAGGTTATTATAGTATTATCAGTAAAGATACTCAGATAAATGAGAAATATACCTATATAACTTATGCTTTTGACGATTATTTTATCTTTACAACAGAAGATGGAAAATCAGGATTGCTTAATGTATGGAAAGGAACAGTAATAGATCCAAAATATACAAATATACTTAATATCGAAGGTACTAAGATGTTTGAAGCAAGAGATGATGAGGAGGGTACTGTTACAATCTATAACTCAAGAATTGAACCTGTATGCACAGTTTCTGGTGGAATTGTGGAAAAAGTAGACGAAGATTATGTGAGAGTGTATTCAGATTCTAGAACAGTATATTTCAATAATGATGGAATGGAAGTTTCAAATACTGAAGTGTTTAAAGATAAACCAATATATGCCTATACTGAAAATGAGAAATGGGGCTATAAAGATAAGTCAGGAAAAGTTGTAATACCTGCCGAATATGATATTGTAACAACGATTAATGAATATGGTTTTGGTGGAGTAAAAAAAGATGGTAAATGGGGAGTAGTAAGCGAAGAGGGGAAAATTATAGTAGAACCAAGTTATGAGCTTGAAACATATTATTTTCCTAAGTTTGTTGGAAAATATCAATTAGAGCTGATAGATACTTTACATTGTTTAGAAGTTGGAGGATAAATGAAAGTAGTAATAATAGGTGGAGGAGCAGCTCGGAATGATATCTGCAATATCGGCAGCTAGAAATGGGCACAAGGCTATTCTACTTGAGAAAAATAATATACTTGGTAAAAAGATATTAATTACAGGCAAAGGCAGATGTAATATAACAAGTTCTGTTGATATGGATGATTTTATAAAAAATGTTCCACGGTAATGGTAAATTTTTATATAGTAGTTTTAATGAATTTACTAACCAAGACATTATAGAATTATTAAAGAGTAATGGCCTTGAAGTGAAAGAGGAAAGAGGAAATAGAGTTTTTCCAGTTACTGATAAGGCACAAAGTGTAGTAGATTGTTTAGTAAAAGAGTTAAAGAAGTATAATATAGAGACGAGATTAAAATGTGCAGTAAAGAAAATACTTGTTAAAGACAACAAAGTAACAGGTGTAGAGCTTACTGATAAAGAAATAATAACAGCAGACAAGGTTATTTTGGCAACAGGTGGAAAGAGTTATTCTTCAACAGGATCTAATCGGAGAAGGTTATGATATGGCAAGGATTTTAGGACATACTATTGTAGAACCTAGAGGGTCTTTAGTACCACTTACAGCAGATTTAGAACTTTGTCAAAGCTTGCAAGGTTTATCTTTAAGAAATGTAAAAATTTTGATAAAAGATGTAGAAAAAAATAAGAGAATATATGATGATTTTGGCGAAATGTTATTTACACATTTTGGAGTGAGTGGTCCGACGATTTTATCTGCATCAGCACATCTTTTAAGATATAAAAATTTTGGGAAAAATAATATTAAATTATTTATAGATTTAAAACCAGCTTTAGATGAGGAAGCTTTAGATTTACGAATAAGAAGAGATTTTGAAGAATTTAAGAATAAAGCTTTTAAGAATAGTTTAGAAAAACTATTACCACAAAAAATGATACCAGTAATAGTAGGACTTTCTAAAACTCATCCAAATAAAAAAGTAAATGAGATTACAAAAGAGGAAAGACATTTTTTAGTACATCTTATAAAGAATTTTGAAGTTCTGATTACTGGTTTTAGACCAGTAGAAGAGGCAATTATAACGGCTGGTGGTGTATCTACAAAAGAAATAGACCCTAAAACAATGGAGTCAAAACTTATCTCAGGTCTGTTTTTTGCAGGCGAGATAATAGATGTAGATGCATATACAGGTGGATTTAATTTACAAATAGCATATTCTACCGGTTATGTAGCCGGAAAATAGGGAGGAATTATGAATAAGATAAAGAAAATGTTTTCAGGAATGATAAATTCCGTAAAAGAAGCAATAGATATGTTTCCACTTACTACTTTAATAGTTTTTGCACTTACTGTTATTGCTACTTTTTTAATAATAGGTGCTGATTTTTCTGAAAGTGTAGAAGAAATGATTGCTCATATATGGGTAATTGGTGTATTTACTGCTTTTGGTAGTTTCCTTTCAGAATCTTTATTTAGTGATAAAAAAGACATAAAGAGAATTATTGGTTATGTAATAAGTCTTGTGATTGCGATTATTTTTGACAGACTTATAGACAGTGAAGTAATAGAAGAGGTTATACTTGCAAGATGGGTAAGCTTATATGTTACAGTTTGCTTTTTCTTAGCAGTATATTTATTAATAAAAAGAGCAGGTTTAGACTTTGAAAAATATTCTTTAAATTTAGTGTTAAATGTAAAAAGAGCATCTATTATTTATGGAATAGTTGCAATTGGATTTTTAATTTTATATGCAATATTTGTTACTTTAATATTAGAAGATGCAGATTTTGAATTATATTTAAGACTACTTTGTTTATTTACAGGTTTCTACTATGTGCCTGTTGTACTTAAAGCTTTTGGAAATGAAGATGCAGAAGATACCAAATTTAATAGAGCAGTATTTTCAAAGGTATTATTACCATTACTACTAGTAGCAATGCTTATTGTATATATTTATTTGGTAAAGATATTCTTAGTAACAGAAGTGCCTAAAAATCAGTTGTTTAGCATTTTATCAATGATATTTGTTTTTGCTTTTCCAATATATGTAATAAATAAAAACTATATGGAAAAGGGTTCTTTTATAGATAAAGTAAATAGAGCTATACCATATTTATTTACACCATTTATCTTTTTACAAGTTTATTCTATGGGTATTAGAATTAAAGAATATGGTTTAACAGAATCAAGATATATGGCTATTGTATTAATAGTATTTGAAGTTATTGCAATAGCACTTGCGGTTGTTAAAAATAGTAAATACTTAAAAGAGATACTTCTAGCAAATATAGCAATTAGCGTCGTTGTACTTGTTTCACCTTTTAATTTTGAGGATATGCCATTACTTAGTCAAAAGAAAATTGTTGATAGATATGTAGCAGAGGGTAAAGAATTTGATAGCCTTACAGAATATGATAAGAAAAAATTTGCGGGAGCTTATCAGTTTATAGAAGATGAGAAAGACCTTATAAATCCAGCACTTAGTCAATTAGAAAAAGAAAAATTGTCATCATATAACAGTTATAGATATTCTTATGATTATAGTAATGATTCAGAAGATAGAGAAAGATATGTTAGCTTATATAAAAAGCTAAATGGCGTAAATATAGCAGATTATAATAAGGTATATGAATTACCTTATACTTATAGTGATAATGGTACTATAATTGAATATAATGGAGATAATTTATATTCTAATTATGCTATAAGCGTAAGCTTTAATGTAGATTTAGATAGTTATATAAAAAATTTAATTGAAAATTATGAAATTAGCTCAGCAACAGCTCAAAGAGTATTTGAAGAGCAAGAGTATATAAAAATTGATGAGACTAAGGATTTATATTTAACTGAAATTGGTTTCAGTTATACTAAGAGTAGTAAAAAAATAGATAGCGTCAGAATAGAAGGTTTTGTACTTGAGAAATAGTTAGGAGTAAATATGTTTAAAACAATAGCTGAAACTGCGACTAGTGAAGTGATAGAAAAGAAATCAAAGTTTATAGCAGAGGTTTTTTATGTAGAGACAGTTGAAGAGGCAGAAGAAAAGATTAAAGAGATAAGAAAGAAATATTATGATGCAAAACACCACTGCTTTGCTTATAGTATATGTACAGATACAGGTAATGTAGATAGATTTAGTGATGATGGTGAGCCTTCTCGGAACTGCTGGAGCACCAATGCTAAACATACTTAATTCTCAGAATTTATCTAATATAGTAGTTATAGTTACAAGATATTTTGGCGGAATTTTGCTTGGCACTGGTGGACTTTTAAGATGCTACAGCGAAGCTATAAAGCAAGCTTTGGAGAGCGTCCAGAAGGTAGAAAAAGAATTAGGACTTATTGCAAAATATATTGTATCTTATGAAGACTTAGAAAAAATAAAGTATTATTTTAAACAAGAAGATATAAAAATCATAGATTTTAACTATGCAGAAAATGTAGAAATTTCAGTGGAGATAACAGACGAAAAATATCAAAAAATAGCAGAAAATATCGAAAATTATAATTTTAGGATAGAAGCCTATCAAAAAGTTAAAAAAAGTTTTATTGCTTTGTCGAAAAAAGACGAATAATAAAATACGAAAATTATCCAAAATGCTTGTTACAGCTTGCATTTTGGATTTTTAAATAATATAATCGTTTTTGTCAAAACTAAAACAAAGGAGGAAATCATTTTGAAAGAGAAAAGCACAATATTTATTGCTGATGACAATACAGAATTTGTATCTGCATTGGTAGCATTTTTAAATGAAGAGGAGGATTTTGAAGTAGTAGGTACTGCTAATGACGGACGAACAGCTATTGAGGAAATACAAAGCTTAAAACCAGATGTGGTACTACTAGATATAATTATGCTACATGTAGATGGTATAGGAGTTTTAGAAAAGCTAAATGAAATGTCAGATATTAATCCTGTTTGTATAATGATGTCAGCAGTTGGGCAAGAAAAGGTGACAACACGTTCAATGGCACTTGGAGCACAGTATTACATAATCAAACCTTTTGAAATGGATATTTTAACTAAAAGAATTAGAGATTTATTAGGAGCAGCAGAAGTAGGAATAAAAACAAATATAAATGCAAATACAAATATAACAAGTATGAAATATATAAATAAACCAAGACCAAGTTTAGAAGCTATGGTAACAAACATTATTCATGAAGTAGGAGTTCCAGCACACATTAAAGGTTATCAATATTTAAGAGATGGAATAATGATGGTAGTTGAGGATATTGAAATTATTAATCAAATAACTAAACAATTATATCCGGATTTAGCCAAGAAGTATAAGACTACACCAAGCAGAGTAGAACGTGCTATCAGACATGCAATTGAAGTAGGCTGGGGTAGAGGTCAAATCGAGACTGTTGAAAATATCTTTGGTTATACAGTTAATGCAAATAAAGGCAAACCAACGAATAGTGAATTTATTGCAATGATAGCAGATAAACTAAGAATAGAACTAAAAACTGCATAGAGTTTAAGAAGGCTGTAAAAGCCTTCTTTTTTACTGGGATTTTGATTGACAAGATGCTGGTAAAAAATGTATAATACAAATAGGTTTTATAGGAGGACGATATGACTATAAATAAAAATGTTAAAATAATAATAATCTGTGTTTTAGTATTTGCAATTTGGGCAGGACTAGCTGTATATAGAACAGTAGGAGAAAATCCAGATTGGTTTGAAAGCAAAACAGTAGCAGAAGAAAATGATGAGGAAATAAGAGAAGAGATAAAGACAAGTGATAAAAAAGAGTTTACTTATGCACTTGCTTGGAGCAAGTATGGTGATAACTGGGTATGTGTAAACATAGCTGGTAATGTTGAAATTGTACTTGATGAAGAATATACTGAGGTTACAGATTTTTGTAATTCAATATATGCAATGGTAAAAGATGGAAATGGTATAAAAGCATTAATAGATAGATCAGGAGATTTAAGATTGTGTGAGTACAGCTATATGTGTGATGAAATTATAACTAATGATTTCCATGCAAATTTAGCAGTAGCAACACAAAAAGTAAAAGATGAAAAAGGTCAAGAAGTAACCGGATACGGTTTAATAGATGAAAATTTGAGATGGTGTAAAGCTCCAAGTCCTGAAAATGAATTTCTAAAGGAATTTACTAAAGGGATTGATGGTGGAGTGTTAACTAATGAAAAGGGGGATAAATTGTATTTTAATACAGTTGGAGTGGTAGTAGAAGGGGTAGATGAGTTCTTGTTCTATGATGCTACTACTGCAATGTATAGAAAAGGTACAGAAATTTATTTGATTGATAAAAGTGGCGAACATGAAAGAGTTTCAATGAAAGATATTGCAAAAACTGGTGAATGGACAGAAGGTGTTATTTATTGCGAACTTACAGATGGTAGAAGAGTATTTAATGATATAAATGGTAAAGTGATATTAGATGTTTCTAGTATGGAAATTGTAAATTTACCTAGATTTATTGATGGTTATGCTGGAATTTTACTTAATACAGAAGAAGGAACAAAATTCACAGTTATAGATTTAGAAGGAAATAAGATGTTTGAAGAAAGAGCAGGTAGTATGTGTGATACACTTACAAGTAAATTATATAGAGTATCACAACCATCAGCACTTTCAGTTACACCAGAAGAAACTTTTGTTATAAATGAAAAAGGTGAGAAAATATTTGATGTAAATTCTTCTATATCATATTTTACAAATGGATTTGCTTTAAAGGATAAGGAAATTTATGTTACACCTGATGGAACAGAACTTAAGATAATGAAATCAGTTGAAAAATAGGAGGTATATTATGACTGCACATAATGAAGCAAATGTAGGCGATATTGCTAAAATAGTTTTAATGCCCGGTGATCCACTACGTGCAAAATATATTGCTGAGAATTTTTTAGAAGATTATAGATTAGTAAATACAGTAAGAAACATATTTGCATATACAGGAAAATATCAAGGAAAAGAAATAACTGTTATGGCTTCTGGTATGGGCATGGCAAGTATGGGCATTTATTGTTACGAACTATATAAATTTTATGGAGTAGAAACAATTATTAGAATTGGCTCTTGTGGCGCATATAAACCAGATTTAGATGTGCTTGATATTGTGCTTATAGAAAAGAGTTATACAGAGGGGAATTTTGCAAAAGCAATGACTGGTGAAGAATGTCATATTATAGCTTCAGATAAGTCGTTAAATGATGTAATTGCGAAAACTGCAAAAGAGAAAAATATAAAATGTATTAGAGCCAATATGGCTTGTACAGAATATTTTGATCCCTATTTGGATGATGTGCAAAAAGTAATTGATAGACTTCCTAAGGAAGAGAATTTGCTAGGTTCGGAAATGGAAGCATTTGCTTTGTTTTATGTGGCAAAACAATTAGGTAAGAAAGCAAGTGCATTAATAACAGTTGCAGATTCAAACTATAAAAAAGTTTCTATTACAGCAGAAGAAAGACAGGAAAACTTAAAAGAGATGATAAGATTGGCACTGGATAGCTCATTAAAATTATAGAATTTTTAAAGAAGCAATAGAAACTTGCTTCTTTTTTGTATGTTTTCCTATAAAAAACACATAATATAAAGGGAGGTTTAAATGGAAAATAACGAATTAAGTAAAAAAATAAAAAACTCTTTACAAAAAATAGAGCTGATGATTGAAAATAAAGAGTGTGCCTTAAAAATCAACGAAGGGAAAGAAAAGCTGAATTTATTGCTAGAAGAATATTATCAAAATATGAAATAAAGATGTACTTGTTCCGCAATCATTTCGTTATCATATCAAAATTACTTTGATAAAATATATAAAAACTAGGACTACTAAATGATGTGGAGGAGTATTATGAGAAAGATAAATAAAGTAAAGGTTGGAGAAAATTTACAACAAATAAGAAAAAGCCACGGATATACACAAGAAAAATTAGCAGAGGAAATAGGCTGTTCAAGTAGATATATTAGTGATATTGAGAAAAACCGTTCTAACCCATCATATGAGGTGCTAGTTGGTATTTGCAATGTGTTTAAAATTGGTATGAATGATATTTATGCAGATTACTTAGATATTCTTGAAAATGGAAAGCTAAACTATGGTTTATCAGGTTTCGAGAACTTAAATGAAGAAGATAAGAAAACAATAGAGCATTTGATTGCATTTTTTAATGCAGAAAAAGACACGAAATAAATTACGACAAAGTCTTGACTTATTTCTAGTGAGTGATATAATGTTTATAGTAATATTTGTGTACATAGTATGTGAATATTTTTGATTGGTAGCGGTGGTTTCCCTTCTACCAAAAAGATTTATCGTTTTAAGAAAGAGTAGTTGCATCATAAGTGCAGCTACTTTTTCTTTATTCTCCCTTGATACAAAAAGCAGCATATAGTGGTATTGACCTTACGCCATGCAAGGTATAAAAGTTAGTTGAAGCAAGTCTTATGATGTACTCTGGCATGAAGTTTCTCATATAAGTATTTAATCCAGCTGATTTTACAGATTCTCCACTTTTAACAACTATTGGAATTATACCATCATCATTATGTATTATAAAATCTATTTTAGCGTTTTTACCATAAAACCAATAACGTAAATTTGCTCCATTTGAGGTCAGTTCTTCAGCAACATAATTTTTAACAATGGCATCTTTGAATTCGAATTCTTTGTTTAGCATAATATCAGAGTATTTGGTATTGCTCATTCTAGATAAAATACCAACATCATTTAAGTATAATCTAAAATTGCCGTCATGAAATTCAGATGGTTTTTTAGTTTGAACCTTGTTACCAATTAAAATTAGATTTGCATTAAGTAACCAATTAATAGGTGCTTCGAATTTCCTTTTTCTACCATCTGCATCTATCAAGTTGTATCTAAAATTTTTCATTCCAGAAACAAGTTGTGCAGGTATATTTTGATATAGATTTTCTAATTTTCTAGTTTCAACTACGCTTTTTACATAAATTTTCATATCAGCAATGTACATAGTTACAATATCAGAAACAATACTTGGGTCATAGTCTAATATGTTTAGGTCATTTTCTAGAAAATTGAGAACTGCTTCTGGTAATCCACCAACACATAAGTATTTTCTAAATAAATTGAAAGCTTCTTCATGTTCGAAATCAGGCATAGTTTTCAATTCTTCATAGCATTCTTTAATTTGTTTTACTAAACTTTTTTTTCGGGCAGCAAGTAAGAATTCTTCAAAGTTCATTGGATGCATGTATTCGATTTTAACTTTTTCTACTGAAATAGTTTTACTATATCTGTGAAGTTTTACTCCTAGTAAATTTCCAGTACAAATAATTTTATATGGGAGTTTAGCTTTTGCAAAATACTGCAAAGAAGAAATGAAATTTTTACTTACTTGAATTTCGTCAAAAAATATAATAGTATTTTCAACATCAATTCTTTTTCCAATGTATAGTTCTAATCTTTCAATAATCATTTTGTCATCAAGTTTTTTCTCAAAAATATTTTTGATATCAATATCTGTTGCAAGATTAAAATATAAATAATTTGCAAAGTTTTCTTTGCAAAATTTTTGTATTGTATAAGTTTTTCCAATTTTTCTTGCGCCAATTACCATTAAAGGTTTACGCATTCCACCATTTTTCCAAGCTTGGAATTTTTTTTCAATTAATCGATACATAAAATACTCCTTTTTTTTTGCCATTATATCATTGATATATTTTATTTTCAAATTTGTGTTTTTTTATTGCAAAAAAAAGTAGAAAAATATATACTAAGAGGAGAAAAGAAGAGGGAAAAGGTATGGAGTGGACAAAGGAACAAGAAGACGCTATTTATAAAAAAGGTTCAGATATATTAGTTGCAGCAGCTGCGGGTAGTGGAAAGACAGCTGTTTTAGTTGAGCGTATAATTCAAAAGATACTTAAAGATGGAATTGATATAGACAAGCTTTTAGTAGTTACTTTTACAAATGCAGCAGCTTCTGAAATGCGTGAAAGAGTGCTAGATGCGATTTATAAAAAACTTGAAGAAGAACCAGAAAATGAAAATTTAGAACGTCAATTAGTGCTACTTGGAAAATCTAGCATATCGACTATTCACTCTTTTTGTTTAGATGTCATTAGAAACAATTTTTATGAAATTGATTTATCTTCAAATTTTAGAATTGCTGGAGAAGAAGAGATAAAATTATTAAAACAAGAAGTTTTAGACGATTTGTTTGAGAAATTGTATGAAGAACAAAATGAAAATTTCATAAAACTAGTAGATATATACACAGGTTATAAAGGTGATGAGCCACTTCAAAATTTGGTACTAAAAATATATTCTTTTATGCAGAGTTTCCCATATCCAAAAGAATGGTTAGAAGAGGCAATTTCTAAGTTTGAATATAAAGACGAGGATTTTATAAACAGTGAGTTCGGAAAGATAATTTTATCAGATTTAGAAGAAGAGACAATTAGTGCGATAAATAGTTTAAAATTATATAGAAATCAAACAGAAAAATATTCTGAGATGGAGAAGTTCACAGCTATATTAAATATGGATATAGACATATTAAAAGAATTTCAAACAGCACTTCAAACTTCTTGGGATAAAGCTTACGAACATTTTGCTACTTGGGATTTTGGTAGATGGCCAACTGATAAAAATGTAGTTTTAAACTTAAAAGAGGAAGCTAAAAATGCTAGAAGTAGTATAAAGACAGCACTTAGTAAAAATGTAAAAGAAAGATTAATATATAAATCTGAAGAAGCATATTCAGATTTATTTGAAATGCACAAAATTCTTGAAAAACTAAAAGACCTTATTTTTGCATTTTCTGAAAGCTTTGCAAGTAAGAAACGTGAGAAAAATATAGTAGATTTTAATGATATAGAACATTTTGCTTTAGAGATTTTATCCAAAGAAGAAGTTGCAAAAAAATATCAGGAAAAGTTTGAAGAAATTGCAATTGATGAGTATCAGGATAGTAACCAAGTACAAGAATATATTTTGACTAGGATTTCACGTGGTAATAATATTTTTATGGTTGGTGATGTAAAACAGAGTATATACAAGTTTAGAGGAGCATGCCCTGACTTGTTCTTAGGAAAATATAACAGTTATAGTTTAGATGGGAATGATAAAGGACTTAAAATTCAGTTATTCAAAAATTTCAGAAGCAAGGAAAATGTTTTGACTTTTACTAATAAAATTTTTGAAAGTATTATGAGTGGAAGTCTAGGAGATATAGATTATACAGAAGAGGAATTTTTGAACTTAGGTGCAGATTATGAAGAAAAGCCAAATGGAGTTGGAAAGGCAGAACTTCATATCATAGAATTAAAAGAAGAGGAAGAAAACGAGCAAGATGAAGACGGCACAGAAGAAGCCACTAGGATACTAGAAAAGCAAGAAATAGAAGCAAAATTTGTGGCTGATAAAATTGAAGAGATTATAAAAAATAAGTTAGTCGTAAAAGATAAAAAACTAGGTTATAGAGAAGTTACTTATAAAGATATTGTTATTTTACTTCGTTCAACAGCATATATTGCGCCAATGTTTGAGAAAGAGCTTTTAAACAGGGATATACCAGTATATACTGATGCAACTTCTGAATATCTTGATACTATTGAAATACAGACTGTTATGAATTTGCTAAAAATTTTAGACAATCCAATTAATGATATTGCACTTGTGTCAGTGTTAAGATCTCAAATAGGTGGTTTTACAGACAATGAATTAGTTGAAATACGTCTTATTAATCGAGATGGAAACTTTTATAATACTTTAGAAATGGCAAAGGAAAAAGCTGACGAAGTTTTGAGAAATAAGATAAAAAAATTCCTAAACAAAATAGAAGATTGGCGTGAGAAGAGCGAGTATTTGAATTTAGCAGAGCTTTTATGGAAGATATATAATGACACAGGTTTTTATAATTATGTGTCACTTATGCCAAATGGGGCTTTAAGACAAGCAAATCTTAAAATGCTTTTTGAACGTGCAAAAGAATATGAAAAAACAAGTTTTAAAGGACTTTTCAATTTTATTAGATTTATTGAGAAAATTAAAATTGGTGCTTCTGATTTATCTGCTGCAAAAATAATTGGTGAGAATGAAAATGTTGTTAGAATTATGAGTATTCATAAAAGTAAAGGTCTAGAATTTCCAATTGTATTTTTAGCAAATAGCTCTAAAGAGATGAATAGAGAAGATCAAAAAGATAAAATTGTTTTGAATTCAAAATTGGGTCTTGGACCTGAATACATAAATTATGAAAAAGGAATAAGATATACTACATCTGCAAAACAGGCAATTAAAGTTGCAAGTCATAGAGAAAGTGTTGCCGAAGAAATGAGAGTGCTTTATGTTGCTCTTACTCGTGCAAAGGAAAAACTTATTATTTCTGGAACTGCTAAAGATTATCTAAAAGAAGCTGAGAAGAAAAAAGAGCTTTTAGAAATATATAAGGCAGATATTAAAGGTGTAAGTCCAATATTACTTAAGAAGAATACTTCATATTTAGATTGGATAGACTTTGTGCTTTATAGTAAGGATATGTCTGATGTTATAACAAAGTTTATACATCCTAAAGGAGAATTATTAGAAGAGCGTGAAAAAGAAGCACTTAAAGTACCTAAGTTTGATTTCAATAAAAAAGTTAATACAGAAGAAATAAAAGATAGACTTAATTTTGAATACAAATATGATTTTGCAACAAAACTTCAAAGCAAGAGTACAGTAAGTAAAATAAAGGCAATGTCTGCTGATGAGATAATAACTGATAATATTGGTTTAGCAAGTGTAGAACCTAAGTTTATGTTAGATACTGAGAAAGTAACTAGCAGTGAAAAGGGAAGCCTAATGCACCTTATGCTTCAAAAAATTAATTTTAGAGAAAACTATGACCAAGAAAAATTGGTGGCTTTGAGAGACGAGCTAGTAGCAAAGAAATTTATAACAGAGCTTCAAGCAAAGAGTATAGATATTAAAAAAGTTTTCGATTTTATAAATTCAGATTTCGCAAAAGAAATAAAAAATGCAAAACTTATCGAAAAAGAAAAAGCTTTTTGTACGAAACTTTTAGCCAAAACAGTTTATGAAGATGCAGGAGATAATGACGAGATTTTAGTACAAGGTATAATCGACCTATATTTTATAAATGAAAAAGATGAATTGATTTTAGTAGATTATAAGACAGATTATATAGAAAATGGTAAGGAAGAATTGTTAAAAAATAAATATAAAAAGCAGTTAGAAATTTATAAAAAAGCCTTAGAGGAAGCACTGAACAGGAAAGTGAAGAAAACTTATATTTATTCACTAAAATTAAATAAAGAAATACCATTTTAATCTATTTACAAAATTTGCTTCTTATTATATAATACAGGTATTAAAATGTAATATAAAGGGGAAAAATAAAATGAGTACAATGACATCATTTCGTAATTACTTTGTTTGGATAGTAGCTTTTTTCGTTGTGTCAGTTATCTTAGAGAATGCTTTGATAAATGATATGTACAAACCAATAAGTGGTTCTGAAAATGGAAATATTACTTTTACAGGTAGCGTAAACAATGACTTAGAAGTTATAGTGGAAGAGTCAAAAGCTACAAATGTAAATGGTTATTTAGTTATAAAAATTAAAAACACAACTGGTCATTACATAAATAAATGTTGTGCTAAAATAGAGTTATTTACTGATAGAGATGTTTTAGCCAGCACAAAATATGTTGATATTTCTAATTTTGATGTAAATCAAACAAAAAAATTTAAGATAAATTTCAAAGGTGAAGATATTAGACGTTATGAAGTTAGTCTTCAAGAGGATTCTCCAGATAAGACATATATCTTAGATTTATTCGGCTTTGAAATCGATATTAGAGATGTATTTGGAATGGATTTATCTTCAATAATTGATCCAAATAGCGTAAAGGACACTGGACTAAATATTTGGAATTTAACTTTAGGATTCTTAAAAACTATTCCAGCTTGGGGCTATTTAATAGCAGGAGGTATTGTAATTTGGTATATGCCAAAAGGCTTCCTATTTGGAATATTCCCATTTTAAATAAAGTAAAGGAGATTTATAATGGAACCAGTTTATGATGAATTAAAAGAAAAAGCGCTAAAAATCAGAAAACACATTGTTGAAATGATTTTCTTAGCGTCATCAGGACACCCACGGAGGAGCATTATCACTTGCAGATATTTTGACAGTTTTATATTTTAAAGAAATGAGAGTTGACCCATCAAACCCAAAAGATGAAAATAGAGATAGATTTGTACTATCAAAAGGTCATGCTTCAGCTGGACTTTATGCGACACTTGCGGAGCGTGGATTTATTCCAGTAGAAGATTTGAAGGGCTTTAGAAAATTAGATAGTTATCTTCAAGGTCATCCAGATATGAAGAAGATAGCAGGAGTAGATATGACAACAGGTTCTTTGGGACAAGGTTTATCTACTGCAAATGGTATGGCACTTAGTGCAAAACTTGATAAAAAAGATTTTAGAGTTTATTGTGCACTAGGTGATGGAGAAATTCAAGAAGGTGAAGTGTGGGAAGCTGCAATGTCAGCTGGACATTATAAATTAGATAATTTATGTGTAATTGTTGATAACAACAATTTACAAATAGATGGAACAGTAGATAAAGTTATGAGTCCATATCCAATAGTGGAGAAATTTAAAAGTTTTGGTTTCCATACTATTGAAATAGATGGACATGATTTTGAACAAATAATAAAAGCTTTTGATGAAGCAAAAACAGTTAAAGGAAAACCTACTGCAATTATTGCAAAAACTGTAAAAGGAAAAGGCGTTTCTTTTATGGAGAATCAAGGCTCTTGGCACGGAAAAGCGCCAAATGAAGAAGAGCTTGCTCAAGCAATGAAAGATTTAATGTAGGAGGTAAGCATTATGGATAAAGATACAAAAATTGCTACACGTCAAAGCTTTGGAGAAGCTCTAAAAGAGCTTGGTGAAAAAAATGGAAAAATAGTAGTTTTAGATGCTGATTTAGCAGGAGCTACAAAAACAAATATATTTGGAAAAGCCTTTCCTGATAGATTTTTTGATATGGGAATTGCTGAACAAGATATGATTGGAACAGCTGCTGGTCTTGCAAGTTGTGGGAAAATTCCTTATGCTGCATCTTTTGCGGCTTTTGCAACAGGTAGAAGTTACGATCAAATTAGAAGTAGTGTTTGTTATCCAAAAGCAAATGTAAAAATTTGTGGTACACATGCAGGTGTTACTGTTGGTGAGGATGGAGCAACACATCAAATGTTAGAAGACTTAAGTCTTATGAGGGGATTACCTAATATGACTGTTATTTGTCCATCTGATGATACACAAACTAGATGGGCAGTAGAAGAAGTTTCTAAATTTGAAGGACCAGTATATTTGAGATTAAGTAGAGCTGCAACACCAGTTATTTATGATGCTGGAACTAAATTTGAAATTGGTAAGATGGTTCAGTTTGGTGAAGGTACAAAAGCTACTGTTTTTGCAACAGGAGCTGTGGTTTCAGAGAGTTTAAAAGCTCAAGAAATACTAGCAGAAGAAGGAATTGACATTAGAGTAGTTGATGTTCATACTATCAAACCGATTGATAGAGAAATGATTATTAAATGTGCAAAAGAAACAGATAAATTGATTTCAATAGAAGACCATAGCATAATAGGTGGACTTGGAAGTGCTATTGCTGAAGTATTAGCAGATGAGTGCCCAAAGAAGCTTGTTAGAATGGGTATGAAAGATGAGTTTGGAAAATCTGGAAAAGCTATGCAACTATTAGAGTATTTTGGCTTAGTATCAAAAAACATAGTAGAAGAAGTAAAACGCTAGAAAGGATAAAGGAAGTACAATGATAGAATTCAAGAATGTTACTAAAGTATATACAACTGGTACAGAAGCAGTACATGATGCAACATTTTCGATAGATAAAGGGGAATTTGCATTTTTAGTAGGTTCTTCAGGTTCTGGAAAATCTACATTAATAAAGTTAATATTAAAAGAAGAAGAAGCAAATTCAGGAAATATAATTATAAATGGAAAAGACATAACTTATTTAAAGCCAAAGAGAGTACCATATTTAAGAAGAAGTATGGGAGTCGTTTTCCAAGATTTCAGACTTTTGCCTGACAAAACTGTTTATGAAAATGTAGCATTTGCTATGTATATTGTAAAATCTACACCAAAGCATATTAGAAGAAGAGTTCCTGATGTGCTTGCACAAGTAGGTTTAACTGAAAAGGCAAAAATGTATCCAAATGAATTGTCAGGTGGTGAGCAACAAAGAGTTGCTTTGGCTAGAGCTTTAGTAAATAACCCAAGTATGATTATTGCAGACGAGCCTACTGGAAACTTAGACCCAGATACAGCTTGGGATATTATGAATTTATTAACAGATATCAACGCAAGAGGTACAACTGTTGTAATGGCAACTCACGCTAAAGATATAGTAAATACAATGAAAAAAAGAGTTATACAAATCAATAAAGGTATAATCGTAAGAGATGATAAAAAAGGTGGGTATAATAGTGAGGTTTAATGGTTTTACATATTTAATTTCAGAAGGTTTTAGTAATGTATTTAAAAATAAAAAAGGCACAGTGATATCTCTAATTACAATGATTTGTGCAATGTTTATGTTTGGGGCAGCTTTTGCAATAGGACAAAATGTTAATCATGTAATGGAGCAAGTACAAGCGTCACAAGGAATTGAAGTTTTTATTTTAGATGATGCAACAGATGAACAAACAAATACCTTAGAAGCTGAAATTAAGAAAATAGATGGAGTAAGTACAGTTACATATAAAAGCAAGGAACAAGCACTAGAGTCTGCGAAAGAAGCTTTTAAAGAATATCCAGATGCAATAGCAGGATATACTGAAGAATATATTTTTCCAGCATCTTTTATTGTAATGCTTACAGATTTGTCAAAAGCAGAAGGTGTAGAGTCAACAATTGCTACACTAGAAAATGTAAAAAATATTAGAAGTAGTAATGATACAATGAATACTTTACTTAAAATTTCAAATGGTATCAGAATTGCAATTATAGTTGTGTTTGCAGGACTTTTAGTAATAGCTATGACTATTATTTCAAACACAATTAAGCTTACAGTACATGCAAGAAGAAAAGAAATTAGTATTATGAAATATGTTGGTGCTACAAATAGCTTTATTAGAGGACCTTTCTTAGTTGAAGGTATTATAATAGGCTTTGTTGCTGCTTGTATAACAATAGCTTTGGTTACAATAGCATATGACTATGTTGTAGCAGGAATAGAAGCATCAGACATTTTACAAACAATGAATATTACTTTATTACATTATTCAGAAATTTTAAAAATGGTTTCTGTTGTATATGTAATTTTGGGTATTGGAATAGGTATGTTTGGTAGTGCCTTTTCAATGAAGAAATATTTGGAGGTATAAATGAAAAAAATTATTAAAATTAATTTCATATGTTTATTAGTTTTAGTAATATGTAGTTTATCTTTCTCAACATTTGCAGTAGAAGACACAAATGACGAAATGGAAGTTCAAGAAGAAGTGCTTCCTACAAGTTTCCCAGAATACGATCAAGAATATGATCAGCAATTAGCAGAAGGTGAAGAATTGACCGATTTAGATAAGTTAAAGACACAGAAAACTGACTTAGAAGATGATGTATCAACTTCATATTTATTTATGGGTATGGTACAAAATCAGATGACTGAGACTTTAATGGAAGTGGAAAGGTTAAATCTTACTATATTAGAACAGCAAGCTCAGATTGAAGAATTAGAAGCTAAGCAAATAGAATTAGAAGAAGAAATAAGGTCAAATGAACTTAATCTTGAAACAACGACAGCACTTTATAATGAAAAAAAAGCTACTTTAGAAGAAAGGCTTGTTGCTATTTATGAAATGGGACAAACAACTTATTTAGATATGCTTTTACATTCAAAAAGTCTTACTGAGTTTTTATCAAATTATTATATGATTTCAGAAATTGCTAAAGTTGACCAAGATTTAATGACATCTTTTTCTATAGTAAAATCTGATATGGAGAGATTAGCAAAATCTTTAGCGAATAATAAAACTATTTTGGAGCAGTCAAAAGAAGCAAAAGAAAAAGCAAATATAGTGCTTCAAAATAATTTAGTAATACAAAATAATAAATTAGAGCTATTATCAGAAGAAGAACGCACAATGCATGAGAGAATAGCAGAATATCAAGAAGAACTTAGCAAATTAGAAAGTGAGATACGCTTACTTTCACTTGCTAATGTTGGTGCAGAATATGTAGGTGGAGTTATGGCGTGGCCAGTGCCACGGTTATACTAGAATTACTTCACAATTCGGTATGAGAACACACCCAATTACAGGTATATATAAATTACACACAGGTGTTGATATCGGTGCACCAATGGGTAGCCAGTTTGTCGCAGCAAATGATGGAATTGTAGTGAAAGCTGGTTATAACATAGCATATGGAAATATGATTATATTAGATCACGGTGGCGGAATTCAAACACTATACGCACATGGTTCAGAAATTTTAGTTGAAACAGGTGATATAGTAACACAGGGAACACCAGTACTTGCAGTTGGTTCTACTGGATATTCAACAGGACCACATGCACATTTTGAGGTTAGAATAAATGGCGAATATGTAGAGCCACTAGATTACATTACTTCTTATAATATAAAGAGTATGGAAGAAGCAGTAAAAGATTTAGACGAAGGACCAGTCGAAGATGATTTTATAGACGAAGAAACAGAAGAAGTTGATGAAGGAACTAATGAAATGGAGGAAGAAAATGAATAATACTTTTAGAAAAATCGCATATATTATTAGTATATTAGTTATTGCTTTAATGCTAATAAGTTTTGATTTTACTTTAGTATATGCAACAAATAAGTCTGATTTACAAAATCAACAGAGCGAATTAGATCAGAAGATTAATCAAACTCAAACAGAACTTGCTGGAATAAAAAGTGAAATGTCGACTCAACTTACACAAATTAACAGACTTAATTCACAAATTTCAGAATATGAAACAGAGCTTGATCAATTGCAAGGTCAAATTTCTACATTAAATGGAGAAATAACTGCAAAAGAGGAAGAGTTAAAAGAGAAGGAAAAACAATATGATGATAGAAAAGCTATCCTAGAAAAGAGATTAGTTGCTCTTTATGAAAGAGGAACAACATCTTACTTAGATATGCTTTTAAGTTCAGAAAGTTTATCAGATTTTATATCAAAATATTATTTGATTTCAGAACTTGCAGTTTGCGATAATGATTTATTAGATACTATTGAAAAAGCAAAAACTGAAGTTGAAGTGCAAAAAACAGCACTTGCTAATAAAAAGGCAGAAGCAGAACAAGCTCAGGCAACAGCTACTAGAAAGAAAAATACTTTAGACTTAACTAAAAATGAAAAAACTGTTATAGTAAACAGTTTATCAGCTGAGGAAAAAGAAAAGCAAGCTTTACTTGAGGAGTTTGAACAAGATAAGAGGGAAATCCAATTAGAACTTGCTAAACTTGCTAAAAAACATGGAGATATTGTGCCAGTTGCGCCAAGTGAAGCAGGTTATGGAACTCCACTTCCTGGTAAGACAAAAGGAAATATAACTACAGGATTTTATGGATATTCTGGACACGGTGGTGTTGATTTTGCTTGTAGTGCAGGTACACCAGTTCAAGCTGTAAAAGCAGGAGAAGTAGTAACTTCTAAAGCTTTAAGAAGGGCAGATGGAAGTTATAAAAGTTATGGAGAATACATAGTTATAGATCATCATGATGGTACTATGACATTATATGCGCACATGCTTGCAAACTCAAGAGCAGTTAGTGTTGGAGCATGGGTATCTCAAGGACAACAAATTGGTCAAGTAGGTTCAACTGGAAATTCAACAGGTAACCACTTACATTTTGAAGTTCGTATTAATGGTGCAAGGGTAAACCCTACACAATACTTACCATAATTTAGAAAGGACAACAAATGGATTTATACGAGAAAAAACAATTAAGATATAGACACATTTGCATCACATTTTGTGTAGCTTGTATAGTTGCAGTGCTTGCGTCACTTGCAACTTTCATATATTGTGGTGGAAAAAGTGATACTAGCTTTTTTACATACTTAAATAAAGATGTAGTAGATGAAAGTTCTAATTCAGGTAGCACAATCAAGGCTATTGGAGAGAGTTTAAAGAGTTTTAGAACAGTAATAGATATGTTCTACATAGGTGAAGTTGATGAGACAAAATTATTAGATGGTGCAATAAAAGGCTATGTAGAAGGATTAGACGATCAGTATTCTGAATATATGACAAAAGAAGAGTGGGAAGATTATCAAGCCTCTGCACTTGGAAATTATGTTGGCATAGGAATTTATATGGGTACTGATAAAGACGGAAATACTGTTGTTACAGCACCAATAAAAGATTCACCAGCAGCGGCTGCTGGTTTAAAACAAGAAGATATTATTGTTGAAGTAGATGGTGAAGATGTAACTGGTATGGATAGCTCGATTATTGCAAATAAGATAAAGGGCGAAGAAGGTACAAAAGTACATCTAAAAGTTGCAAGAAAAACAGAATATAAAGAGTTTGATATTGAAAGAAAAGAAATAAAAGTATATCATGTTGAGACAGAAATGTTAGATGGAAATATCGGATATTTGTCACTTATGACTTTTGATACAGGTTGTGCAGAAGAACTAGAAAATGCAATAAAAGAATTAGAAGGAAAAGGTGCTAAGAAGTTTATTTTGGATTTAAGATATAATGGTGGTGGCTTAGTTGAAGAAGCCTTAGAAATTGCTAATTTATTTATTCCAAAAGATAAAGATGTATTAGTAACAGTTTCTTCTGATGATGAAAAAGATATTAGTAAAACAGATAAAGATAATATAACAGAAGCAGACTTAGTTGTTCTTGTGAATGAATATTCAGCAAGTGCGTCTGAGATTTTAGTAGGAGCATTAAAAGATAATGGCAGAGCCAAGATAGTTGGAACAACGACTTTTGGTAAAGGCGTTATTCAAAACGTATTTTCTTTAAAAGATGGAAGTGTTTTGAAATTAACAGTTGCAGAATACTATACACCAAAGGAAACTAAAATCAATAAACAAGGTATAAAACCAGATTATGAAGTTAAACTTGAAGAGGTAGAAAAAGAAGAAGACTTCGTAGATAATCAACTAGAAAAGGCAAAAGAAGTATTGAAATAAAGCGTCCAATGGACGCTTTTTTCGATTCCACATAATAATATCGGTTCTATAACTTTAGTTGGGGTATAAAAAACTCCAACTATTTTTATATAAAAAA
>CANDKR010000011.1 GCA_947385375.1 uncultured Clostridia bacterium
TAGAAAATTTTAATTTTAGTCTTATTTCAAAACATTATATTTATAATTTAAAAAGATAATTACTTTTTCCATAATATATATGTGCAATGTATATAGTTTTATTATTTTCGGAAATAGTATATAAAATGAGGTAATTTTTAATTATTATACATCTATATTCAAGATTTAAATTTTTATCTTTTTTGATAACTTTATACAATTTAGGCATATATTTTAAATTATGTAATGTTTTTTCTATTTTATAAATTAAATTTCTTGCTGCAATTGGAGAATATAATGTGTTTATGTGATAATTTATAATATAATCAATTTCTTTTTTAAAATCATCAGTAATAATTATTTTATAGTTTATATTTCCTTTTTAAATCGGTAAATACAATATCCATATCAGAATATTGACCATTTTTAATTTGTTTTTCTGTGTTTTGTAATCCTTGTATAATCATTTCTTTAAATTTTTTGAAGCCTTCGTCATTTTTAATATCCTCAGTTATTATTTGAGTTTCTGCTGTGTTTTCTTGCATATTACCACTCCTTTCTTCAATTACAAAATTAGTATATCACAAAACATTTTGTTTTACTATGCTTTATAAAAATTTGTTTGAAAATTTTTAGCTAGAGTTGCTAAATAGATTTTTAGAAATTTTGAAATAAGACTCAAAATTGATATATTTTTATCACGATTTTATCTAGTTGTCAACAAAAATGGGAAAAATGTGGATTTTGCGTTGACACTTTTATAAAATCGTGTTAATATGTAGCACATAAGCAAGAAATTGCATTCAATTTTGCTGTAATTCCTAAAAAGCAAAATTTCAATTTATTCAAGATAAAGCCAATTCTAAAAGGCTATCTTAAAAAATTTCAAGTTATATAAAAATTTAAAGTTCATTTTATTTATAAAATTTTTTTGCGATTTTTTGCTTAAATAATTTTATAAGGAGGTAATAATACGAGCAATTTACAAACAGAAGGATATGAAAACTTCGAGAAAATAAAGAAGTTTAGAGAGAACGGGACAGAGTATTGGAGTGCTAGAGATTTAAGCATAGTATTGCAATACAAAAAATGGGAGAATTTTGTTAAAGTTATTGATAGGGCAATGGTATCTTGTCAAAATACTGGTGTAGAAATAGATGACCATTTTCCTGATGTCGGGAAAATGGTCGAAATAGGCAGTAATACAGGAAGAAAAGTCCAAGATTATGAATTATCACGCTATGCCTGTTATTTAATAGCACAAAATGGAGACCCAAGAAAAAAGGTTATAGCTCTTGCACAGACATATTTTGCAATTCAGACAAGAAAACAAGAAATTAGCGAGCTAATTAGTAAAATTAAAAGTGATGGAAGGTGGGTAAATGAAATTAGAAGAATATAAAGCAGGAAAATATATAAAAATAAATGATTATAATGCATTTATTCCAAGTAAAATTAATTGCAATTGGGGGTGGGACGACACAAAGTTAGACAAGTTGTTAGCAGATGCAAATAGACAAATTGGAGAATTAAATGCTTATTCATTGTTAATACCAAATGTAGATTTATATATAAAAATGCATATAAAAATCGAGGCTAATAAATCAAGTAGAATTGAAGGCACAAGAACAACAGTAGAAGAGGATTTGCTAGATATTAGTGATATTAATCCAGAAAAACGAGATGATTGGGAAGAAGTTCAAAATTATGTGAAAGCTACAAATTATGGTGTAGAGAAAATAAAAGAAGGTTTTCCGGTATGTACTAGATTAATAAGAGAAATTCATAAAATATTAATGCAGGGAGTTCGTGGGGAACATAAAATGCCAGGAGAGTTTAGAATATCGCAAAATTGGATTGGAGGAAATATGCCGAGTAATGCAATATATGTTCCACCTCCACATATGGAAATTTCGGAGTGCTTAACAGATTTTGAAAAATTTATAAACAATGATAAAATAGATACTCCGGACTTAATAAAAATTGCAATTTTGCATTATCAATTTGAATCTATTCATCCTTTTTTAGATGGAAATGGAAGAATTGGAAGATTGCTTATTCCTTTATACATTCAAAGCAAAGGAATGCTTGATAAATCTTGTTTATATATTTCAGATTATATTGAAAGAAACAAAAGTGTATATTATGATATGCTAACAAGAGTAAGGACTCATAATGATATGATAAGTTGGATTAAATTTTTTTTGAAAGCTGTTATAGAGACGTCCAAAATTGCTAAAGACAAATTTAGGAGTGTAGTTGAACTAACAATGCAAATGGATAGAATGTTAATGGATTTACCTGTAATGCCTGATAATGCGAGAAAAGTGTTAGATGTATTATATAATGAACCGATTGTTTCAAGAAAAAGAATAATAGAAAGTACAGGAATGAAATTTACAACTTTGGTAGGTGTTATAAATGCTTTGCGAGAGAAAAATATTTTAATAGAAACTACTGGATATAGTAGGAATCAAGTTTTTGCATTTCAAAGATATATAGATTTGTTTTTAAAATGAAAAATAAATTTATATTACGAAAAAAATGAAAAAATTATAATATGCTTTTTTATATTACGAAAAAAATGAAAAAATCGTAATATAGTTTGTAGTAATATGTAACACATAAGCAAGAAATTGCATTCAATTTTGCTGTAATTCTTAAAAGCAAAATTTCAATTTATTCAAGATAAAGCCAGTTCTAAAAGGCTATCTTAAAAAAATTCAAGTTATATAAAAATTTAAAGTTCATTTTATTTATAAAGTTTTTCTTGATTTTACATAAAAAGTATGATAGTATATTAAATATATGAAAAACGGAGAAGAAGAGGAGTAAGTTTATACTGCTAGACAAGAGAAAGGAGCATTTGCTGAGAGCTTCTTATAGATAAGGTAAACTGAATGTAGCTTTGGAGTTGATATATTGAAATTTAAGTAGATATATTCGTGTAAGATGCGTTAATTCTGTTAGAGATATTTATTAGTGATAGTAAATAAGTAAGGTGGTACCGTGAAACACAAGCTTTGCCCTTATAGGTGGCAGAGCTTTTTTTGTATAAAAAATAAGGAGGATATATTATGGGAGAACACAAATTAAATGATAAGTTTAATCCAAAAGATTTTGAGGATAAACTTTATAAAGAATGGGAAGAAAAAGGATATTTTAAGCCATCAGAAGATAAATCAAAGGAAACTTTTTGCGTTATGATGCCACCTCCAAATGTCACAGGTAAACTACATATGGGTCACGCATTAGATGACACACTTCAAGATATTTTAATTAGATATAAAAGAATGAAAGGCTTTAGAACTCTTTGGGTTCCTGGTACAGACCATTCTTCAATATCTACTGAAATGAAGGTAGTTCAAAAGCTAGCTGAAGAAGGTAAAACAAAATATGACTTAGGTAGAGAGAAGTTTATAGAAGAGGCTTGGGATTGGACTAAATTATATGGTGGTACTATCGAAAATCAACAACGTAAACTTGGTTGCTCTTGTGATTGGGATAGAAAGAGATTTACTTTAGACGAAGGTTTGTCTGAAGCAGTTCTTGAGCAATTTGTTAATCTATATAATAAAAAACTTATATACAAAGGTAAGAAAATGGTTAACTGGTGCACAAGTTGCAATACTTCAATTTCTGATGCAGAAGTTGAATATCACGAAGAACCATCTCATTTATGGCATATTAGATATAAGATTTCTGGTACTGAGGATAAGTATATAATTGTTGCAACTACAAGACCTGAAACAATGCTTGGAGATACAGCTGTTGCAGTTCACCCAGAGGATGAAAGATATAAAGATATTGTTGGAAAAACTTGTATTTTACCAATTATGAACAAAGAAATTCCTATCATAGCAGATGACTTTGTTGAAAAAGAATTTGGTACTGGTTGTGTTAAAATTACTCCTGCTCATGATATGAACGACTATAATGCAGGCTTAAGACATAACTTAGACGTTATCGAAGTATTTGACGAGAATTTCAAAATGGGTGATTTAGTTCCAGAATATAAAGGAATGGAATTAAAAGAAGCAAGAGCAAAAATAGTTGAGAAACTAAAAGAACTTGGAGCATTAGTAAAAGAAGAAGAATACACACATAATGTTGCAAAATGTGAGAGATGTAAAAATACAATAGAACCAAAGATTTCAGAGCAATGGTTTGTTAAAATGAAACCTTTAGCTGAGCCAGCTATTCAAGCTGTAAGAAATGGTGATGTTAAGTTTGTTCCAAAAAGATATGAGAAAACATATTTCAATTGGTTAGAGAACATACAAGATTGGTGTATTTCAAGACAATTATGGTGGGGACATAGAATTCCTGCATATTATTGTGAAGAATGCGGACATATAAATGTTTCAAAAACAGTGCCAGAAAAATGTGAGAAATGTGGATGTACACATCTAAAACAAGATGAAGATACTCTTGATACTTGGTTTAGTTCAGCGTTATGGCCATTTTCAACTCTTGGATGGCCACATCAAACTGATGACTTAAAAGATTTTTACCCAACAAACGTACTAGTTACAGGTTATGATATTATTTTCTTTTGGGTAGCAAGAATGGTATTTTCAGGTTTAGAACTTATGAACGAAAAACCATTTAGCGATATCTTAATTCATGGAATTGTTAGAGATAGTCAAGGTAGAAAAATGAGCAAAACTCTTGGTAATGGTATCGACCCAATAGAGATAATTGAGAAATACGGTACTGATAGCCTAAGATTTTCGCTTGTTAGTGGAACAACTGCTGGAAACGACATTAGATATATGCCAGAAAAACTTGACCAAGCTTCAAATTTTGCAAATAAGATTTGGAATGCAGCTAAATTTGTTATTGGAAACTTAGCAAGCAAAGAAGAAATTATGGCATTTGATAAATCAGCAAAAGACGAAAATGGCATTTATAGAGCAGATGCTTTAAGAATTGAAGACAGATGGATTTTAAATAAATTAGACAAACTAATCGAAACAGTTACAAAAAATATAGAAGATTATGATTTAGGAATTGCACTTGATAATATTTATGGCTTTATTTGGAACGAATTTTGTGATTGGTATATTGAAATGGTTAAACCTAGACTTTATAGTGATAATCATGATGAGAAGGTTCAAGTTAGCTTTGTTTTAAATTATGTTTTTGGTGATAGCTTGAAATTATTACACCCATTTATGCCATTTGTAACTTCAGAAATCTACTCTTGTTTAGTAAATTACACTGACGAAGACTTGATGATGTCACATTTCCCACGTGTTAGAAAAAGAGTAGAATATAATGAAGCAGATAATGTAGTTGAGAAACTAAAACAAATGATAGTTGAAATTAGAAATGTTAGAGCTAATATGAACATACACCCATCTAAAAAAGCTAAACTTATATTTGTTACAACAAAATACGAAAAAGATATAAACGAAGCAAAAGAGTTTATGTTAAAACTAGGTTTTGGAAGTGAGCTTAAAGTTCAAAGTGATAAGTCTGGAATTGCACAAGACGCAATTAGTATTATTCAAGACGGAATTGAACTATATATGCCACTTGAAGATTTAGTAGACATAAAAGAAGAAATTGCAAGACTTGAAGGTGAGAAGAAAAAACTTGAAGCAGAAGTTCAAAGAGGAGAGAAAATGCTTTCAAATGAAGGATTTGTAAGTAAAGCACCTGAAAAGAAAATCAATGAGGAAAAAGAAAAACTAGCAAATTATAAGAGTATGCTAGAAGCAGTTACTCAAAGACTAGAAAGTTTAAAATAAGAAATTAATAACTTAGGGGCAGAAAGGAGATTTTATGTTTCTTTATAATGTCCCTAAGTTTTTATTTCGAAAGCAACAAAGCTCTAGAGTGGTTCTCCCACAAGCTTTGCTTGCAAAGTGGGTGAGTATCTTGTTTCCACCAAAGTGCATTTTTTGTGGAAAATATGGTGAAAATATTTGCGACATTTGTATTAAAAGATTAGAGAAATTGAAGAAAACAACAATTGTAAAATTCAAAAATAAAAATTTAGATTTACTAATATATTTCTTTAAATATGAAAAACTAATAAGAAAGCTAGTACTTGGATATAAATTTTTTAATAGACCGTATGTGGGAGAAGCATTTGTAAAAATAATTGTAAAAAATGAAAAAATATGTGGAAAATTGAAATTTTATGATATAATAACGTCAGTACCTATGTACAAAACTAAAAAAATGAATAGAGGATATAATCAAACAGAGCTATTCTCTAGGAGCTTAGCTGAAAAGCTAGGCTTGAAATATAGACCAAATGCACTTAAAAAATCTATAGAAAACAAAAGACAAAGTGCGCTTACATTTAAGCAAAGACAGGAAAATGTTAGAAATGTTTTTATGGTACTAGAAAAGGATGTTGTAAAAGACCAAAAAGTGATTTTGGTAGATGATATTTATACAAGTCGGTGCGACTTTAGAAGAATGCGCAAAAGCTTTAAAAGAGGCTGGCGCAAGAGTTGTAATTGGCTTAGTTATTGCAAAAGATTAGGAGATTTTTTAATGGAAGAATTAGTTGAGAGTATTTTAGATTATGTAAGAGCAGATTATACAGATTATGCTATTATGATTAATGGTGAATGGGGTAGTGGTAAAACTTATTTCTGGAACCATAAGGTTAGAAATAAGATAGAGTCACTTCAATTAAATGGTAGAAAATATACTACTATTTATATGTCTTTATATGGTATCTCAAACCTAGAAGACATCAGTAAAAAAATCTTTATAGAAACAACACAACTTATGGATAAAAATCTAAAGAAATATATGAATGCTAATGGTCAAACTAACATACCAGAATATGCTAAAACTGGTTTGGATATGGCTAATTTCTTTGGTGTTACACAAAACGGTGATAAAATAGATTATGCGAATTTCTTTGCAACTGATGATAAAGTTTTATGCTTCGACGACTTAGAGAGAGCTAATGTTGATGTTATCGATATTTTAGGTTATATCAATAATTTTGTTGAGCACGATCACATCAAAACAATTATTATTTGTAATGAAAAAGAGCTTTCTACAAAGTTAAAAAGTTCTAACTTAGAGATGAAAACTTTTATTGCAACATATTTATTAGACAGAGAGGGAAATCTTCTAACAGCTGATAAACCAATGGTTGAGAAGATTAGAGAAAAAATAGAGTACGTATTTGATAAAGCAAATGATTATGAGAGAATTAAAGAAAAATTGATTGGTGAAACTTTTGAATATGCACCAAAATTCAATTACATCATTAATGGTTTGCTGATGAGGTACGAAAATAATCCAGATCTTATAAGGTTCTTAAGAGAGCATACAGGTTTAATTACTAGCACTTTCATAAAGAGTGGTACTAGAAACTTGAGAATTTTGAAACACGCTTTAAATGACTTTAAGAAAGTTTTTGAGACAGTTAATCGTTGTTATCCAAACACTAATCTTAGAGTTTTGCAAACAATGCTTATATTTACAATAGCTGTTTCTTTCGAAATTAAGGCTGGTAAGATAACAAAAGATAAATTCATTAATATTAACAGCAATGAAGAGTATAAGGCAATCTTAGTTTCTTCAAGGGTTTTAATGGATAATAGACAATTCTATATTAAAGAATTCGATAATAACTACTATTTCAATTTTAAATCAGATTATCGTTTCTTTAAATTTATTGAAATATATGTACGTACAAGAATTTTTGATATGAAAGCTTTCAAAGAAGATATGGAAGTTATTATAAATACAATTGATACAGAAAAATTGCCAGGACATAAAAGACTACTTACAGAAGAGTATTGGAAAATTTCTGATGATCAATTCCCTGGTATCATAGAAGAAGTTTTAGCAGATATAAGAAAAGCAAAATTACAACTTATTGATTTAGTAAAATTATTTGCATATTTTAGTTATTTTAGTAGACGTGGACTTATTGATTATGATATGAAATTTATAAAAGCTACTTTCTTAGAAGGTATGGAAGACGCTGCTAAGAAATCAGAATTTTGCGATAATATAGATGAGCAATTATCAAGAATTGGTATTGATGTTGGAGAAGATATGGAAGAGGTATTAGAGCACTTCCATGAGCTTAATAGGAAACTTGAAGACAAGATGTATCGCGAAAAAGCTGATAGTATCTTTAGATGTATTCCAATGAAAATGGAGACTTTCTATGATAGATTTGCAAATGAGTTTATGGATAAGCCAATATTAAATCATTATGATCCATATCAAATGTTCCAAAGAGTTACTTGCGCAAGTAACGAGGATATTGTGCTTATTAAAGAAATGCTTATTGATAGAGCTGTTAAGCATAAAGATGAACTTAGAGATGAAGCTAAATTTATCTTTAAATTAAAACGTGTACTTGATGATTACTGTAAAGGTAAGGATATAAATATCAAAATTGTTATGCTTAAAGAATTTGCAAAAGATTTAGACGAAATAATTAATTTATATGACGATGTTGATTTTACAATTGAAGATGAACCAATGGAAAATGACTTGGTTGAAGATATTTCTGGTTTAACTGATGCCGAAGTTCTTGCTAAACTTGCCGAAGAAGATGAAAAACACAAATATGAAGAATATATTGAAGAAGATGACGAAGAAGAAGAGCTAGAAGAGGAAGAATTGGAAGAAGAGTTAGACGAAGAACCTGAGGATAAAGAAGAAATAGAGGAAGAAGACGACGAAGATGAAGATCCAGAAGAGCTTGAAGATCCAGAAGAATTAGAAGACGATGGCGAAGAAGAAATCGACGAAGATGAAGAAATAGAAGAAACTGAGGACGAAGAACTTGAAGAAGAGGAAGATAGTCAAGAAGATGTAGAAGATGAAGATGATGACGACCTTGAATACACAGAAGAAGTAGATATTGATATAGGAATTTTGGAGGACGACGAAGATTAATTATGGAAAAGGTAATCAGCAAAATTAAAAATCTAAAGATTAAAACACCAGAAGAAACATTAAAAGGTCTATGTGATTGGTTTGATGAAAATAAGAAAATTACACTTATTACAGCACTTATTGTTGGACTAATCACACATGTACTACTTTTATCACTACTTATTACTAGTCCAGATGGATTATGGAATTCAATAGTATATTCAGCAAATACAACAGAAGTAACTTCTGGTAGATGGCTTATAAATATAATTGATTCTATGAGAAAAAATCTAGCTTTGCCTAGTATAACAACAGTTATAAGTATAATTGTAATGGCTGTAACAGCAGTCATAATGACAGACCTTTTAGAATTTAAGTCTAAATTATCACATATAATAACAGCAGTATTTTTAGTTGTTTCACCATGTTTAACAATTACTTTGTTATATGCTTATACGGCAGATGCTTATTGCTATGCTTTCCTATTTGCAACTATGGCAATGTGGTGTGTGTATAAAAAGAAGAATAAAATAGCAGGTGTAATATGGCGGAAGTATATTTACAATGCTTTCAATTGCAATATATCAAACCTATGTTGGAGCAATCGTAACACTTTGTATATTAAAAGCAATGACAGAAGTATTTAAAGGGAAAGATTATAAAGAAATTTTCAAAAATATAGGAATTGCTGCACTTTCTACAATTATAGGACTAGGACTTTATTGGGGTGGTGAGCAAATTGCACTAAATATTTATGGAGTTAAGCTTAGTAATTATCATGGAGCAAGTGATATAGGCTTAATGAATACAATTAAGAATTTACCTATATCTTTAAGAAATATGTATGGATATTTTATGGATTTCTTTATAGGCGGAGCTATTGTAAACAATCCAAATATGTCTAGAAACATTTTTTATAAGATTTTGTTTGTAGCAGAAGGCTTAACAATGGTATATGTTTTACTTACTAGAAAAGCTGAAAATAAAAAGAGAAAAATTATTGATATAATACTTATTTGTGTGCTTAGTATTATTCTTCCAATGGGGATTAATTTTGTGCTTTTGATTGCACCCGAGACTCATTGTGACCCAATAGTTGCTACACCAACAATTTTAATAATTCCGTTCTTTATGATTATTTTGGAAAATCTTGAAGTAAATAAAGCTGTGCTTTTAAGATGGCTTTGTATTATAATGTGTTTTGTAATTGCAGTTACATATTATTTAGCTGCAAATTCAACATACACAGGAATTAGAATGAAATATAATCAAGCTTATACTATGACAGTTAGGATAGTAGATAGAATTGAAAATTGTGAAGGTTATGAACCAGGCAAGAAATGGTTATTTGGAGGAATACTTGATAGTGGTAACACACCAGTAGTTTCAGAAATTTATTTCTTGACTTTAGGTGGTTTTACAGATGGTCCAATCTTCCACGGAAATTATCAAGGAATGATAGCTACTTGGAGAAAATTCTTACAAACTTATGCAGGAATTCAGCCAGATTTTTGTTCACCAGAAGAATATTTTGAGATATGCGGAACACAATATTTTAAAGATATGCCAGTATTCCCAGCACAAGGTTCTGTGGCAGAGATAAACGGTGTAATGGTAGTAAAACTAACACAAAATGTACCAACAAATTAAAGAAACGTGAGCGTTAAGCTCACGTTTTAGATTTCTAAATGATTTCCGAAGGAATCCAGCTGCTGATTGAGCAACTTTATCTTCTGCTTCTCCCATTTGTTTAGTAGGTTCTTTTGCGATTAATATAACACTACCAATAACATCTCCATCTGAAATTATAGGATAAATAACTTGTGAATTGTAAATTCTCTCTCTACCTTCATTTTGAGTTACAGGAATTGCAATTTCATTGTTTTCCTTGCTCTTGAAAATTTCTTTATTTTCCATAACTTCTTCAAGTTCTTTACTTAAATTTTTCTCTAAAAAGTCTTTTTTAGAGCCACCAGAAACAGCAATTACAGTGTCTGTATCTGTTATACAAGCAATATGTCCAGTTGTTTTTGCAATAGTATCTGCATAGCTAGTAGCAAATTCTGTAAGCTCACCAATTGGAGAATATTTTTTTAATATTATTTCTCCTTCTTTATCAGTAAATATTTCTAGAGGCGCACCTTCTTTGATACGCAAAACTTTTCTTATTTCTTTTGGTATTACAACCCTACCTAAATCGTCTATTCTTCTTACAACACCAGTTGATTTCAATTTTTATTTCCTCCTTTTTAAGTTACATATTTTTTGATTTATACTTATATTATGACAAAATAGGAAAAAAATATGCGTAAAACTTGAAATATTATGTAAAATATAATATAATTTATAAGTCAAAAATGAGAAAAGGGAGAATTTTTATGAAAGCAATTGAAATCAGAAATAAGTATTTAAAATTTTTTGAAAATCATGGACATAAGGTTATTCCATCAGCACCTGTAATTCCAGAAAACGACCCATCTGTACTTTTCACAACAGCTGGAATGCAGCCACTTGTTCCATATCTTTTGGGTGAGAAACATCCATCAGGAACAAGACTTACAGATTATCAAAAATGTGTTAGAACAAACGATATTGACGAAGTTGGAGACAACCGTCATTTGACATATTTTGAAATGCTTGGAAATTGGTCTTTAGGAGATTATTTCAAAGATGAGTCAATAGCTATGAGTTATGAATTTTTAACTAAAGAATTAGGTATTCCAAATGAAAAATTATCTGTAACTTGTTTTGCAGGAGATGAAGACTGCACAAGAGATACAGTTGCTTTTGAAGCTTGGAAAAGAGCAGGTATTCCAGAAGAGAGAATTTACTTTTTTGGAAAAGATGACAACTGGTGGATAGCTGGAGAAGAAGGACCATGTGGACCAGATACAGAAATGTTCTATGATACTGGTAAGGAAAAATGTTCTCCTGAATGTAATCCATCTTGTGGTTGTGGTAAATATGTTGAAATTTGGAATAATGTGTTTATGGAATTCTATAAAGACAAAAATGGATATTCAAAATTAAAACAGCAAAATGTAGATACAGGACTTGGTTTAGAGAGAATGGTAATGTTATTACAAGGTAAAGAAACACCATTCGAGATTGAGCTTTTTGCACCTGTAATGGAAAAATTAGTTGATCTTCAAAAAGAAGATTTAATACAAAGTAGAAGAATTGTTGCTGAACATTTACGTTCAAGTATGATGATTATAAATGATGGTGGAAGACCAAGCAATGTTGATAGAGGATATATTTTACGTAGATTACTTCGTAGAATGACAAGACATTTAAACAAACTTGGAATAGATCTTACAGTTTTACCAGAAATCATTGATACATCAATAGATGCTTTAAAAGAATTATACCCTGAACTTGATAATAATAGAGAAGAAATAAAAGCTGTTATTATAGCTGAAAAAGATAAATTCATAAAAACTCTTCAAAATGGAGAAAGAGAATTTGAAAAAGTTGCAAATAGAACAAAAAATGCTGGCAATAAAGTAATAGATACAAATGCAGTATTTAATCTTTATGAGACTTATGGTTTTCCACCAGAAATGACAGAAGAGCTTGCCAAAGAACAAGGTTTGCAAGTTGATATGTCTGATTATCAAAAATTGTTTGCTGAGCACCAAGAAAAATCAAGAATGGGCAGTGATCAAAAATTCAAAGGTGGACTTGCTTCAACTGGAGAAATGGAAACTAAATATCATACAGCTACACACCTTTTAAATGCAGCTTTGAAAGTAGTTTTAGGAGAACACGTACACCAAAAAGGAAGTAATATTACTGCTGAAAGAATGAGATTTGACTTTTCACATGGTGCTAAAATGACTGATGAAGAAAAACAAAAAACAGAAGATTTAGTTAATGAATATATTAGCAAAAATATTCCTGTTGAAAGAATGGAAATGAAAAAAGAGGAAGCTTTAGCTTTAGGAGCAGAGGCAATGTTTTTAGATAAATATGGAGATATTGTTACAGTTTATAAAATTGGTGATTTTTCAATAGAACTATGTGGAGGTCCTCATGTTGGCTCTACTGGCGAGCTTGGACACTTCAAGATAAAAAAAGAAGAAGCATCATCAGCTGGAGTTAGAAGAATTAAGGCGATTTTAGACTAAAAATTTGAATTTTTTGGGAAAGTATGCTATAATATTATTAGATACGAGCGTTTTTAAGCCTAAGCAAAAAAGTCTTTAAAAAACGGAGGATAAAAATATGTTTAAGAAATCAGGAAGTAGTAAATATGGAGATATATTAACAATGTTATTAGTAGTACTAATAGTTGTTATTTTGTGTATCGTAGCATACTTTGGTTATGATATGTATAGTAGAAACACTAAAACAGCTAATGCACAAACTGCAATGGCTGAGTTTGAAGAAGCTACAAAGAGTGTAAGAAAGAAAAAAGTAACTAATACTGTTGGTGATGAAATAGATGATTCAGGAGAAACAACAGAAATTATCGAAAGAGAAAATGTACCTGATGATCAAACAGCAGCAGGTCAAGAAGTTGAAGGATCAGAAGAGCCAGTTCAACAAGAAAAAGTAATGTATGAAGGATATGAAATGCTAGGAACAATCAAAATTCCTGCAACAAAATGTGAATATCCTGTTTTAGCAGAAGTTACTCCAAAATCAATTTCTGTTGCAGTTGCAAGACTTTATGGACCAGACTTAAATCAACCAGGTAATGTTGTAATTGTTGGGCACAATTACAGAAATGGTATGTTTTTCTCAAATAACCACAAATTAAAAAATGGTGATAGTATTTACATAACAAGTGCAGAAGAAACAGTTATATATGAAATTTATAATATGTACTACACAACACCAGATGATGCAGAGTATATGAGAAGACCATTAGAAGATGGAGCTAGAGAAATTTCATTATCAACATGTAATGATGATTCAAGTCAAAGACTTGTAATTTGGGCAAAAGAGAAAGTATAATAGGAAAATCATTATAAAAAAAATCTCGCAATTTATTTGCGAGATTTTTTTATGTAATTTAGCAATAAAACATTGACAAAAAATGGATTTTAATAGATAATTATAATATCATATTCTATACTAAAGAATTACAAAGGAGGAATATATAAGATGTATATATTCAATAGAGTTACAGTAGTTCCACAACTACCAAAGAGAATTTCAAAATTAAATGATATTGCAAATAACTTATGGTGGTCTTGGAATACAGAATTTTTAAAATTATTTCAAACAATCGACAGAGATCTATGGGAAAGTGTTGAGAAAAATCCAAGCAAATTCTTAAAATTAGTCAGCCAAGAGAGAATTGAGAAAATTGCGACAGATGGTGAGTTCCTTACTGAATATGATAAAGTAGTGGACCACTTTGAAAACTATATGAATAGCAAAGATACTTGGTTTGATAAAAATTATCCAAACAGTAAAAATGATTTAATTGCATATTTTTCAGCAGAATATGGTTTAGATGAAATTTTACCTATCTATTCTGGTGGACTTGGTATTTTATCAGGTGACCATTTAAAATCAGCAAGTGATTTAGGTTTACCTTTTGTTGCTGTTGGATTATTATATAAAAATGGATACTTCCACCAAAAGATTAATGGCTATGGAGAACAACTTTCTGAGTACCATAATATAGATTTATACAATCTTCCTATTTTACCTGTTAAAGATAAGATGGACGATGATGTGGTTATAAATATTGAACTTGAAAATAGAACTTTATATTTAAAAGTTTGGCAAATAAATGTTGGTAGAATTAAACTTTATTTAATGGATTCTGATATTGAGCAAAATGATGAAGATTTAAGAAATATCACACTTCGCCTATATGGTGGTGATAAAGAAATGAGAATTCGTCAAGAAATCGTGCTTGGTATGGCAGGTGTTAGATTACTTAAAACTTTAGGATATAAACCTAATGTTTACCACATGAACGAAGGACATTCTTCATTCTTAACTTTAGAATTAATTAAAGATATAATGCAAGAAAAACAAGTTTCTTTTGAAATTGCAAAAGAATATGCTACAACAATGACTGTATTTACTACACATACACCAGTTCCAGCTGGAAATGATATATTTGATTTATGGCTTGTTGAAAAATACTTTAATAAATTCTGGGAGAAACTTGGAATTTCTAGAGAAGATTTCTTAAAACTTGGAATGAAAGAGTGCGAAGAATTAGAACAAGGCTTCAACATGGGTATTTTAGCACTTAAGATAGCTGGTAAGAAAAACGGTGTAAGTAAGTTACACGGCGAAGTTTCAAGAGAATTGTTTAGTGAAGTATGGCCAAACATTGCAGAAGATGAGTCACCAATTACTTATGTAACAAATGGTATTCATACTTGTTCTTGGCTTGCTCCAAATTTAAAAGAATTATATAATGAATATTTACCTGCATACTGGCAAGATAAAATTCATATTCCTGCAACTTGGGAGAAAATTGACAGTATACCAAATGATAAATTATGGAATGCACATATCGAAAGAAAAGAAAAATTAATGAGAGTTATTAAGCAAAATGTTACTGAAAGATATGTAAAAGCAGGAATTGGTTATGATCAAATTGCAGAAGTTATAAATAACTTAAATCCTAGAGCTTTAACTATTGGTTTTGCTAGAAGATTTGCTACATATAAAAGAGCAACATTAATTTTTAGAGATATTGGTAGATTAACACAAATATTAAATGATGAAAAACGTCCAGTTCAAATTGTATTTGCTGGAAAAGCACACCCTGCTGATAAAGAAGGACAAGATTTAATAAAATATATTCACGAAATTTCACAAATGCCACAATTTAAAGGAAAGATTTTTATATTAGAAAATTATAATATTGGTATGGCAAGATATTTAGTAAGTGGTGTTGATGTATGGCTTAATAACCCAAGACGTCCAATGGAAGCTTCTGGTACGAGTGGTGAGAAAGCATCTGCAAATGGTGTTGTAAACTTTAGTATCTTAGATGGCTGGTGGGCAGAAGGCTATGATGGCACAAATGGTTGGTCAATCGGAACAAATGCAAGCTATGTATCTTATGAAGAACAAGATAAAGCAGATAGTAATAGTATGTATCATATCTTAGAAAACAAGATTATTCCAGCATATTATAATCAAGATAAGAATGGAATTTCAAAAGAGTGGATGACACTTATGAAAAATTCGATTAAAACAACTGCTGGTGAATATAGCACATCAAGAATGGTAGTTGATTACATTAATAAATTATATATGCCACTTTGCGAACTTGGAAATAATAACTTTGGTGATATGGAAAAAGTTATGAGTTTCACAAATTGGAAAAGAGAAGCAAAGAAAAATTGGGATAAAATCAGAATTACACAAGATAGAAATGTTGATAATGCCAGAATGAATGCTGGAAGTATGATTACTGTTAATTGTGAAGTTCAGTTTCCAATGGAAATTTCAGAAGAAAATACAAATGTACAAGTGTATTTCGGACAAATTTTAGATAGTGGAACAATTAGAAATGTATATACTAAGACAATGAAAAAAGTTAGCGAAAATAAAGAAGAACATAAAGTTTATTATGAAGCTGATTTAGAGCTAATTACAGGTGGAAATTTTGGATATACCTTTAGAGTACTTCCAAAACATGAAATGCTTATGGATCCAGAAAATATGGATTTGATTAAATGGGCAGAAAAACAATAATATATTTAGTCGAAAGCTGGCGAAAGTCAGCTTTCCTTTTTGACAAAAAACTATAATAACTCAGGGTTCGACAAGAAAGAACAAAACTCACCAAAGTATTGATACGCCTGTCGAAAACGGTCATACGAAACTCTGAAAACTTGAGCAAAAAGTATAGACGTTTTTTATTCTATAATATAAAATACATTTATCGAAAACAAAAGAATAATAAAAATTATAGGAGGAAAACGAAATGGAAGTTTTAAAAATTTCATCAAAATCAAACCCAAATTCAGTTGCAGGAGCAATAGCAGGATTGGTAAAAGAAAGTACGAGAGCAGAAATGCAAGCAATAGGAGCAGGAGCGTTAAATCAAGCGATTAAAGCTGTTGCAATAGCAAGAGGTTTTGTTGCCCCAGCAGGAGTAGATTTAGTTTGTATACCAGCCTTTGCCGAAGTTCAAGTTGAAGGCGAAGATAGAACTGGTATTAAGTTAATTATAGAGTCAAGAAAATAGTTTAAAGTACCCTTCTTGGGTACTTTGATTTTTTTATTGACAATTATATCAAACCGTGTTAATATAGCTGTTATAGTAGTTTATTTCAAAAAATCTTTTCCAAGTCGGTCTTAGCTTGGGTAAATAATCATAAAAAAATTTAATAAAATTCTTGAAACTTTGGAAATAATGATATATATTTGAGAAGAGAAAAAGGAGTAAAGATGGGAAGAAGTTTTTTTAAATATATATTTGTTATAGTAGTTGTAGTTCTAGTAGCTTATACAGGAATTAAAATGCTAAAAGATGATAGTAAAGAGGAAGAACAACTAGACCAAACATCAAAAGTAAGTACAATCCAAAAAGATTTAAGATTTGCCATTGCTGAACTTGATACTATTAATCCAATTTTAAGTACAAATAGAAATGTGCACGAGCTTACAAAAATTATTTTTGAGCCTCTTGTTACTTTAAATGAAGATTATAAGGCTGAATATGCTTTAGCACAAGAGATTGTAAAAGAAAATGATACTACATATCTTGTAAAACTTCGTCAAGGAGTATTATGGCAGGATGGTTCAAATTTTACTCAAACTGATGTACATTATACGATTGATAGGATTAAGAGTGAAGGAATTAATACAATATATAAAGATAACTTAAGATATCTTGCAGAATATAAGGAAATTGATGATTATACTTTTGAACTTGTACTTTCACAGCCAGTGCCGTTTTTTGAGTATAATTTGACTTTCCCAATAATGTGTGCAAACCAATATGGAAATGAAGAAGAGTTTACAAATCCTGATAGAAATATTGCACCAGTTGGTACAGGAATGTTTAAAATTGAATTTGCAGATAGTGGTAGTATCAAACTTGTAAAGAATAATATATACTGGGATAATAATAAAAAGCCAGCAGCTGAGGAAATAGTTATAAAATTATATTCATCTATTGGAGAAGTATATAATGCTTTTAAATCAGGTGAATTAGACATTATGACAGTAACTGCAAACAATGTAGAAGAATATATTGGAACACTTGGTTATAATAAGATTGAATATAAATCTAGAGATTATGATTTTATGGCATTTAATATAGAGGCAGACTCTGTTTCGGATATTTCAGTAAGACGAGCTATTAGTAAAATAATTGATAAAAATGCAATGGTAGCAAATTGTTTAGGCTCAGGTTATATAAGTTCTAATTTTAGTTTAGATATGGGAAATTGGTTATATACAAGAGATTTAACTGTTGATGCGAGTACTGAAGATGCTAGAAATATATTAGAAGAAGCAGGCTGGACTTATAGGAATAACTCTTGGATTAGAGACGGCAGAAGGATTGATATAAATATTGCAGTAAATGCTAATAATGAAGCTAGAATTAGAGTTGCTGAAAATATTGCAAATCAATTGGAGAATTTCGGAATAAGGGTATCTGTTTTACAGTTTTCTCCTGAGAGATATGCAGATATGTTAAATAATCGTGAATATGAATGTATTATTACAGGAATAGAGTGTTCATTTAGTCCAAGTTTAAGAACTTTTTTCGGAGAAGGAAATCTTGCAAATTATTATAATGAAGAAGTTTTTGATTTAATAAACAAGGTTGAAAATACAACAGATGAAGGTGAATTATATGATTCATATAGAACAATTTTTGATAGATATTTAGATGATGTACCATATATTGGTTTATATAGAAATACTGATATTGTAGTATATAATCAAGGTTTAGTTGGAAGTATTTCGCCAAATGCCTTTAATTTGTACCATAATATAGATAAGTGGTACAGACAATAAAAATTTTTGAAAAAATAGCTTGACAAAATATTTATTTAGGATATAATAATAACGAACGTAGGTTTTACGAACAAACATTTAGGAGGAAATTAAAATGGGAGACAATTCAGAAAAAAGAAAAGCATTAGATGCTGCAATGAGTCAAATAGAAAAACAATTTGGTAAAGGTTCAGTTATGAAACTTGGAGACTTTACTTCAATGAATGTTGAAGCGATTTCAACTGGAGCTTTAAACTTGGATATAGCACTAGGAATAGGTGGTATTCCTAAGGGAAGAATTATAGAAATATTTGGACCAGAGTCTTCTGGTAAAACAACACTTGCATTACATGCAGTTGCAGAAGCACAAAAGAAAGGTGGAGAAGCAGCTTTTATAGATGCAGAGCATGCATTAGATCCAGGATATGCAAAGAAAATTGGTGTTGATATAGATAACTTGATAGTAGCACAACCTGATACTGGTGAACAAGCTTTAGAGATTGCTGAAGCATTGATTAGAAGTGGAGCTATTGATATTATAGTAGTAGACTCTGTTGCTGCTTTAGTACCAAAGGCAGAGATTGATGGAGATATGGGAGATTCTCATATTGGTTTACAAGCAAGACTTATGTCACAAGCTTTAAGAAAATTAGCTGGTGCTATTAATAAAACAAATGCGATTATTATTTTCATAAATCAATTAAGAGAAAAAGTTGGTGTTATGTTTGGTAATCCTGAAACAACACCAGGTGGTAGAGCATTAAAATTCTATTCTTCTGTTAGAATGGATATTAGAAGAATTGAAAATATCAAACAAGATGGAAATGTTGTTGGAAGCAGAACAAGAGTAAAAGTTGTTAAAAACAAAGTTGCTCCACCATTTAGAGAGGCTGAATTTGATATTGTATATGGTAAAGGTATTTCAAGAGAAGGAAGTATCTTAGACCTTGCAGTTGAATTAAATATAGTTGAAAAGAGTGGTTCTTGGTTTAGTTATAATGGTGACAGAATTGGTCAAGGTAGAGAAAATGTTAAAGGATATTTGACTGAAAATCCAAAAATTATGGACGAACTTGAAAAGAAAATTAGAGACAATTATGAAAAAGCATTTGAAAATGCTTTAGTAGATGGCGAGCCAGATGAAGAGGAAGAAAAAGAGCCGGAAGAGGAGTAATATGGGCGGTTGTAAAGAAGGTTTTAAAATAACTGAAGAGATAATTGCATTAGATGATTTAAAAGCGAAAGTTTTTAAATATATTACTTATAAAAAAAGAACTGCAAATGAGGTAAGACAAAAATTTGCAAATGAAAATCAGGACTTATTAGAAGATGTTATTGAGTACTTCAAAGAACAAAATTATATTAATGAAGAAGAATATATTGAAAGAAGTATAAATGAGTTTTTAGCTCTAAAGAGTATGTCAATAAAAGAAATTTCATACAAATTATCAGGAAAAGGCGTGGATAGACACGCCTTAGATAAATATATTTGCGATAATAGAGAGATGTTATTAGAGTACGAGATAAACTCAGCTAAAAAACTTATTGAAAAAAACTTAGGAAAAAAAGAGTTAAATGACATCAAAAAATATTTATTTCAAAAAGGTTTTATGAGTGAGAGTATTAGTATTGCAATAGATGACCTTGACATTTCATAGGTTTAAAGATATACTATGAAAGCGGTCAAAGTATTTGATTAGAACTTGGGAGGAGCAATGAACAACTTATTATCACTCGAAACAAATAAATATGCATTAAGACTTGATAATTTTGAAGGTCCATTAGATTTGCTTGTGTTCTTAATAGACAAGAATAAAATGGATATTTATGAAGTTAAGATTAGTGATATTGCAGAGCAATATATTGCATTTCTAAAACAGCAAGAAGAGCTTAATTTAGAGGTTGCAAGTGAATTTGTAGTTATGGCAACAACACTTATTTTATTAAAGTCAAAAAGCTTACTTCCTAAGACAGTTGAAGATGAGGCAGAACTTACAGAAGAAGAGCTTTTAAGAAGAATTATTGAGTATAAGAAATATAAAGAAATCAGTAAAGTATTTAGGGCAAATATGGAAGAATTCTCAAAAAGGTTTTATAAATTACCAGATAATATAGAACTTCCAAAACAAACTATTGAGAAAAAATATGTACCTGAGGATATTATTGAAAGATATAGAGAGCTTGTAGAAAGAAACGAGAATAAGAAAAACGAAAATGCTAAAAATATAGAGAAAATTGCAATGTATGAGACTTTTACGGTTGCAGACAAAGTAAAGGAAATTTTTAAAGAGTTGTCTAAAAGACCTAAATTCATTTTCGGTTCATTATTTAAACTATCTGAGAAGCCAAAAATCGAAGTTGTTACAGCTTTTTCTGGAGTGTTAGAACTAAGTAGAAGAAGTAAAGTAAATACAGATCAAGAAAAACTTTTTGGAGATATAGTAGTTTCAAAAATAAAAGAGAAAAGTGAATAAAAAAAGTAAGATAGATAAAACTATTATTGTGTTAAGGAGAAGGCGATGATAGTTTTATCTTTTTTTATCTTGTTTTTAATTTTATTTATAAGTTTGGGTATTGTTTTTAGCAAACTAAAAATTGTAGTAAATAGTCTAGAATTTGAGATGAATGGCAAAGTGAAAGCTAAAAATAATTATCAAATAAGAGTTGGTTTATATCTTTATGGAAAGCTTAAAATTATTGGCATAACTTTTGAAGAAGATAAAATCAAATTTTTAAATTTTAGTATTACTTATAAGAACTTAAAACAAACGAAATTTTTTCAAAATATGATTAGAAAAGATGCTATTGAATTAGACAAGCAAGTATTAAAAGATAATATAAAACTATTATCAATGAGATTTGAAAAGGTAAATCTTAATGTAAGACTTGGAACAGAAAGCACACTAATTACTTCTTTTTTAACTTTTGCTATATCTACTGCAATAAGCTTTATATTGCAAAAAGGTATAACGAAATATAATCCAAACAAGCATAAGTTTATAATAACACCATTATATGAAAATAGAGATAATATAGCAGTTTATTTGGATTTAATTGCTAGTTTTAAATTCGTAAATATTGTAAAAGTTTTATTCGAATTGAATAAATTATCGAAAAATGAACATATTAAGAATAAATTTGAATTTAAGGAGATAAAGATATGAGTGAACATCCAATAGAAGGTCTTATGAAAACCGCTATGAATAGTATTCAAGATATGGTGGATGTAAATACTATTATTGGTGAACCGATAGAGACTTCAAGCAATATGGTTATTATACCAATTTCAAAAGTATGTTTTAGCTTTGCAGCTGGTGGTAGTGAATTTCGTGGTGAGACAATAGATGAATACAAGAAAAAAGATAAGGAAGAGCAAGTACAATATAGACTTCCTTTTGGTGGTGGTAGTGGTGCTGGTGTATCAATTAATCCAGTAGCATTTTTAGTGGTAAATCCAGATGGTGTAAAACTTATGCCAATACATCATCTATCAACAGTTGATAAACTTATGGATTATGTGCCAGATTTAATTGAAAAAGCAAATAAAATAGTTAGTAAGAAAATGGAAGATAGTAGTAAAGAAAAAGAAGAACAACCGTCACGTGAAGAGTGTATAAATGAAAAACTAAAACAGCAAAAAGATGTTAAAATTAAAACTGAAGAAAAAATTAAACCGGGTTCAAAAACAAGAGAAAAAACTGTTAAGATTGAGTATGATGAAAATAATCCAACTGAATATTTAGAAGATGAATAGACTTAGAAAAAGACTTAAAGAAAGCATATATTTATTTATGATATATGCTTTTTTTGACTAGATTTATATGTATTAGATATGATATAATACAGCTATATTAATAAGGTAAAAGAGGAAAAAATGAACGATTTAAATAAAGATATTCAATATGTAAAAGGTGTCGGTCCAGCAAAAGCACAAATTTTAAAAAAAATTGGAATAAACACTTTAGGTGATGCTATTTATTATTTCCCAAGAGGTCATGAAGATAGAGGGAAAGTAACAAATATTGCGGAACTTGTAGATGGTGAGGAAGCCCTTATTTCTGCTTTTGCAATGGGCAAGGTAACTGAGTTTAGAGCAAATCCAAGACTTACAATATGTAAACTTATGGTAAGAGATGAAACAGGCTCTTGTCAGATTACTTGGTACAATCAAAAATATCTAAAAAATTCTATTAAACCAAATGAAAGATATAAATTTTATGGAAAAGTATCTAAGAAAACTGGTAGAGCTGATATGCAATCACCGGTTTTTGAGTCTGCTGAAAGCATTAAAAACACAGGCAGAATTGTTCCTGTATATCCTCTTACATATAATCTTACTCAAAATTCAATTAGAAATGTTATTGAAAATGCTATTAATTCTTTAGAGGGAAAGTTAGATGAGACTTTGCCACAATATTTGATAGATAAGTTCAAATTCTTAGATAACAATACTGCAATAAGACAAATACATTTCCCAGATAGTTTTGATATGTTTAATAAAGCAAGAGATAGACTTGTTTTTGAAGAGCTTTTAGCAATGCAACTTGCACTTTTAAGTTTGAAAAATAAGTATGAAATAGATAAACCAGGTATTGCTTTTGATAAAAAAGTTAAAATGTCAGATATTATTAATCGATTACCTTTCAAACTAACGAATGCTCAAGGCAGAGTTTTGAAAGAAATAGATAGAGATATGGAGAAGCCAAAACCAATGAATAGGCTTTTACAAGGTGACGTTGGTTCTCGGAAAAACAGTTGTAGCTTTGATTTCTGCATATAAAGCAGTTAAGAGTGGATATCAAGCTACTATTATGGCTCCTACTGCGATACTTGCAAGTCAGCATTTAGAGACTTTTACTGAGATTTTAAAAGACGAAGGTATAAGATGCGAGCTATTAGTTAGTGCAATTACGAAAAAGAAGAAAACTGAAATATTGGAAAGACTTGAAAAAGGTGAAATTGATATTCTTATTGGAACACATGCAATACTTGAAGAAAATGTTGTTTTTAAAAATTTAGGTTTAGTTATAACTGATGAACAACATAGATTTGGTGTACGTCAGAGAAGTATCGTAGCTGAAAAAGGAAAGAATCCTGATGTGTTAGTTATGACAGCAACACCAATACCAAGAACGCTTGCGCTTATTTTATATGGCGATTTAGATATTTCAATAATTGATGAACTTCCACCAAATAGAAAGAAAATAGAAACTTATGCGGTTGGAAAAAGGCTTGAAGCAAGAGTTAATAGTTTTATTGCAAAAAACATAGACGAAGGTAGACAGTGTTATATTGTATGTCCATTAGTTGAGGAAAATGATGAAATAAATGCAAAATCTGTAATGGAACTTTCAGAAGAGTATAAAAATAAGATTTTTAGTCAGTATAGAGTAGAATATTTGCATGGAAAAATGAAAGCCAAAGAAAAAGACGAAATTATGGAACGTTTTAAAAATGGTGAAATTGATATACTTATTTCAACTACGGTTATTGAAGTAGGTGTGAATGTACCAAATGCAAGTATTATGGTAGTACAAAATGCCGAAAGGTTTGGGCTTGCTCAGCTTCATCAATTAAGAGGTCGTGTAGGTAGAGGTGAGTATCAATCTTATTGTATTTTAAAATATCAAGGTGATTCTGCAATTGTAAAAGAAAGAATGAAAGTTATTTCTAGCACAAATGATGGATTTGTAATTTCAGAGAAAGACTTAGAACTTCGTGGTTCAGGTGAATTTTTTGGAACCAGACAACATGGTATTCCTGAATTTAAAATTGCAAATTTATTTGAAGATATGGGAATTTTAAAAACAGTTCAAAATGTTGCTATGGAGATTATAAATGATGACCCTAGCTTAGAACATAAAGAGAATATCAGACTAAAAGAAATGGTAGAAGAAAAATTTAAAAATAGAATTGAAATTTAAGTCTGAAAACTATTGATTTTTAGGCAATTTAATGATAAACTATTGTGTGAAAAATCGGCACTTTAAGAAAGGAAGATATATGGGATTTTTTGATAAATTAAAAAATAGTTTAGGAAAAACTAAGAGTTCAATAAATGATAAATTGGGAGATGTTTTTAGTTCTTTTAGAAAAGTTGATGAAGATATGTTAGAAGAGCTAGAGGAAGTGCTTATTACTTCAGATATAGGAATGGAAACATCACTTGCAATTATAGATAAATTAAGAACGAAAATTAAAAGAGAAAAAATTGAAAGCGAAGAAGACGTAAAAAAAGCTTTAAAAGATATTATGAAAGAAATACTAGATATTGCAGAGCCTAAGCTAAACTTGAATACAAAGCCATCAATTATACTTGTAGTAGGAGTAAATGGAGTTGGAAAAACAACATCAATTGGAAAAATTGCAAATCGTTTAGCAAAAGACGGAAAGAAAGTTGTACTTGCTGCTGCTGATACTTTTAGAGCAGCTGCTGTTGAACAATTAGAAATTTGGTCAAACAGAGCTGGTGTAGAGTTAGTTAAGAAGCCAGAAGGAACAGATCCAGCTTCAGTAGTATTTGATGCGATAACTAGAGCAAAAGAAACAAATGCAGATGTTTTAATTTGTGATACAGCTGGAAGATTGCACAACAAAAAGTATTTAATGGACGAACTTTTAAAAATAGATAAAGTAATTCAAAGAGAGTTGCCAGAAGCAGATAAAGAAGTTTTGATTGTATTAGATGCAGAGACTGGTCAAAATGCGATATTACAAGTAAAAGCTTTTAAAGAAACTACTGATATAACAGGCATTGTTCTTACAAAATTAGATGGAACAGCTAAAGGTGGAGTAGTTTTAGGAATAGTTGCTGAAAACCAAATACCAGTAAAATTTATTGGCATTGGTGAACAAATAGAGGATATGGAAGTATTTAATAGCAGTGAATTCTTAGATGCAATAATTTAGGAGGATATATGGAAGAAGTAAAAAAAGAAGTAAAAACTACTACAAAAGAAAAAAATAGAAAAATTACTTTGAGAACACTTCTTGTTTTAATAGCACTTGTAATATTTGCTTTTATAGCTATTGTTACAATTAGAGCTGAATATCTTAATATGAAAGAAATAGGTAAAGAATATATAGCAGTATTTAAAAGAAATGTTACTAACAAAGTTTGTGTTGGTATTGCTTCTTTTGTGATTACATATATTATTGTTTCTATTTCAAATAAATTTATTAAAAAAGGTTTGAAAACTTTTTTTGATGATGAGAAAAAACAAATGCCAAAACTTCCTAACAAGAGCTTGTCTTTTGTTATAGCATTAGCTGTTGCAATGATATGTGGAGTTACTTTGGCGCCTGCTTTTGCGACTTTTGCAAATGCGGCAGTTTTTGGAAAAACAGATGGCGTGTTTGGGACTGACATATCTTATTATATGTTTACACTTCCATTTATACAAAATGTTATCATTACAATGATTATATTATTTATTGCTTTAGCAGTATATACAGCTTTATATTATATTATAACTTTTAATGTATATTTTGATGGTGTTGAAGGCGAAACCATTAAAAAAAGCTTATTTTTAAAACAACTTATTATATATCTTTTGATTGTTGTTATATTATTTTCAGGATATATAATTATAAATTCGCAAAATATTTTAACAGGAGATATGCTTTCGATACAAGATGAGGACGAAACAAAACTTGCTGGTGCAGGACTTACAGATATCACAATAAAATTATGGGGATATAGGATTTTAGCTGTTGTTATCGTAGTTGCTGTTTTAAGATTTTTGAAATATTCTAATAAAAAAAGCTTCAATCAGTGTGTAGTATCAATTGCAATAGTGCCAGTTTACTTAGTATGTATGTTTTTAGTTATGGTATATTTCCAAGAGGTATATGTAGGTTCAAACGAACTTGATAGAGAGAAACAATATATAAAATATAATATTGAAAAAACTAAAGAGGCTTATGGAATAAATATAAATCAAATAGATATATCTTCATATAGTACAATAACAGATGAGGAAATTAAAGCCAATAGCGATTTAATAAAAAATATTCCACTTATTTCAGAAGATGTTACTTTAAGTATGGTGGAAGAACATCAGGAAGCAACAGGATATTATGGATATAATAGAACAAGACTTGCTGAATATAATGATAAACTAATTTATATTACACCAAGAGAGATTTTAAATGAGAACGGAATTAGTTATAATAACAGAACTTTAAAATATACTCATGGTTATTCAATAGTTGCAAGTACAGTAGCAGACGCAGATGAAGATGGTTATGCAGAATATTTACTTTCAGATTATACAAATGAATTTGACAATATAAAAATAACTGAACCAAGAATTTATTTTGGCTTAGAGACAAACAGCGTAATAGCGACAAATACAAAATTTGGTCAGGAATATGACTATCCAATTACAGCTACAACTTATAATGAAAACGTATATGAAGGAAAAGCAGGATTAACACTTAACTTTTGGGATAGATTAGTACTTGGAATTAGCCAAAAAGACTTGAAATTAGCCTTTTCTTCATACATAACTGATGATACGAAAATAATTACAAATAGAAATATTTTAAATAGAGTAAAAACAATTTTACCTGACATTACTTATGACGATAATCCATATTTGGTTATAAGCAAAGAAGGTAGACTTATATGGGTAATTGATGGATATACAATGTCAAATCAATATCCATATTCTCAAATGACAGTTTTAGTCAGCAAAGAAGATGGTTCAAAAGAGAAAATAAATTATATAAGAAATTCTGTTAAAGTTTTAGTTGATGCTTATGATGGAACAACAACATTTTATATAACAGATAGAACAGATCCAATTATAATGACTTATGAAAACATTTATCCAGGATTATTTGCTAAAACAGATATACCAGAAGATATAGCAGAGCATTTTATATACCCTGAATTCTTATATCAAATTCAGGCACAAATGATTGGAATGTATCATGAAGTTAGTGAAGATACTTTATATAGAGGTGATGATGTTTGGAAGATTACACCAACAACTTCTAGCACATCAGGTGCCTCAATGAAACCATATTATACAGTTGTTAAAACTGTTGATAGAAAAGAAAAAGAACTTGGGTTAGTAGTTACTTTCAATAAAGAGAAAAAACAAAGTATTATCTCATATTTAGTAGGTACTTACAGAGATGGAAAACCATCACTTAACTTATATAAATTCAATTCTAATAGCAATATAGCTGGTATTGCAGGTCTTAATAATCAAATAGATCAAGATACTACAATTGCAGCAGAGCTTGAAAGTTTAAATAGTTCAGGTGTTAGATTAATTAAAGAAATGAAGATTATACCTATTGAAGATACACTTCTTTATGTAGAGCCTGTATATCAAGTAATGCTTAATGAAGAAGAGGAAATTCCAGTGCTTAAGAAAGTTATAGTTGCATCTGGAAACACAGTTGCAATTGGAAATAACTTGGCAGAAGCTTTAGAGAATTTATTTACAGACTATGCGGTAGATTTTGAATTCATAGATAGTGAAGATATAAATACATTAATAGATGCAATAGTTAGAGCAAATAACAATTTACAACAATCAAAAGATTCAAATGATTTTGAGATGATGGGTAAAGATATAAGCAGATTAGAGAATTTAATTAAGCAATTAGAAGCAACTAGAAAGAAAGAACTTGAAGAAGAGGAAAAACTGAAAAAAGAACAAGGAGATAGTACTCCTGTTGAGGAATTAATTGATAAATTCGGTAATATTTTAGATACTATCGAAGGTGGAAATGATACTAACACAGTAGAAAATACGATAGATAATACTAATGTTGTAAGTAGTGAAAATACTGCTATACAATAGTGAAAGGAATTTAAAGTTATGAAAATGAACTTACCAAACAAACTAACTATTATGAGAGTAATTTTAGTACCAATATTTGTAATTATAGGATATTGTACAATACCTGGAGAATTTCTTGGTGTTGCGACTAAATTCTGGATAATGAATGCGATTTTTATAATCGCTTCATTTACAGATTTCTTAGATGGATATATTGCTCGTAAAAATAATTTAGTGACAACTTTGGGAAAATTTTTAGATCCATTAGCAGATAAAATTTTAGTTCTATCAGCATTAGTAATGTTAGTAGAATTTGAAAGAATTCCAGCTTGGATACCTGCTATCGTTTTAACAAGAGAATTTTTAGTTTCAGGATATAGACTAATTGCAGTAGAAAAAGGAGGTAAGGTTATAGCAGCTTCAATTTGGGGTAAAATAAAAACAGTTACTCAAATGATAGCTATAATTTTGATGTTTGCTACACCTTTTGCTTTTTTCCAATTTATACAACTAACAACAAATGCACAAAATGCTTTTGAAAGTAGTTTCTTAATCCCTGCTACTCCTATACAATATGGAATTAATTTATTAGGTAGCATATTTATGGCTGTTTCTGTTATAGCTACAATTTTTTCAGGTTGGAACTATTTAAAAGGAAGTAAATCATTATTTCAAGACTAAAGTATTATTGTTATATGTATAAAAATCACTCGCTCAGCTCTGTCATTACATTCATGTAGAATCTTTAATTCTTTCGGTCAGCGCCCTCATGTCCGCTTTGCTATGAGATTCCCTGACCTCTTTCATAAAAGATTCTAATACACTCATTACATTCCGTCCTTTGCTTGTTCTTTTAATACATATAACATACAATTTATGTGATTTATAATGAAATGATATGTATGTTGCTTTAATTAGGAGACTTGGTGATGACGTGTAGTGCACACGTTTAGAAATTTTAAGAACAAGGTTAGGGAATCTCAGGTGCTTGTCACGTGAGGGCGCTGACCGCAGTGATGTAAAATTTCTGTGTAAACGTAACAACAAAGCTAAGTCGAGAAATTAAAGTAACATAACATAGATGTTATATAAATATTAGTATAATTTTAGATTTACAAAAGGATAAAAATTATGAATAAAGAACAAGCTAAAAAGCGTATTGACGAATTAAATAAATTAACAGCATATTATGCGACAAAGTATTATGATGATGACGACCCAGAAATTAGTGACTTTGAATATGATATGCTTATGTTAGAACTAAGAAACTTAGAAAAAGATTTTCCTGAGTTTGTAAGTTCAAGTTCACTAACACAACATGTTGGTGGGACTGTAAAAGAAGGTTTTGATAAGGTAGAACATGAAGTTCCACTTCAAAGTTTGCAAGATATTTTTGATTTTGATGAATTAATTGCTTTTGATGAAAGAGTATGTAAAACTTTAGAAACAAAGCCTAGTTATGTTGTAGAAACAAAGATAGATGGTTTATCTGTAAGCTTAGAATATAAAAATGGTGTGTTTGTTAGAGGTGCAACTAGAGGTAATGGTTTTGTTGGTGAAGATATTACAGAAAACTTAAAAACTATAAAACATATTCCAAAAAAATTAACTGAAAATATAGATATCACGGTTCGTGGAGAAGTGTTCATAGGAAAAAATGAATTTGAAGAAATGAACAGAGAGCGTGAAGAAAATGAAGAGCCACTGTTTGCTAATGCAAGAAATGCGGCAGCTCGGTTCACTTCGCCAATTAGATAGTAAGATTGCAGCTTCAAGACCGTTAGATATTTATATTTTTAATGTTCAAAAAAGTGATACTATAAAATTTACATCACATTATGAATCACTAGAATATCTTAAAAAGTTAGGTTTTAATGTAAATCCAGTAGTAAAACCTTGTGACACAATTACAAAAGCTATTGAAGAAATTGAGAAAATAGGTGAGCAAAGGGAAGAGCTTACTTTCGGTATTGACGGAGCTGTTATTAAAGTGGATAATTTAGCTCATAGAGAAATTCTAGGTACAAATTTTAAAACACCAAAGTGGGCAATAGCTTATAAGTATCCACCAGAGGCGAAAGAAACTTTATTAAAAGATATTATTTGCCAAGTAGGTAGAACTGGTGCTATAACACCAATGGCAATATTAGAGCCAGTTAAAGTTGCAGGTTCAACTATTTCTAAGACAACACTTCACAATGAAGATTTTATAAAAGAAAAAGATTTGAGAATTGGTGATAGAGTCATCATACAAAAAGCTGGAGATGTTATTCCAGAAGTTGTAAGAGTAGTTACTGAAAAAAGAACAGGGATAGAAAAAGTTTTTCAAATGCCTAGAAGATGCCCTGTTTGTGGAGCAATTGCTATTCGTGAGGAAGGTGAAGCAGCAGTTAGGTGTATGGGTGTAGAGTGCCCTGCAAAACAATATAGAAATATTATTCATTTTGCCTCAAGAGAAGCAATGAATATAAAAGGACTTGGAGAAAGCATTATTGATGAGTTGTTAAATCGTAATATGATATCAAATATTGCAGATTTATATGTTTTGAAATTAGAGGATTTTGCTTCTTTAAAACAAAACGGAACAAAATTTGCACAAAATTTAGTAGATAGTATTGCAGAAAGTAAAAATAACGAATTTTATAGAGTATTAAATGGTTTGGGTATTAGACATATTGGTGTAAAAGCTGCAAAAGGGCTATCTAAGAAATATAAAAATATAGATAATTTAATGAATGCTAGTTTAGAAGATTTGAAAGAAACAGATGATGTTGGAGAAATTATGGCAGAAAGCTTATATAATTTCTTCAAAGAAGAACAGACAAAAGACTTGATTTTAAAGTTGAGAGATGCTGGAGTTAATTTTGTACAAGAAGATGAAGAAGGTGCAGATAATAGATTTGATGGTCAAATATTTGTACTAACAGGAGCATTAGATAAATATTCAAGAAAAGATGCAGAAGAAATTATTGAAAAATTCGGCGGTAAAACTTCAAGCTCTGTTTCTAAAAAAACGAGCTATGTACTTGCTGGAGAAGATAGTGGAAGTAAGCTTACAAAAGCTAGAGATTTAGGAGTAACAGTTATATCAGAAGCTGAATTTGACGAAATGATAAAATAAGGAGAAAGAAATTGGAGAAAAATTATACTTTCGAAATGTTTTGGGAAGACTTAGACAATGGCTTCCAGATATATTACACTTATATGGATTGCAGATATTTGATTTATAAAATACAGAAGAATTGCTATAAAAATGAATTGATAGAAGCGCCACCAAAATGTCCACATCAAAAGAGTGCAATATATACTTTGAAAAGAGTAAGAGAATTATTTGATTTTATGGAGAATTTTGAATATAAAGTTTAGTAAAGGAAATGGCTATGGACGAAGAGAATTTATTAGTTCCTACTATTCATAATGATGATGAAGAAGTGATGGAAACATCACTAAGACCTAAGACTTTAAGTGAATATATCGGACAAGATAAAGTAAAAGAAAATATGAAAATATATATAGAAGCTGCTAAGAAAAGAGGAGAGGCATTAGACCATGTTTTATTATATGGACCTCCCGGACTTGGAAAAACTACTCTTTCTAATATTATTGCAAACGAGATGAACTCAAATATTAGAATAACTTCAGGTCCAGCAATTGAGAAACCAGGAGACTTAGCGGCACTTCTTACAAATCTTTCAGAATTTGATGTTTTATTTATAGATGAAATTCATAGAATGAATAAAAGTGTTGAAGAGATTTTATATCCAGCTTTAGAGGATTATAGCCTAGATATTATAATTGGTAAGGGACCAAGCGCAAGGTCAATTAGATTAGATCTTCCAAAGTTTACTTTAATAGGGGCAACTACTAGAGCAGGTTCACTTTCGACACCACTTAGAGATAGATTTGGTATTGTGTCAAGACTAGAATTATATTCTGAAAAAGACTTAACTACAATTGTTAGAAGGTCAAGTGATATTTTAGAGATAAAAATTGATAAAGATGCAGCTGTGGAAATTGCAAAACGTTCAAGGGGAACACCAAGAATTGCAAACAGATTATTAAAACGTGTTAGAGATTACGCTTTAGTTTTAGGTGATGGAAATATTACTTTAGAGATTGCAAAAATTGCGTTAGATAGATTAGAGATTGACGACTTGGGATTAGACGGTACAGATAAGAAAATATTAGAGACAATAATTTTTAAATATACAGGTGGACCAGTTGGTGTTGAAACACTTGCTGCAACTGTTAATGAAGAAGTTGAGACTATTGAGGATGTATATGAGCCGTATTTAATGCAAATTGGATTTTTGGCTAGAACTCCAAGAGGAAGAACAGTTACACCACTTGCTTATGAACATTTAGGTTTAGAATATAATAATAATTAAAGGAAAAATAATGAAGAAAAAACTTTTAATAATATTATTAATAGTTGTAATGCTAGAGCTTACACTGTTTAACGTAAATTCATATAGAGTTTTAAGTAGCAATTCAAAGATAGAATATGCAAAAGAGAATTTAGAGGCTATAAATACAGCAGAAGACGAGATTTACATAGAAATTGATAATATAAACACTGAGGTTAAAACTATACATTTAGAACTTAATACTTTGGAAAATGTAGATTATCAAGTGTTTTATACAGATGCTACAAGTTCTAAGCTAAAGGATTTACCAAAGAAGAAATATATTATGACTTCTGAGAAAAGCCAGTATATACCTTGCTATTTATCTGGAGAGTCTAAACTTATTGGTATAAAAGTGTTTTCAGAATTAGCAGAAGTAGAAAAAGTAACAATAAATGAGAAAATACCTTTTGAGTTTAACCTAGCAAGAGTTATTGTACTTTTTGGAATTATAACATTTGTGTATTTATTAAAAACATTAGAATGTTATAAAATACCATACTCAATAAAGAATTTTGAACAAGAACTTACTCTTATTTTTGTTTTATGCGTATTTGTTTTAATAACTTGCTTAATAAATCAATATAGTATAAATCCAGATGAAATAGAAGATTTTTATTCAGTGGATTTTGTCCATGCTTTATCGAAAGGTCAAGTACATTTAGAAAGAGAGCCAAGTGACGAACTTAAGAGTTTAGAAAATCCTTATGATGGCGGAGAACGTACTCGAGCAGGATTAAAAAGAGGTTCAGATTATCTTTGGGATGTAGCTTATTTTCAAGGTAAGTATTATGTATACTTTGGTATACTACCTGCGATTTTAATGCTTCCATATCATTTAATTACAGGAAATTATATAGGTACGCCAGCAGTTGTACTAATATTTTCGATACTTACTGCTATAAGCTTAAAAAGTCTAATTAAGCATATTTTCAAAAGGTATTTTAGTGAAGTACCATTTAAGTTTATGGTTTTTAGTTTTATTATGTTATTATTCGGAAGTCAGATTTTATGGGTAAATGGAATACCTAGATTTTACGAATTATCGATTATATCAGCACTATTTTTTGCAGTTACTGGAATTAATTTCGTATTCTGCATTTTAGAAAATGAAAATAAAAAGTATAGATATATGTTTTTGGCATCATTGTTTTTAAGCTTATCAGTAGCTTGCAGACCAACACAGCTACTTACATCATTAGTATTTTTGCCAATACTAATAATGATTTTTATAAAAAATGTAAAAGAGAAAAAAGATATTTTAAAAAATATTTTGGCTGTAGCGATACCTTATTTAGGCATAGGTCTTGCACTTATGTATTATAATTACATAAGGTTTGGAAGTATTTTTGAGTTTGGAGCAGGATATCAGCTTACGATAAATGATATGAAAAATTTAGATAATAGACCTATGACAGTTGGAATGGGAATAGTATGTAGTTTGTTTAGTATACCACATTTTTTACCAAATTTTCCATTTATGATATATCACAATAATTTATTAACTTTTTATGGATATTATTACATAGAAAATGTAATGGGTGGTCTATTTGCAATGGTTCCAATATGCTTGTTTATTTTTGGAATTTATAAGATGTGGAAAAGAACAGATAATAAGAGATTATTGTATTTTACAACAACTGTTATGGCTGTTCGGACTGCTTATATGCATAGTTAGCATTTGCATGGGGGGAAGTATGCAAAGATATATGCTAGATTATGCGTGGCTACTTATTATCGCAGGAATTTGTGTGTTTATTGAGCTTTGTAGATTATATAAACATGAAGAGACAAAAGTGATTATGAGAAAATTATTTGGTTATATAACAATATATGTAATTTTAATCAATATATTTAGTGGGATTATTTCAGAAAAGTCATATATGCAAACATATTCACCTGAGGAATATTATGAGTTAAAATATACGATAGACTTTTGGGAGTAAATTGAAAGGATTAAAAAATGAAAAAAGTAATAATAATTGGAGCAGGACCTGCTGGACTAACAGCAGGATACGAACTATTAAAAGAAAATAATGGGGAATATGAAGTTATAATTTTAGAAGCAGATAATCGTATAGGTGGAATTTCTAAAACTGTAAATGTTGATGGCAATAGAATGGATTTAGGGGGTCATAGATTTTTCTCAAAAGACGAAGAAGTTATGAACTTTTGGAAAGAGCTTATGCCATTACAAGGTGAGAATTCTTTTGATGATAAGAAATTAGAAAGGCAAAAGCCTTTAGTAGTAGGTGGACCAAATCCAGAAACAGATGATAGAGTTATGTTAGTAAGGGATAGAGTTTCAAGAATTTATTATTTAAAGAAATTCTTTGATTATCCAATTAGCTTAAAATTAGAAACTTTTACAAATATGGGACTAGTTCGCACCATCAAAGCTGGTTTTAGTTATTTGAAATGTATATTTGTTAAAAAGCCAGAAGATTCTTTGGAGAACTTCTACATAAATAGATTCGGAAAAGTTTTATATAGTATGTTTTTTGAAAAATATACAGAGAAATTATGGGGACGTCACCCTTCACAAATTTCTGCTGATTGGGGAGCACAAAGAGTTAAAGGGGTATCAATTTCAGCAGTTTTGAAAAATGGTTTTAAAAAATTATTTAGAATTAATAGTAAAGAAGTTGAAACATCACTTATAGAACAATTCTGGTATCCAAAATTTGGACCAGGACAATTATGGGAGACTTTAGCTGAAGAAGTTGAAAAACGTGGTGGAAAAATTTTAAAAGATCACGAAGTTAGTGGAATAACTATAAAAGACGGAAAAATTGTTTCAGTAGAGTGTGTAGTAAGAGATGTTATAAAAGAAATCGACGGAGATATTTTTATATCATCAATGCCTGTTAAAGATTTAGTAGTTGCTATGAACTCAAAACAAGCAGCTGATAAAGAAGCTTTATCAATTGCAGAAGGTTTGCCTTACAGGGATTTTATTACCGCAGGTTTATTGGTTAAAAAATTAAATCTTAAGAACAAAACGAATATGAAGACAATTGGCAATATAGTTCCAGATTGTTGGATATATGTTCAAGAGCCAGAAGTTAAGATGGGAAGAATTCAGATTTTCAATAACTGGTCTCCATATTTAGTAAAAGATATCGAAAATACAGTTTGGATAGGTGTTGAGTATTTCGCAAATGAAGGTGATGAACTATGGAAAATGACAGAAAAAGAATTTACTTCTTTTGCAGCAAAAGAGTTAGTTTCAATGGGACTAATTGAAGATGCTGATGTACTTGCATATCATGAGGAAAAAGTAAAAAAAGCATATCCTGCATATTTCGATACTTACAAAGATATGGACAAGCTTATAAAGTATTTAGATAATTATGAGAATTTATATTGTGTTGGTAGAAATGGTCAACATAGATATAACAACATGGATCACTCAATGGCAACAGCAATTGAAGCTGTCAAAAATATTAAATCAGGTAAAAAATCAAAAGAAAATATTTGGAGTGTAAACACTGAGAATGAATATCACGAAACAAAGAAATAAAACCAAAATCTTGATATTATTAGTTGTTTTAATTGGTATATTGATTAGAGGCTGTTATATGTTAGAAGCTAAGGTATACCAATTACAATATGACTTAGGAATTGAACAAGAGACTGTTAATGACCTTACTTATGATGATATAATGGAAATCGATAGGAAACATATCAAAGAAAATGGTAATTTAGAGTATTTAGTAAGAATATATCAAACAGGTAGACTTTTAGAAAGTAATAGCAATCAAGGTTACCATCCACCATTACATCATTATATTACAGCAGGAGTTATGAGAATTTGCGATTTGTTTGGAGCTGATAATGAGTTTAAACTAGAAATGGCAGAATTCCCTGCATTTATATATTCAATATTGATTTTAATTGTTATTTATAAAATTACAAAAGAATTAGAGTTTACAGATAGAGGAAGCTTAATAGTAATGATGTTGGCATCTTTCAATCCTTTATTAATATATTTATCAAGACTTATTAATAATGACCCACTAGTTACTTTATGTACACTTGCAAGTATTTGGATTTTGATAAAATGGTATAAGCTACCTAGCATGAAGTTAACAGTATTTTTAGCATTAGTTATAGGTGCTGGAGCGTCTACAAAAATATCTATCATAGTTATGGCGCTACCACTACTTGTGACATATCTTATGAAGATGTCAGAAAATATTGATGATATGGACTTTGTCAAAAAGTTAATAAAATATGGATTAGTATTTAGTATAATATCATTACCATTAGTTTTTTGGTATCCAATTAGAAATGCTATAAAATTTGGACAACCACCTTTTGGAGTAGTAGAAGCTCTGCCAAGCTTAGCGGTGGAACATATAGATTTTGTAAATCGTTGGCTAATAAATAATGAATTTTTTGCACAGTATTTAGCTTTTAATGCTAGTAATGTTTGGGCTTATGTAATAAATTCTTCTTTGTTATTTTCAGCCAATACTTATTTTTTATCAGACTTAATTTTAAATTCTATGAGAATTTTAACAGTAGCTTTGGTAATCATTTCTTTAATTAGTATGATAAAATTTTTGACTAAAAATACTATATACAAAATGCTTGCTACGACATATGTTGCGTGGGTTGTAAGTTTTATAGCTTTTAATCTTTCTCTTCCATTTAGTTGTACAATGCATTCAAGATATATAGGAATTTTATTCATACTTAGTATGATTTATATAGGAAAATTGTTTGAAAGTACTAATAGAAAGAAGATAAAATGGTTGATAGGAATATTATCGAGTTTATATAGTATTGGTTGCATAGCGATTTTTGCTACTATATTTTCAATACTATGAAAGGGGTAAATAAATGAAATTATTAATGCACACTTGTTGTGCGCCTTGTAGTGTATATTGTATAGACAGCTTAAGGAGTGAAGACATAGAGCCAGATTTATATTGGTTTAATCCTAATATTCACCCATATATTGAGTATAAAACAAGACGAGATACTTTAATTGAATATAGTAAGATGATTAATATTAAACTTATAATAAATGAGAACTATGGATTAGAAGAATTTTGCAAAAATACTATAAATGATTTATACAATAGATGTAAAGACTATTGCTATAGAGTTCGTTTGGATCAAACAGCAAAATATGCCAAAGAAAATGGATATGATGCTTTTACTACTACTCTTTTAGTAAGTCCATATCAAAACCATGAAGCAATAATCCAAGTTGCAAATAAGCTTGCAGAAAAATATGGTATAGAATTTTTATATAGAGATTTTAGAGTAGGCTTTCGTGAAGGACAAAACAAAGCACGTGAGCTAGGTTTGTATATGCAAAAATACTGCCGGTTGCATTTGGTCAGAACAAGACAGATATTCTACCAAAATTGAAAAAGATAAAGAAAAATATCAGTCATAAGGCTGGTATTTTTGACTTTCTTGTCTTTTTGTGGTATAATGTAAATGTATGGTAAATATTATAAGAAACAAAGGAGAAAAAATTATGGGAATGTTAGATAGTATAAAAAAATTTTTAGGTATGGGAGAAAAGAAAGAACAAACAGTACAAAGAGATGATAGTATGGAAAAATCAATGCTAGCATCACAAATAGTTGATTTAGCAGGTAGAATACAAAAAATTAACAGTTTTGATAGTAGTGTTTGGAATATAGCAAATACATCTACTTATAGTTTGCAAAGGAAGAGTTTATCAGAATTACAAAGTATGCATGCTAGCTTATCTGGAAGACTTGCAGACCTTACTAAACAAAGTGAACAAGGTAGCAGAAGAAGAGAAGACCTTGAAGCAAGTAAATGGACTGGTCAAAAACCTAGAGGTATGACAGATCATGATTTTGATAGATTTCAAAGAGATGATGATAGATAAAATGAATATATTTATATTGAACTATTAAGTGTAGCTTAATAGTTCTTTTTTATTGGAAATTTCTGTATAAAAATACCTTTTTTATAACATCATAATATTAGAAATAAAATATTATGAGAGGTGTTATGAAAAGTTTTTGGAATAAAGAGGGAAAGTGTAAATTTGAAAGTTTAGAAGAGGATTTAAGTGTAGATGTATGTATTATAGGAGCAGGATTTGCACGGAATATCAACAGCCTACAATTTAGTAAATCAAGGTAAAACTGTTGCAGTTTTAGATAGAGATTTAATTGCATCACATACTTCTGGTGGAAATACTGGAAAGGTTACTAGTCAGCATGGATTGATATATAAATATTTATATGAAAGTAATGGCGAAGATTATGCAAGAAGATATTTTGAAGCAAACGAAAATGCTCTAAAAAACATAAAAGAGATTATTGCAAAGGAAAATATCGATTGCGATTTTGAAGAGAAATCTGCCTATGTTTTTACTAAAGATGGCAAGGATATGGATAAGCTTAAGCAAGAAGCAGAATATTGTAAAAGATTAGGTATCCCAAACCAGCTAACTACTAAAATAGATTTGCCAATTGATATAGTAGGTGCAGTAAGACTTGATAATCAGGGACAATTTGACCCAGTAAAATATATAAATGGTTTAGTTCAAGCTATAATTAATAAAGGTGGAAAGATATTTGAAAATTCTAAAGTTATTGATATTGAAGAAAGGGATAAAGAATATATTGTAAGTACAGAAAAAGCTAGCATTACTACAAAATATGTAGTGATAGCCACAAGATATCCTATAATAAATTTTCCTGGTTATTATTTTTTGAAGATGTATCAGTCAACTTCTTTTTCAATGGTTTTCGATACAAAAACAGAGCTAAATACTGATGGATATTATATAAATACTGAGCTTCCAACAATTTCACTCCGAACAGTTAAAGCTAATGGTAAAAACTTATTACAAATTGTAGGTGGAGATTATAAAACAGGAACAGGGATATGTGGTGATCCTTTTAAGTTTTTAGAAAATAAAGTTTTAGAGATGTACCCACAAGCTGAAAAACTATCACAATGGACGGCAGAAGATTGTATTAGTTTGGATAAGATTGCATATATAGGAAATTTTTCCAATATACTAAAAAATATATATGTAGCAACAGGGTTTAATAAGTGGGGAATTACAACAGCAAATATTGCAGGAGATATTATAGCTGATAAAATTCTAGGATATAAAAATAAATATGAGGATATTTTTAAAAGCTCGAGATTAAATCCGATTAAGAATAAAGATGAACTAGCTAATATGCTAAAAGAAAGTGGGAATGGAATTATTTTAAGAAAAGTAAAAGATACACCAAACCCAACTTGTACTCATTTAGGCTGTACTTTATCTTGGAATCCATTAGAAGATACTTGGGATTGTGCTTGCCATGGCTCTAGATTTTCAAAAGACGGAAAAGTAATTGAAGGACCAGCAATAAAAGATTTGTAAATGTTATAGAAAAAAAATCTTTTATGTGATAAAATGCAAGTAGCAATAGTTCAAAGGAGGAAGAATTTGGATAAGTTAGTAGTAATAGATGGAAATAGTATTTTAAATAGAGCATTTTATGGAATAATGGGAAGTAAGATGTTACAAACAGCAGATGGAACATATACAAATGCAGTTTATGGTTTTTTAACAATTATGTTCAAATTAGTAGAAGACTTACAACCTAAGTATATGGTAGTAGCTTTTGATTTAAAAGCACCAACTAAAAGGCATGAAATGTATAAAGAATATAAAGGCACAAGACATGGTATGCCAGATGAGCTTGCAAGTCAAATGCCAATAATAAAAGAAGTATTATCTGCAATGAATATAGCTGTACTTACAAAAGAAGGGTATGAAGCAGATGATATTTTAGGTACACTTTCTCGTTTCGGTGAGTCAAATGGTCTAGAAGTTGTACTACTTACAGGAGATAGAGATTCTTTTCAACTTGCTACTGAAAAAACTATTATTAGAATTCCTAGAACTAAACAAGGTAAAACTGAAACAGAAAATTTTGATAGAGAAAAGATAATTGAGACTTATGGGATAGAGCCAAAAGCACTTATTGAAGTAAAGGGACTTATGGGAGATAGTTCTGACAATATTCCAGGAGTTCCGGGAGTCGGTGAAAAAACTGCTCTAAACTTAATAAAAGAATATGGAGATATTGATAATTTATATGCAAAAATAGAATCAGGAGAAGCAACTGTAAAAGGTAAACTTCTTGAGAATTTAGTTAATAATAAAGAACTTGCATATCTTTCAAGAACGCTTGGAACTATCGATGTAGATAGCCCAATTGAAAAAGATTTGTCCAAATTTGAAATTGTTGAATGGGATAAGAAAAAAGTTTTAGAATTATTTAAAACTTTAAGATTTAATAAATTTATCGAACGTTTTGGATTAGAAAACGAGGATATACCTACTCAAAGCTTAGAAGATTTATTTGAAATGAAAAGTATTTCTAGTAAAGAAACAGAAGAGCTTTTTAGTAAAGAGAAAAATATTTATTATTTCTTTGAAAAAGTTAATAGTAACAAAAATTTAATTATAAAACAAGAAATTAAAAATGTATATCTAGCTAAAGATAATATGGTATATGTTTTAGACTTTGAGACAAATAAGGATTATATAAAAATTATTTTTGAGAATAAGGATATTTTAAAAGTTCGGATATGAGCAAAAAGTAGATTATATTATTTTAAAAGAAAATGGGATAAATCCAGTTAATCTTATGTATGATATACGTATAGCAGGTTACTTATTAAACTCAGTTTCAAATGCTTATAGTCTTGCAGAGCTTGCAAGACAGTACTTAGACTTAGATATTACAGAATATAATAAGAAAGAAGTAAAAGAGGAACAAACAAGTTTATTTGATGAGCCACAAGAGGAAAAGACTGATGTAGATATTGGAATAAATGCTTATATAATTTCAAAATTAGAGCCGATTTTAACTAGTGAGCTAGAGAAAATAAATTCATTAAACCTTTTTAAAGAAATAGAAATGCCAGCAGCTGAAGTGCTTGCTGATATGCAATATCAAGGCATATATGTTGATCAAAAAGAAATTATAAAATTTGGTGAGAAATTAAAGAAAAGCATTGAAGAATATAAAATTGATATTTATAAATTAGCAGGTGAAGAATTTAATATCAATTCAACAAAACAGCTTGGAGAATTGTTATTTGAAAAACTTGGCTTAACAGTAGTAAAGAAGACTAAGAGTGGGTATAGCACAGATGTTGAAACTTTAGAAAAAATAAAGGATCAGCACCCAATTATTGAAAGAATTTTAGAATATAGAAAACTTATGAAATTGAACTCTACTTACGTAGAAGGAATGGTGCCTTATATTAACGAAAAGACAGGTAGAGTGCATACTTATTTCCACCAAACAGTTACAGCAACTGGTAGAATTAGTAGTACAGAGCCTAATTTACAAAACATTCCAACTAGAACAGAGATGGGTAAAAAGATTAGAAAATTCTTCAAAGTTGATAGTGAAGATAAAATTTTTATAGATGCAGATTATTCTCAAATTGAGCTTAGAGTACTAGCAGATATGTCAAAAGATGAAATCATGGTAGATGCTTTTAATCAAGATGCAGACATTCATGCAATCTGTGCTTCACAAGTTTTTGATGTGCCACTTGATAAAGTTTCTAAGCAATTGAGAAGTAGGGCAAAAGCTGTAAACTTCGGTATTGTTTATGGAATTAGCGAATTTGGTTTAGCAGAGCAGATTGATATTAAAAGAAATGAAGCTAAAAAGTATATAGACCAATATTTAGCAAAATATAGCGGAATAAAGAAATTCATGGAAGATATAGTAGAAGAGGCAAAAGAAAAGGGGTATGTAGAGACTATTTATCATAGAAGAAGATATATTCCAGAACTAAAATCTAATAATTATATGGTTAGAAAGTTTGGTGATAGAGCTGCAATGAATACACCAATACAAGGAACAGCAGCTGATATTATGAAAATTGCTATGGTAAAAGTTTTTAACGAATTAAAGAAAAGAAATTTGAAATCAAAGATAGTTTTACAAATTCATGATGAGCTTTTGATTGAAACATATTTAGATGAAAAAGAAGAAGTAAAAGAATTACTTAAAACATCAATGGAAAGTGCTGCAAAATTATCAGTGCCTCTTCTAGTAGATGTTGAAGAAGGAGTTAGTTGGTATCAAACAAAATAATTAGTAGCTATTGAAAAATTATAAATATTAATGTATAATAAGTATCTGTTATTGAAAAGCAGATACTTATTTTTGAGGTGATAATATGGTAGTTAGTATAATCCTTATACTATTGGGATTTTTACTGCTTGTAAAAGGAGCGGACTTCTTGGTTGAAGGAGCAAGCAATATAGCACATAAATTTCATATTCCAGAAATCGTAATAGGACTTACCATTGTTTCAATAGGAACGTCTTTGCCAGAGCTTGTAGTTAGTTTAACATCAGCTTTGGAAGGTCATTCTGATATTGCTATTGGGAATGTTGTTGGAAGTAATATATCAAATTTAATGTTGATACTTGGAATGTGTGCAGTTATTCGCCCACTAGAAATGAAAAAGGAAACGAGGATTTTCGAAGCACCAATGACAGTTATTGCAACTGTTATGTTTTTCTTGATGTGTAATACAGGAATGTCAAGCTTTAGTAAGGTTTCTAGAGTGGAGGGCTTTATATTACTTTCTTTTTGTGCATTATTTATTGTATATAATTTGATAATGGCAAAAAGAGGAGATGAGTTTGATAAAGAAGAGGGAACAAGAGACCGAAGAGAAGTCAAGATTGTTCCAACAATACAGTCTTTAGGAGCGATTGTAATTGGAATTGTAGGTTTAAAGATAGGTGGAGACTTAGTTGTCGATAATGCGGTAAGTATTGCAGAAATTCTTGGAATTAGCGAGACTTTAATTAGTTTAACAATAGTTGCAATAAGCACAAGCTTGCCAGAGCTTGTAACGTCGGTTACAGCTACATATAAAGGCGATACAGATATGGCTATTGGAAATGTAATTGGTTCACAATTATTTAATATACTTTTAGTAATTGGCGCGTCTGCTGCGATTTCACCAATAGTTTATGACATTTCGTATAATACTGATATGTTAGTGCTACTTGTTGCATCAATATTACTTTTGATATGCCCATATATTGGGGTGAAAAATCATTTAGGCAGAGTGCAAGGAGCAGTATATGTTACAGCATATATTCTATATATGATAGGATTAGTTTATACCAATATAATGTAATAAAAAAGAAGAGCTTTAACCTCTTCTTTTTGTTTATTTAATTTTTCCATTTGTAAAATCTTTACCATCAAATCTTTTGCCAGCTTTTACAGTAGAAATTATATTTTTTATTTCTTCATAACTTTCGTCTAGGATATCAATTCTTGTATAATCTAATTTTAAATCTTCAAAAGTAATAGAAGTAGTCTTACTATTAAAAATGGTTGTGAGAGTACAAGTGTTATCAGGTAAAATCCTAAATTTAAAACCTAATCTATCTTTTAATTCGTATTTTTCATTTAACATACATTTTCTGTCACAGTCTTTATAGCATTTATTGCTTTGACCTAAATAACAGTAATTATTTGTCATAAGCGGAGTTTTACCATAAACTATTGCTTCTGTATTAATTGTAGCTTTATCTAAAAGGCTTTTAAGTTCATTTTTATTAAGTTCTAAAGAAGGAATAAACCTCGTAAATCCTTTTTCTTTTAGCTCATTTGCTGAATAGGTATTAAAAATATTAAAATTATAATTTGCGATAAGCTCTAAAGTAAAATCCTTAAAAATTTTTATTTGAGATATATGTGAAAGCACAGCACCTTTTATAGCAAAGTTTAAAATAATATTTTTGATATTTTCTTCTAAATTGTTTTTTGAAATATTATCTTTTATTACTGGTGGCATATAAATATATGTATTAAATTTTTGTGAGATTGCTTTTAAAAGCTCTTTATACTTCTCACTTATAAAATATCTATAGGGTATATAAAAACTGTCTATATTTTCCAAATTTAAGTAATTGTAATTTAAGTTTATTATGTTTAAAAGTATTGCAAGTTTAGGTTCAGTCTTAGTTTTTATATTATCTGGAAGTTCAGGCAAAATAGGAGATAGATTATGACTATATTTTTCTAAAACCATTCCTTCAAGTTTTGAAAGTGCAGTTCTTCTCATATCATTTATTGTGCTAACTTTTGGAATAAATAAACCTTCCCCAAGTTCTGTTTTTATATTTCTAAATTCAAATTGTGTACTTCCAGTTTTAGAAAGCATAGAAGTGATTTTTTCTTCTGTAAGTGGTGCATTTATAGCTTTTTCTGGTATAAACTCAGAAGTGATAGAAACTTCTAAACCTTCGTAAAATCCAGTTAAACCTCTTACATTAAGTTTTACTGGTTTTCCTTCTACAATTCTGATTTCTGCATCTAGTGGAAGCTTTTTAAATTCTTTTTCAGAACTAAAAGTAGGAGCGATGCTATCATTTAAAGCTTTGCTTTCCATTCTATAAATAGGTGAATTGTTTTTTATATCACCTTTCATTCTACCAATTGTAACACGTTTTCCTTTATCTAAGGTCTTAAAGTTTTTGTTTTCAATCATAAGTTCAGAAACTGTGTATAAGTCATTTCCAACTTTGATTTTATCACCAATTGAAAGTGAATTTTGAAGTTCAAAAGATATATGACCTTTATTATTGTTAAATCTAAATACTTTACCTAAGTAAATTCCTTCATTATTTGACTTTTCCTTGAAAACTAAATTCTTGTTTTCTTTATCTGGGAAATGTCCATCTGAAAATCCACCTCTATTAAAGCTTTGCAAAAGTTCTTCTTTATCAGATAAACCAGTAGCTTCATTTGTTTTTTCAAGTTCCTTATGTATTAAATTAATTATTTCCGCATCACTTAAATCTAAGTGTTCTAAAATAAAGTCGATATATTTTCTATAAATTCTAGTAACTGTTGCAACATAAGTAGGAGTTTTCATACGGCCTTCTATTTTAAAACAGTCAATTCCAAGCCTTACAAGTGTTGGTAAATAATCTAAAGAACATAAATCACGAGGTGATAATAAAAATCCAGAAGATATTTTATTTTCTTTGCTATCAAGTAGTTCATAAGGTAATCTGCAAGGCTGTGCACAAAGTCCACGATTTCCTGATCTATCGCCAACCATGCTAGAAAACAAACAACCACCTGAATATGAGATACAAAGTGCACCATGTATGAACACTTCAAGCTCACAATCAGTATTTTCTTTTATATATTTTATTTCTGATATACTAAGTTCACGAGAAAGGACCACACGTGAGAAACCTTGCTTTTCTAAGTTTTGAACACCTGCTAAATTATGTACTGTCATTTGAGTACTTGCATGAAGAGGTATTTCAGGATGATTTTTAAGTAAGTAACTACTTAGCCCTAAATCTTGAACAATAATTGCATCTACACCAATATTGTAAGCATATACAGCAAGATTTACAGCGTCTTCAAATTCTTCATTTTTAATTAGAGTATTTAGAGTAAGATTAACTTTTACATTATGCAGTTTTGCATATTCTACAGCTTCTTTTAAAGAATTCTCATCAAAATTTGTAGCTCTAGCCCTTGCATTAAAGCTTGAAGCTCCAAGATATACACTATCTGCTCCATTTTGCACAGCGGCTTTCAAGCATTCAAAATCACCTACTGGTGAAAGTAATTCAGGTTTCATATTATTTTCCTTTCTAATTTACATAATATACAGTATATCATATTAAGCCCGACTTTACAACGGAAAAATAAAATGTTATAATAGTAATGTTGGTGCATTATTCTAGTGTATGTACTTATTATGAGGGTAGGGCTAAAAATCTACTAGAAGAGTATTGCAGTTGAAGTTTCTTGAGATTTGCGCATTACGCCCAGTTTCGCGTGACCTCGAGGAGTAAAGATTTTAGGATAGAATGTAATGGCATATGTTTGATTCCTATCTTCGTTGAGACTTATACAAGACTTTTTTGTTAAGTAGGAGCTGTGTTTTACATAGTGGTAATATTCGTCTTGAGTGATAATATCGGGATTAGTGACAACTTTGCTATGAAATTTATGTTGCAAAAAAGACTAGTAATAAGTAAGCATACTCAAAGAAAATTTCTAGAGTGTTTACTTCATTTTAGAAGTAGGAAGAGATATGGATTAAGGTACGGATTTAAGTGGTAATCTGGCATCTTTGTTTTTTAAAGAGGACTCCTCAAATGGAAACAGCTAATCCAGCAATGGAAAGTGGAGCTTCCGAGAAATTCTGCTAGACCTAAACCGTAAAATTTACATATTTCTTTACCAACTAAAATTTCTTTAAAGACATAGAGGGAGACTTAGAAAAAAATGAAGAAAGAAGAAAAAAAGCCCCACTCGTGGGTTATAACAATAGCGATAACAACTTTTGTGTTATCATTATTTTTTTCATACATATCAAATACTGCAATAGCTGGTTTAAATGTATTGCCAGGAATTTTTATTTTGATATTAGTGATTTTAATAGGTGTATTTTTTGATTTGTTAGGAGTAGCAGTTACAATTGCTAAAGAAGATGAATTTCATGCAAGAGCTAGTAAGAAAATAAAAGGCTCAAAAACAGCTATTAAACTTATTAGAAATTCTGAGAAGGTTTCAAATGTTTGTGCAGATGTTATTGGTGATATCTGCCGGGGTTATAAGTGGTGCAATAGCTGCAATGATTGCTTTAAAACTTACAGAAAGCTATGGAATGAGTACATCTTTTCAGTTCGTAGTAAGTGCAATAGTAGCTTCACTAACAGTTAGTGGAAAGGCTATTGAGAAAGGCTTTGCTAAGAAAAATGCAAATAAAATATTAGAGATAGTTACAAGTATAATAAACTTTGACTAGGTTTTTAGAAACGCTTTTACAATGAAGCGTTTTTTATTTGAATTATTACAAGTAAGAAGTGTAAGTTCCTTCCTACTAAGTAGCTTTGTGTGTAGAACTTCTAAATCATCAGAAGTAGTTTCAAAAGTGTCATAAACTACATAAGTATATTTTTTATTAGAGTTAGAATATATATATATTTCATCATCAATTTCTATTTTATTTAAATCACTAAAAAAGGTGTGATTATCAAAATTATGTCCTGCAATGGCAATGTTTCCGTGTTTGACCAAGTTCTACGCCATAGAATTTGCAAGGTGACATTTTTAAAAGTTCTTCATTATATTCATTAAAAACTGCATAGTTAATATCAAGTGAAGGTATTTCTAAAGTGCCTAAAATATTAGAAGTTGATGTTTTAGTGGTTTCATATACAGAAGACAATATACTTGTTTGAGAAAGGGTTTTTGAGTAATTTTCGTACAGCAAATGGTCCTTTTGAAAAGTTTTCAAAAAGACGAAAGTTGCTATAATCCCAAGTAAAGATACAAATAATTGACCTTTAAAGATTTTTACTTTATGTTTATCTTTTTTGTGTGTTTCAAGTATTTGATTTTTCATAAATATTATTATGTGCATATTGTAGACTTTTTATAAATTTGATATAATAAGAAAAAGTTTAAAAGGAGCAATTAAATGAATTACGATTCTTTAGAGCGTGAACTGAATAATGATTTAAGAAGTATATATTTGTTATATGGCGAAGAACAATACTTAATCGAGAATGCTGTCAAAAAAATCAAAAAGAAATTTGGCGAGCTTCTTTTAGGAATAAATTATATTGTTTTAGATGATGCGGCTTTAAATGATTTAATACCAAATATAGAAATGCCAGCTTTTGGTTATGATAAAAAACTTATTATTGTGAAGAATTCGAGTCTTTTCAAAAAAGATGGTAGAAAAAAAGCTCCGACAGAAATTCAAGAGCGAATTGGAAATTACATTTCAGATAATTTAAGCCTTATAAATGAAGGTGTAGTTTTAGTTTTTGTTCAAAATGAAGCAGATAAAAATTCAGTATATGATTTGATAGACAGAGTAGGAATTGTTTGCAAAGTAGATTTGCTAAAACCAAACCAGCTAGTGCAAAGACTTAAGAAAATTTGCGCAATGTATAAGGTAAACGCTAGTGATATGGTTTTAAATTATTTGATTGAAGTATCTGGTACAAGCCTTCAAGACTTGATAAATGAAATAAGAAAGCTAATCGAGTATGTAGGTGAAGGTGGTACTATTAGTGAAAAAGATGTGGATTTACTAGCCTCAAAAAACATAGAAAGTGTAATATGGGATTTAACAAATAGCATAGCTGAGAAGAAAACAGATAAGGTATTAGAAGTTCTTAATAATTTGATTTATAAAAAAGAGCCTTTCCCAGTTATTTTAAGTGTTTTATATAATCATTTTAAGAAATTATATTTATGCAAAGAAGCTGTGAAATTAAATAAAGATGTAGTAACAGCCTTGGGGTTAAAGCCAAATCAAACTTTTTTAGTACCTAAATATAAAAAGCAAGTAACATATTTTAAAGGAAACGACTTAAGAAATATTTTAGAACAAATAAGTAATTTAGATTATAATTCTAAAATTGGAAACATAGATGCAGAAGTAGGTTTAAAGAGCATACTTTGTAGATTTTGTTAAAAGAAGGTATAAAAATGAAAGAAATTTTAATTGTACTTGGTATTGCATTAATAGGCTTGTCATATTATTTTATTTTTAGAGGACATCATAAGAAAAACAAAATGACTTTTGCTGAGATTTATCCACTAGTTATAGAATATTTTGCAATATCCATTATTTCTATTATGTTATTAGCAGTAGGAATAGGCTGTATAGCAAGAGGTTGTATAAATAATGATGAAATTGCTGAGGTAATTAAAGAGTTTGCTATTGGAATTATTATTATAAGTCTTACAATTCTACATTTCATATTTTGGGTTAAAACTCACAAAGTGGACTTGGAAGTAGCAAAACGAGAAGAAAAAGAAGTAAGGACTACTAATATAGCAGAATGGATAGAACTTATTGCATTTATTTTGATAATAATTGCCTCAATATTTAATATAGTAAAATATGCTCAATTTTTAGATGAAACAGAAAAGTTTAGACAGATTGGTACATCTATACTTTGTATATTGGCATCGTTTATTTTACTGTATAATATAAATCCATTAAAAATAAAAGATAAGATAAAAGGTATATTCAAAAAAGGAAGCAAATAGCTTCCTTTTTTAGTGTACAGTGCAAGTTTCTGGCATAGTACCTTGCAAAAAATATTCTGTATATGTATTTTGACAATTTCCATTTGCAACTTTACCAGAACTTGGGCAGATAGTTGCATTGTCTATATTATCAGGTCTTTCAAAGTTTTTTTCTGCTAAATCTTTATGAACTGATTTCATAACATTTGACCAAATAAGTCCAGCAGGATTTTTTCCACCAAACTCTATTGTTTCGTTCTTATCAAAACCATACCAAGTTACAGCCGTATAGTATGGGGTGAAACCGCAAAGCCATCTATCATAGTTTTCATTTGTTGTACCAGTTTTTGCTGCTGTTTCAATGTTAGGTATAGCACAGTAAGTTGCAGTTCCATAAGTTCCTTTAACTGGCTGAGTTAATAGTTCTTTTATAACATAAGCGATTTGCTTGCTAAATATTCTTTTTACATCTTGAGAAGTTTTTAGTATAGTCTTTCCCTTGTTATTTTTAATTTCAGTATAGAAAGTAGGCTCAGTATAACGTCCGTCGTTTGCAATTGTAGCATAGCTACCTGCAAGTTCTAAAGGACTAATTCCTTTGTCTAAGCCACCGAGTGCTAGATTTAAGTTGTTATCTACATCAGTAAGTGTAGTAATTCCCATTTTCTTCATATAGTTAATTGAAGTAGCTGGTGTTATTTTCTCCATTATTTTCACGAAAGGTACATTTTGAGAAGATTCTACTGCACGTCTTAGAGTTATAGCACCTTGAAAGCCGTTGTAATCTGTTGGGGTATAACCTTCTTCTGTTCCATCATCAAAAGTCGTCTCTATGTCTACAAATACACTTGCACCAGTTATAGCATTTTCACAAAATCCAGGAACTAATACTGAAATTGGTTTTCCAGCAGAGCCAGTTTGTCTAGTAGAAGAAGTGGCACGATTTAATCCTCTTGTTGTATCTTTTTTACCAAGGCCTCCTGTGCATGCAACAACTTGTCCATTTGTGTGATCTAGTAGTATCATTGCAGCTTGAGAAGTAGCATTTTCTTCATTTTTAGAGTTTTTAATATATGTATTTTTCTCAAATTCAGTTTCTACTATTTTTTGTATAGTTGAGTTTTGAGTGCTTTGAATAGTTAATCCACCTAAGATTAAATAATTTTCGGCACATTCTTTAGAGATTTTCTTTTTTTCTGATAATTCTGTAACAATTTCATTTATAAGTGCGTCAGTGTGATAAGAATAAATGCTAGAATTTTCATTTTTAGGCTTTGTTTGCTTAAAAGCAAGACCAGCTTTTGCTTCTTCAGTAGCTTTTAGACAATCTTCTTCTTTTATATATCCAAGTTCTTTCATTTTGTTAAGTACAGTTATAATTCTTTTCTCGATTTTCTCTGTATTATCTTTTTCGCCAAAAGGATTAAAAGCATTTGGTGCTATATTAATTCCAGCAATGTATGCACATTCTGCAAGGCTTAAATCATTAACAGTTTTATTAAAATAATATTTGGAAGCTTGTTCTACACCATAAATGTTAGGTCCTGTATATATTATGTTTAAATAAGTTTCTAAAATTTCGTCTTTAGACATAAAAAGTTCTAAGGAAATTGCTTTTGACCATTCTGTAATTTTACGAAGAGGGTTATCAGCCATATCACCGGCTTAAATTTTTAACTAATTGCTGAGTTATAGTACTTCCACCAAAAGACGCATCACCAAGGTGTATTATATAAGAAGCAATTGCAGCGGCAGTTCTTTTTATATCAACTCCAAAATGGCTGTAATATCTTTGATCTTCAATTGCAATGTATGCGTTTTTTATATTATCTGGTAAATCTTCAAGCTTTGTGTTTGATGTGTTTCTGGTCGCTCCGAGTTTAGCAATTTCATTTCCGCTCGCTGTCTATAACAATTGATGGGGTGTTTAAAATCAGCGATTCAGCAATTGGTTTCCAATTATAAAAGGAAATGCCAAAGAGCAATATAATTAGTAAAATTATTATTATAATCAGTTTTATAAAAGCTTTTAAAAGCGGGTGTTTCTTTTCTTCTATATCTTCATCTTTATCTTTTTTTCTCAATAGTATTTTTTTCCTTTCTTAAGTTTGAAATATTATATCATATAAGTCAAATTTTGTGTAGAAAAATAAGTTTTGCCAAAAGTATTGAAAAATTTTTTTTATTGTGATAATATAAATCCGTTCGAGGATTTTTCCTAAAGGACAATTTTTATATGAAAGATTTCATAGGAGGTAAAACATATGAAAGATTATTTAGCAATCGAAAGCGTTAGCGCTTTAGAAATTTTGGATTCAAGAGGAAATCCAACAGTACAAGTTGAAGTAACAACAGTTGGAGGATTTAGTGCAATAGCTATGGTTCCATCTGGTGCATCAACAGGAAGCTTTGAAGCTGTTGAACTAAGAGATGGGGACAAATCAAGATATATGGGTAAAGGTGTTTTAAAAGCAGTTGAAAATGTAAACAAAATAGTTGCACCTGCTATCGAAGGCATGAATGTATATGATCAAGTTGCAATAGATAAAGCTCTTATCGAATTAGACGGAACAGAAAACAAAGGAAAATTAGGAGCAAATGCTACTTTGGGTGTATCTTTGGCAGTAGCAAAAGCAGCAGCTGCTTCATTAGGAATGGAATTATATAACTACATTGGTGGAGTAAACGCAAAAGAATTACCAGTACCAATGATGAACATTATGAATGGTGGTAAACACGCTGACAGTACATTAAGTGTACAAGAATTTATGATTATGCCAGTTGGAGCAAAAACTTTCTCAGAATGTTTAAGAATGTGTGCTGAAATTTATCATAACTTAAAGAAAGTTTTAAATGCAAAAGGATTAGCTACTGGTGTTGGAGACGAAGGTGGATTTGCACCAAATGTTAAAGACGAAGATGAAGCATTATCTTTAATTATGGCAGCTATTGAAAAAGCTGGATACAAACCAGGTGAAGAAATTTGTTTAGCATTAGACGTTGCTGCAACAGAAATGTATGATGAAGCTAAAAAAATCGGTAAAGAAGGAATGTATCATTTCTGGAAAATCGGTGTAACAAAATCAACAGAAGAAATGATTTCTTTCTACGAAGATTTAGTTAACAGATATCCAATTATCTCAATTGAAGACGGTTTAGCTGAAGAAGATTGGGACGGATGGAAAGTATTAACAGATAGATTAGGAAGCAAAATTCAATTAGTTGGTGACGATTTATTTGTTACAAATATTAAAAGATTACAAAAAGGTATTGATTTAGGAGTATCTAACAGTATATTAATTAAATTAAACCAAATCGGTACATTAACAGAAACTTTAGATGCAATCGAACTTGCACATAAAAACGGAATGACAGCAGTTGTTTCTCATAGAAGTGGTGAAACAGAAGATACAACACTTGCTGATGTTGCTGTTGCTACAAATGCAGGACAAATCAAAACAGGTGCACCTTGTAGAACAGATAGAGTTGCTAAATACAACAGATTATTAAATATCGAACATCAATTAGGTGAAGTAGCAATGTATCCTGGAAGAAAAGGATTAAAAAGATAATTATATTATAGAAGAGATATATTGAACCTAAAAATGTTCATAATCAAAAGAAGTGTATTAAGAGAGGATAATTTTTATCTTCTCTTATTTTTTATCTTATTGTATTATAAAATGCTTTGTAAAATTTTGTAGATAAGTAGACAATATCGTTCTATAAATTGCCTATGTTTACATAATTTGGAAAATGTGCTATAATATTAATGCAGACCAAATTTTTAGAAGGGAGCGAGTTCAATGCAATGGCACAAGTTTGTCCAGCCAGGGCGGTGCAACGATTTAAAACAAATCGTCAGCTACCATGGACTTAAAGACAATCAAATCTTTGCTGTTGTGGACGCGGGTGGAGCAATTAGTGACTTTTTACATCACAATGAGCTCAATCATTGGATAGTAACGAGTTACAGTGCTAAAAATCCTGCTTGTCCACGCGGTACAGAGATAGAGCCTACGTATTCGCAGAAATTCCAAGTCCTCAAAGATTTAGGCCGTTGGAAAGAGGTTGCAATTGAGGTTATGCCTCCAGACTTTGAAGTTGTAGATGTTGAAAATGTCTATCACCTGTGGGAATTTCAATACATTTACAGCTTCGGTGAGGACGTGAGGCCAATCTTTACTGCACCATCTACTTTTGACCAGACCTTTGAGGGAATCAACTACCACATGGAAATGAAAAACGGTTGTACGTATGTTTACTTTAAGGACAAAGAAAACATTCCGTGGAGCAAAAAGCAAGCGTTAAAGAACTATGTTGCTACTCCTATTTCCACTGGCGTAGAATTCATCTGTGAACCTTTGGCAAATGCCGATTACGGATGTATGTTGATTTTTCCTCTTGGAACATTTCTGGACTTCGGGCTTGAACAACCATCCTACTAACAGCTGATGTTAGACAGAGCGGACGTGAAACTAATCAAAGTTTTGCGTCCGTTTTGTATTTATATAATAAGTATTACATTTTTTTAAAAAATGTAAAAAAAATGTAAAAAAGTTATTGACTTTTAATATTCAAAGTGATAAACTATTAAAGTCGCTGAGATATGATACATTTTGAGTTAAAAATTGAATATAAAAATTTTTAAAAAATATTAAAAAATGTGTTGACAACACATAATGATTTGTGTTAAAATAAATCTCGTTAATGACAAAAGTACATTGAAAAATAAACAATAAAATATCCTTTAGAGAAACCAAGCGGTAGA
>CANDKR010000012.1 GCA_947385375.1 uncultured Clostridia bacterium
TGTAAGCTAACCTGTAAGGGCATAGTCAAGTAATTATTTTAAAAAATTGTAATTTATCTAATTCATAAATGGCTCAATATATTTTTGTATAAAATCTACTCTATCAAATATAGTTGGTTTAAAATATCCTGTAATTCCACAAACAAAATTATTAGATTTATTGATATAAATTACATTACCACTATTTCCGATTGCCGAATATATTCCTTTTTTAGAATCTATTATCCACCATAATAATCCGTAACTCATATTTCTAAATTGTTCACCTGTTTTATGTGTTACTTCCATCATTTCTTTTATCCATTTTTCTGATACAATTTGTTTATCATTGTAATTACCATTATTTAAACATAATAGTCCTATCTTTGCCAAATCAATTGCAGACATACATAAACCATAGCCAGCAGTACCTACTCCTTGTGGATCTCCAAACCAAATATGGTCTTTTGGTGTTTTTGACATAGTAAATTCTTTATGTTCTTCTGCTGTATCTGCTAAATAGTGTTTATGTTTTGTTATTCCTAATGGTTCAAATAAATAAATATTTGCAAATTTTACTGGTGTCATATTGCTTACTTTAGCAATAAGTCCTGTTAAAACATGAAGGCATACTGTATTATATTTAAATTCATTCGTTATTCCTTTTCTACCACCTATAAAATCTAATGAAGCACTTGTCCAATCATCACTTGAACAGACTTTAACCCAAGGATCATATTTACACTTTAAAGGAGTTTTCATTGTCATTAAGTGTTTTATCGTAATCTCATATATTGTTTTTTCTCCTCTTTTAACTTTGTAGTCTGGAAAATAATCTAGTATTTTATCATCTATACTTTTAATTAACCCTTTATCTACACAAATTCCAATAAGTAACGAAACGATACTTTTTGTAGCAGACATTATATGAACAGCATCATTTTCTTTATAATTGTTCCAAACATCAGAATATATTTTTTTATTATCTTTATAACAAACTATCTGACAAATATTTGGTTGTTGCTCTTCTACAATATTATGCAATTCTTCCTTATCCATAAAATTACACCTCACTTACAAATTACTATTTGTCTAACAATTACATAGTATCATATATTCAATTATTTATCAATTTTTATAGCATATTTTATGTGTGCATATTATAAAATTGTGTGTGCACGAAATTTTTTGACCGAAATTTGTAACAGTATATTTCAATATAGTTTCAAAGATTATTTTGTGTGCAAATCGTGTGTGCATATTGTGTGCAGAAGTGAAAAAACAACGAATATTTTTGAATAATTTTGAAAATAGGTTGAATAACGAAAAATGATAAAATGCAGTAATATCAATGTTTACAAATACTTTTAGATAAAAATAAAAACCACTGAAATTGGTTAAATTTCAATGGTTTTGGTGCAGATGGCCGGAATCGAACCGGCACGGGATTTAGGTCCCGCAGGATTTTAAGTCCTGTGCGTCTGCCAGTTCCGCCACATCTGCATTTTACTGGCAAGTCAGCTCTTGAACTGACATAGATTATTATACAATGTATAACTTCATTTGTCAATATTTTTTATAAACATTTTTTAAAATTTGAAAGTTATGTCGATATGTGATATTATGTGGTAAAAGTAGGGTAGGAGGAGCAATAATGAATATAGGAATTGATATAGATAATACAATAACAGATACTTTACCAAAACTAAAAGAATATTGCAAGAAATATAATGACGAATTTGTCAAAAGAGGCTTACAGATGCACGAAAACGGATATTCTAGCTACAATCTATATGACTGGACTAAAGAAGAAAATATGGGCTTTTGTGTAAAATACTTAGAAGAGGCAGTATTGCAAGCAACAGTAAAACCAAAGGCTAGAGAAGTAATTGAGAAACTAAAAGCAGATGGTCATACTATTAGCATTATTTCGTCAAGAATAACACCAATGTTTAAAACTCCTTATGAAACTACTGAAACATATTTAAAAGAAAATGGTATTGTTTATGATAAATTATTGGTGGGAAGTATAAACAAATTACAAGTTTGTCAAGAAAACAAAATTGATATAATGATGGAAGATGAGCCACATTATATAGAAGAATTAGCCAAAATTATACCAGTAATTGTTTTTGAGTATGGTTATAACAAAGAATGTAATGGAAAAAATATTATAAAAGTAAATAATTGGGACGAAGTTTATAAAATTTTTACAACTTAGATACATTTATAGGGTATACTTTTCTAGGAGAGGTATATAAAATGAGTAAAATTTTGATAGTTGAAGACGAAATTGCAATTTCAGATTTAATAAAAATGGAGCTAGAACTAAGAGGTTATAGATGTGATGTAGCAAATGATGGAAAACTTGGAGCAGATTATATAGAGAAAAATAGTTATGATCTACTTTTATTAGATGTTATGCTACCAGAGGTAGATGGTTATGAGTTATTGGAATACAATAAGCAAACTAGACAAATACCAACAATATTTATTACTGCAAAGAGTCAGACAAAAGACAAAATAAAAGGTTTAAATGAAGGCGCAGATGATTATATAACAAAGCCTTTTGATATGGACGAGCTAGTTGCAAGAGTAGAGGCAGTTTTACGAAGATATAATAAAGTAAATGAAATTAAAAAAATTGATGATATAGAAATAAATGTTAATACAAGATTGGTAAAAAAGAAAGGCATAGAAGTGCCATTAACGCCTAAGGAATTTGACTTGCTTATTTTATTAGTTGAAAATAAAAATTTTGCACTATATAGAGAGACAATCTTTGAAAAAGTGTGGGGTGCTGAACTAGAGTTTGAAACTAGAACTTTGGACTTACATATCCAAAGGTTAAGAAAAAAATTAGATTTAAAAGATAAGATTGTAACTGTTTATAAAATAGGATATATGCTAAAAATTTAAGGTAAGGCGAGGAGTATATGAAAGCTTGGAAAAAAGCCATTTTAGTGGTTATAGTTATAATGAGTTTAGTACTAGCTGTTAGTAGATATTATTCAATAAAAAATAATTTTTTCTATTCATTACACAATATCAGTAGTGTACAAAATCGCAATCAAAATTTATTAGAAAAATATATGCTAGAGACTAATATAATAAAGAATATTCAAGAAGGAACAGAAGTAACTTATGAGACTATAACAGAGTATTTGAAAAGTTTAAATGAATATATGGAAGATAATTCAGAGCTTGTTGCATTATATACTGAAGACCATGAGAAATTATATTCTACAATTGAGGATATAGATAAAATAGATATATCCTCTTTATTAACTGAAAGGCAGAGCAATTTTGCTTTAAGAAAAATAAAAGATAAGCATTATATGCTGTTTTCTTCTTATTGGTCTATTAACAATAAAAAGGTATATGTTATAAATGCCTATGACGTAAGTAATATATATGAAGAAAGAGATAGACAGCTTAAAGAAACTCTAATTAGAGATATAGGAATTTTATCAGCTGCATCTATCATAATTTTTATTTTTGCTAAATTAGTTACCAATCACGTAGAAAAACTTAATTTGCTAGTAAAACAAAGAGAAGATTTTATAAATGGATTCACACACGAGCTTAAAACACCAATGACAGTTATAATGGGTTATGCAGATATGCTAAGACTAAAAAAATGTGATGAAGAAATTTCGCAAAAAGCCTTGAATTATATCTATACAGAATCTAAAAGACTAGAAAAACTTTCTTTTAAACTTATGGGGCTTATGTCACTTACAGAGGAAAAGTTGGAGCTTGAAAGAATTGAAATGAATTCTTTTATAAATAATTTCGTAGATAATGAGGACTTTAACTTAACAGAAAATCAAATTGAAACAGACATAGAAAAAGGCTATATAAAGGGTGATAAAGAGCTTTTAGAAGTAGTTATTAGAAACTTAGTAGAAAATGCAAATAAAGCTGAGCCAAAGGACAATAGAATTTATATAAAAGGTGAAGTTTTAGGAAATAAAAAATATAGAGTTTCTGTTGTAGATAAAGGAAAAGGTATACCAAAAGAGCATATTTCTAGAGTAACAGAAGACTTTTATATGGTAGATAAGTCAAGGAGTAGGAATGCTGGTGGAACTGGAATTGGATTATCGCTGGTAAAGAAAATATTAGAATTTCATAAGTCAAGTCTCCATATTGAAAGCGAAGAAGGAGAAGGGACAGCTGTGTATTTTGATTTAAAGGAGGCAGAAAATGAAAATTAAAAATTTAATCATTTATATTGTAGTTTTAGCAATTGTACTGCTTTCTTTTAAAGTACCAGAATGGATTTTGAAAAATGAAGAAGATAATATGGAAATGTCATATTATTGGGAGCAGGGAAAAAGCAAGATAGATGTAGAAGCAGAAAAAATATATTTAGTAAGAGCTATTCACGATATACAAGAAGGAATTTCTAAAGTTGCGATAAATGCAGACAAGCACGGATATACGGTAGAATTTAATGATAGCGAAAGAAAGCAAATACCAAGAGCTAAAAACTTAGATAAAGAATTATTAAAACTGAAAGAATACAATTTGTTAGAATATCCTAATAGTATTGAAACATCAAATGGTCAGTATGATGCAATGTCAATAATTGATAGAACTTATGAAGTAGATGAGAAATTTTATACTATTAGCAATATTGAATTAATATTAGAAGGAAACATGTATGAAATTGAAGTAGAAGAGAAATCAGGAAAAATCATTTTTATATCTTTTGATAAAAACGAAATAGATAATACAATTGATAGAGAAACAATATTAAGAAGCTATGTTAATTACTTAGATTTACACATAATTGATGACTGGAAATATGAAGATAGTATGTTATCATCAGAAAAGGCAGACTTAGTTGTAGGACTTTACCAGTCTGAAAAAACGGATATTGCTATAATATCAATACATGCAAATGATAAGTATATTGAATTTACTGATAGTTCTTCTAATGTTGATGGTTCTTCTAAAATAAAGACTGAAACAGTCTTTAAATCAGACAAAAATTGATACAATTTTGATACAATAAAAATGCAACTTAGATACAACTTAAATACAATTTAGATACCCCAAAGTGCTATATTCTAAATATAGCACTTTTAGTTTGTATTTGACAATACAAACTAATGAAGTCTAAAAGACAAAAGGAGGTATCTATGGAATTTATAGCAAACGAGGGCAAAAAAGTAGAAATAGGAGCAGGTGGGGAAATTTATCAAAGGCATGCTGTAAAGATTAGATTTGTAACTACAAAAGATAATTATATCGATATTTTAAAAGAGTATGTTTCAGACATTTACGAAGAAGGGGACATAATTTCTATAAGTGAGAAAATTATTAGTATATGTCAAAACAAAGTTATAAAAAGAGAGGATATCAAAATTGGCTGGTGGGCAAAGTTTTTATCAAGTTTTGCTTGTCATAAAAACAGAGGTGGCTATGGTGTAGGTATGACGATTAATATGCAATACGCCATAGATAAAGTGGGCTTACCTAGAGTTTTATTTGCAAGTATTATAGGTGGACTTACCAAACTTATAGGTATAAAAGGCGTGTTTTATAAAATCGTAGGTCAAGAGGTAAGCGGTTTAGATGGCTTTTATGATGGCGCTTGGCAAGAATATAGAGATATTGGAATTGAAATTCCAGAAAATTCAAACTTAGTATGTAATGAGATAAAAAATAAATTAGGAATGAGTACAATGATAGTAGACTCAAATGATTTTGGACAAGTTATTTTGGGAAAATCAAAAGATATAGAGTTGTCAGATAAAGTATTAAGGGAAGTTATTAGAGACAATCCAGCAGGTCAAGGTCAGCAAAAAACTCCGATTATCCTTATCAGGAAAAAACGATTGTAACGTTTTTAGAAGTTTAAGGAAATATATAAATGGAGTGGGAAAATGAAAAAATTAATAATTGTAGTAATAATATTTGGTATTATGTGCGGAATAATGATTCATTTTCAAGATGTACAAAGCACAGAAGAAAATATTATAAGAAACGAAAAAGTAATTGAAAAAGTAAAAAAAGTAGATAATAAACCAAAAGAACTTAAGCAAATAGATGACTGGAATTTGGTGCTTGTTAATTATGAAAATATATTACCAGAAGATTTTGAGATAGAACTTGCAAGCATTGATGAGTATAGAAAATTTGACAAAAGAGCAATAAATTATTTATTTGATATGCAAAAAGCAATGAAACAAGCTGGAATTTATAATGTTTGGGTACAATCTTCTTATAGAAGTGTTGCAAGGCAAAAAGAGATTTTTAATAAAAAAGTACAGGAATATATATCACTTGGAAAAAGTAGAGAAAAGGCAGAAGAACTGACCTTGCAGGTAATAAATAAACCACGGAACTAGTGAGCATAATCTTGGTCTTGCTGTTGACTTAAACTATGTAGATTATGATTTCGACAAAACAGAAGGCTTTAAATGGCTTAAAGAAAATGCAGAAGACTATGGATTTATTCTTAGATATAGAAAGGATAAAGAAGACATAACAAAAGTAAATTATGAGCCGTGGCACTGGAGATACGTAGGAGAAGAACACGCCAAAAAAATAAATGAACTAGATATGTGTTTAGAAGAGTATATAGAATATTTGCAAAATAATTAGTTTTAAAAAGCGATAATGGTCTTTAAAAGATTATTATCGTTTTATTAATTATATGTGAAAATGAGCTAGTCCGCATAAAACATAATAAAAAGGAAATTCTATAAAGAAAGAGCGGAGGTTATAGTATGGCAAATTTAAAAGAAGAAGTAGATATTTCTAAAATATATGGTGAAAGCGCAAAGCCAGATAAAGGAGCTTTTGTTCAAAAAAATAATATAAAACTTGAAGGCTTAACTAATAGTGAAGCAGAAGAGAGGATAAAAAAACAAGGCTTTAATGAAATAAAACAGGCAAGACCAAAAAAGTGGTATAACTATTTTTTAGAAAGTTTAATTACACCTTTTAATTCTATATTAATTGGAATTGTTATTATTTTACTATATACAGATGTGTATTTAGCAGAAGTGCCAAGTTATGCCAATATAATAGTAATAATAATTTTAGTAACAGCTAGTACGCTTTTAGATTTTTTTGAAGAATATAGATCAAATAAGGCAGCAGAAAAACTAAAACAAATGGTAGCAACAACAACTTCAGTAATAAGAGCAGGAAAAGAAATTCAAATTCCGATTAGAAATGTAGTTTTAGGCGATATAGTTGTATTATCGGCAGGTAGTATGATACCAGCTGACTTAAGAGTAATTGAGTCAAAGGATTTATATGTAGGTCAGTCATCTCTAACAGGTGAGTCAGATAGTGTGAAAAAAAGCGTTGAGCTTGAAAGCAAAGAAATGGAAAGCATTATTGACTTAGAAAATATTTGCTTTATGGGTACAAATGTTATCTCTGGTTCAGCAAAAGGCGTAGTCATAAAAACAGGGGATGATACGTATTTTGGGAAAATAGCACATACTTTAACTACTGGCAAAGATAAAACTGCTTTTCAAAAAGGCATAGAAAGCATAAGTAGATTATTAATTCGTTTTATGCTTATTTTAATACCAATAGTGTTTATTTTGAATGTAGAAAAACACGATATTATCATAGCATTTACTTTTGCTGTTGCAATTGCAATATGTATAACACCACTACTTTTGCCAGTAATTCTATCATCTAGTTTATCCAAAGGTGCAGTAAGAATGTCTAAGAAAAAGACTATCGTGAAAAAGCTTGATTCTATACAGAATTTTGGCGCTATGAATATCTTATGCACTGATAAAACAGGAACCCTAACAGAAGATAAAATAGTACTAGAAAAATACTTAGACATAGAAGGAAAAGAAGATATAGGCATATTAAAACAGGCTTTTTTGAATTCATATTTTCAGACAGGACTTAAAGGAAATATAGACGAAGCCATTATAAAAAGAGCCTTGCAGAATGATTTAAGTTATCTAACAGAAGAGTATAAAAAACTTGACGAGATACCTTTTGACTTTACACGTAGACGTTTGTCAATTGTTGTAAGTAATGGAGAAGATGCAAAAATAATAACAAAAGGCGCTGTGGAAGAGATTTTAAACATTTCCACAAAAGTAGAAAAAAATGGGGAAATCTCTTCGATTACAAAAGAGATAAAAGAAAACATAAGGAAAAAAGTAAAAGCTTTAAATGAAGAAGGCTTAAGAGTGCTTGCTATTTGCAAAAAAACAGATATTACTAATATAGAAAATTTTAGCGTACAAGACGAAAAGAATATGACATTAATAGGTTTTGTTGGCTTTTTAGATCCACCAAAGGAGAGCGCAAAAGAATCTATTGAAAAATTAAATAATGCAGGAATTAGAGTTATAGTACTTACTGGAGATAATTATGAAGTTACAAAATGTATTTGTAGTAAAGTTGGGATAAATTCCAAAACTATTATTGAAGGAAGTAAGATTGACAAATTATCTGATTTAGGAGTATTAAGATTATTTAGGAAGACTAATATTTTTGTTAAATTATCACCTATACAAAAAGCAAGAATTGTAAGAGTTTTAAGAGAAGCAGGAAATATTGTAGGATATATGGGGGACGGAATTAATGATAGTCCATCACTTACAAACTCAGACGTAGGAATATCAGTAGATACAGCAGTGGATATTGCAAAAGAATCAGCAGATATTATTTTGCTAGAAAAAGACTTAAATGTTTTGCTAGATGGAGTAACAGAAGGAAGAAGAACTTTTGCTAATTTAATGAAATATATTAAACTTGCAACTAGCTTTAATTTCGGAGAAGTAGTGTCTGTTATAATTGGTAGTGTATGCTTACCATTTTTACCAGAAACGCCAATTCAGTTATTAGTAGAAGGTTTGATATATGATTTTGGACAGCTAACCTTGCCATTTGATAATGTAGACACAGATTATTTAAAAGAGCCTAAGAAATTTGATATAAAAAGTTTGAAGAACTTTATGCTCTTTATGGGACCTGTAAGCTCAGTTTTTGATATAATCATCTTTGTAGTTTTGTGGTTTTTCCTAAGTGTAAGAGATGTAGCACATTTTCAAACTATATGGTTTACGTATAGTATAATTTCAAATTTGGTAGGAATGCATATTATAAGGACTGCTAAACATCCATTTTTCCAAAGTAATGCTAGTCTCCCAGTTTATATATCTTCAATAGCTCTAATGCTTATAGGAATTATAGTTCCGGGGACAGCCTTAGGCGCAAGTATTGGTTTTGTGCCAATTGCTTTTAAATATATTGTAATGATTTTCATGATTACTCTGCTTTATTGTATAGTTGCAAGTTTTGCAAAGAAAATTTATATAAAAAAATATGGAGAATGGCTATAAAAAGAGAATGCAAAAGTATTCTCTTTTTGTTTTTGATATGATATAATAAAACATATTGAAAAAAGAGGTAAAATTATGAGTTTAATAAATGCTTATGACGAAAGTGAAGAAATTGTTAAAGCCGAAATGTTTACAGAAGGACAAAAAAGGCTTCCTGAAATTGCAATTGTATGTTTTAAAACAGAGCTTATCGATTTTGTAGAAAATAGCGAAGATTTTGAAGAATATAGTTATGCACTAGTTTGTGGTGATAAAATCAAAATTTATAAAACAGAGATAGAGGGAAAAGAAGTAATACTATATAGAACTTTAATGGGCGCACCAGCTACTGTTGGAATGATGGAAGAGCTACACTCAAGAGGAGTACAAAAATTTATTATCTTTGGTTCTTGTGGTGAACTTGTAAACAATTTACAAAAGGGCGCATTTATTATTCCAGAAGAGGCATATCGTGATGAAGGTACAAGTTATCATTATGTACCAGACAGTGAGTTTATAGAAGTCCCAACAGCGAGCAAACTTGCTAAAATTTTTGAAGAAAATAATATAAAATATGAACTTGCTAAAACTTGGACAACAGATGCTTTGTATAAAGAAACAAAAAATAAATTAAAAGATAGAGTAGATAGAGGATGTAAAGTTGTTGATATGGAATGCTCAGCTATTATGGCATTTGCTAAGAATAGAGGTTTAGAAGCATATCAGTTCTTATACACAGATGATACTTTAGCAGGTGACAATTGGAATTTAAAAACTATGAAAGATGATAGAAGTTTTATGTTAAAAGAGTGTTTAAAAATAGCTTTCAAAATTATAGAAAAAATATAAAATGGTATGAAAAAATATTGTTATTTTTGGGAATTATATATATAATAATAGAAATAAGTGTAGATTAGTTTGGAGGGGAGAAAATGAACTCAGTAGAAGACATAATAATCAATAAACAAGCACCTAAGCAAAATGATAATAAAAAAGTCATTATGATATTGATTTTTATAGCAGTCATTCTTCTTGCTGGAGCTTGTGGTGCATATTACTGGTTTACACATTTTTATGAAACTCCAAAAGCAGCTTTTTTTAGATACTTTTCACAAACTAATATACCTGAAATAACAGATACAAGTGTATATTATAATATACTTGAAAGAATGAATAATGCAAATTATGAAACAACTACAGAAGCTGATTTTACTACCACTGAAAAAACAGATTTTACACAAAATGTAGATGTTAGTAACTTTTTGCTTACTATAAAAACTTCGTCAAATAAAGATAATGAGGAAGCATATATAGGTGCAAATATTACTTATAGAGATAATCCGTTTTTTGATGTAGAAATTGTGAGCAAAAAAGATAATATAGGTATTGGCTCTAGTGAAGTTTTAGATAAATATATTGCAACTTCAAAATATAGTTTAGCAGATTCTTTAAATAGAACAACTGGAAATGAATCAGAGATTTCAGCGGATACTGTAAATCAAGAAATGAAAGAATTTGCTGATAATAGAATTAATTTAGATGAGGAATATAAAAAGCAAAAGGTAAGTGAGTATTTAGGCAAAATTATGGAGAAAATTCCAGAAGAAGCTGTTACTTTAACTGAAAATTCTCCGATTACAATAAGTTCAGACGTAATAAATACAAAAGCTTATGCACTTAAGCTAGATGGAAATAGTTATAGAGAAATAGCTACTAGCACTTTGACAGATTTAAAAAATGATACAGAGCTTTTAGGTAAATTAGTTACAGGAGAAGCAAGTGGAATTATTGCAGAGCCAGAACCAGAAGAAGAGGTAAAAACTCCAAAGCCAATTACTATACAAAGAGTAGAAGGAGAGACTGTTGAGCATGAGACAGCACAAGAGATAGAAACAGAAGAGCCTGAGGCTGAAGAGGAAGCTCCAATACCTGTTAACTTAGATGAGAATGAGGAAGAGCCTGTTGAAGAAGAAAGACCTGAACTTGATATATTAATGCCACCAGATATGACTTTGTTAGAAAATAGTGAAGTACCATTTTTGGAAAATGAAATTGTAGATGAAGCAGAAGAAGAGGAAGAACCAAAAAATATATTTACACAATTAATAGAAGCATTTTTATTTGAACAAAAATTAGATATGAGTGTAGAAGAACTACAAATAAAATTAGATGAAGAGTTACAAAATCTTGATACTACAGATGGTTTAGAAATTACGGTTTATGTAAGAGATGTAGATGATCAGCCAAGAGAAACAATAAAAGTTTTATCTAAGTTTTCTAGTAAAAAAACTTTGGATATTGAATATCCAGAAAAATCCAAAGCAAAAGTTACTTTCTTAGAAGATGTTACAGTAGAAAACGAAGAAGGCGAAGAAATTACTACAAATAAAGGAAGTTCAATTGAGATAAAAAGAGCAAGTACAGATGTAGAAACAAGTTTTAATATAGTTTTAAATACTATTGAAGAGCAAAAAGTAGTTGCTAAACTTGAGTTAGACCTTACTACAAAAGGCAGTGGAACTTCAAAGACCTACAATAGTGAGTTTATAATAAAAAATTCAGATAGTGAGGGAGACTCTAAGATAAATATTAGAAATACTATAGATTTCCATAAGCCAAACCTTGAAAAAGAGATAACAGAAGAAAATGCAATTTTTGTAGATAGACTTACTGATGAAGAAGCTAGTAATTTATATGCAAATATAATTATAAGACTTATGGGCTTGTATTCAGATAAGATTTTAAATATGAACTTTGTTGATGTTACTGGAAATGAAGAAGGTGGCAGAGAAACAGTATCTTTTGGAAAAACAACAGCAGATGCTTTATTACCTGGACAAGTTTTTGATGATCCAGATGCTGTGCAAGAACCTGAAGAAAATACAAATACGACAGAGAATAATTCTACTGAAACACCTTCAGTAACTGTGACAGAAGAGCCAAGACCTAATCCACCAGAAACTCAGACTCCACAAGAGCCAGTAGCTCCAACACCACCACCTGCTGAAAATAACAACAATACTAATACAAATACTACTACCGATAATAATAATAATAATAACAACACAGCAGGAAATGGAAATTCGAGTGTAAATGTTGAAACAATTTCGAAAGCAGATGTAAGAAATATGTTAGCAAAGCAAATGGAAGCAATGATAAGCGAAGCACATAGGAACAATAGAGAGTTTAGTATAAAGGATTTAAGTAATTTACCAACACAAATAGAGGGAATGAATGTATCTACGATAATAACAGATGAAAAAGCAACTGTTAAGATTGCAGGATACACCTTCTACATAGATAAAGATTTAATGCTTACAGAAGAATAATTTGAAAGGATAAGTAAAATGGAAGAAATAAACCTAAACCCAAAACAAAATTCAAATCAAACAGAGAAAAAACAAATGAATTTAAGTAAAAAGAAAATAATAGCAATAGTAGTAGCAGTAATTTTGGTTATATCAATTATTGTTACAGGTTTTGCATTATTCGGAAAAAGAAAAATGAATGGAGAACTTGGAAATCTTTCAAATATGGGATTAGCAGCAAGTGGAGATGGAGCAGTTTTCTATAATAAATATGAAGATGGAATTGTTAAGGTAAAAGGTTTTGATGAATTCCAAATTACAGATGAAACAGCTTATGGTATTAATGTTATAGGTGAAGATGTTTACTATTTATGTGTAAATGACCCAAGTAATATTGCTATCAAAAAAGTTAAAACAAATGGTAATGAATTAAGAACTATAAAAAATGTAAAAACATCGATTAGTAAAATTTATGTAGCTGATGGATATATTTATTATGCTACAAATGATGTGCAAGCTGGAATTGCAAAGCTTAGCGTAGATGGAAGTAAGGAAACAGTTATTACTGCTAGTGAGATAGCTGATTTTGAAGTAATTGACGGAAAAATATACTTCTCAAATAAAATGGGTGTTATGTACAAAATGAACACAAACGGAAGTGAACTTACTAAAATTGAATTAGATTTTACAATAAAAGAGTTCCAAATTAAAGACGAATATATTTATTATTTTGATGAAGCTGAGAAACATTTATGCAAAGTAAAAGATGATGGAACAGATAATAAAGTTGTTTCAGAATATATAAATTCAGCAACTTTCAATATTACAAAAAACAAAATATATTTCTTTGATAAAGAAAACAAAAAAATTGCAAGTGTAGATATGAATGGTGGAAATTATAAAGAGATAGTTTCTGTATCAACTAATAACACAAAGATAAATGTTATAGGTGACACAATTTATTATTTAGACGCAAGTACAAACGAGTCTAAGATATATCAAATGTATAGAGTTAAGACAAATGGCGGAAAAGCAAAAAGTATAGAATATTAATAAAAAAATATTGACTTTTAAACTTCAAAAATATATGATTAATAAAAAGAAAATACAAAGGATAAGGAGATAAACTATGAAGCTTGGAACAGTTGTATATGAAGGAAAAATATATAATTTGGACTATATGTCAAGTGAAGAGGTTCAGGTACTCCTAAAAAAAATAGAAGACGAAAAAAAGAAGAATTTTGAACAAGGTAAAAAGATTACGAAAAAATAAAACATAGGTAAGGGGGCGATAACCTATGGAGAAGGTTGAAAATGACGCTTATGTAGCTATGGTACTAAAAGGCGTTTATGAAAGAACAAGTGAAGGTATAGATTTAGATGCAATGGTAAATCGTGCATTAACAGAGAAAATTACATCAGAAACAATTAATCAAAAAGTAAATTCTCAAATGAATGCGATTACAATTGGCATAAAAAATATAAATCCTAGATTTGATGAGAAATCTAAAAACTACGATATTACGAAAGCAGCGATTTTAGATACACTTACAAATTATGAGTCTGCATTAGTAGAGCTTAGCGAATTTTATGATAGAAAAATCGAGCAATTGATTTTAAGAAAAGTTGAGCTTGAATCACATTTACTTCGGATCAATTATTAGAGATGAGTATTTAGTTAAAAAAGAAGAAACTAAGAAATACCAAAAAGAAAATGATAAAGTAACTAAAAATCTATCAACAGCTTTTAAAGGAATGCTTGAAAAACTATCTAATAAGAAAAAAGAAAATGATATTGATGTAGCAGCTATTGCAAAGGCTAGAGATGCTCAGGATATCGGCATAGAGCTTGATGAGCAATTAGAAAAAAGAATAAAGAAAACAAAAGAAGAAGAACAATTTAATAGAGACAGGATTAGCAAAGTAGAAAAAGAAATTTATTTGATAAATGAAGAAATAAGAAGAATAAACGAAAGAAAAAAGCAAAACATTTTGGACGCAATGGAAGTTGGAGGAAAATGGGTTACAACAACTATTAAAAAGCCAAAAACTTTTAGTAAAATTACAAGATTTTTTGCGAGCAGATTTAATACACCAAAGTTGATTATCAAAACAATTATTGAGCCATTAAATGCTCGAATTGACGATTTTGTTAATAATGAACTTGCAAATGTAAGGGGGTAGACAGCTATGAGCTTCCAAGATGACGTTAGAAATATGAGAGAGTCAGTCCTAAAAGACCCAAAATACAAAGGTCCGATAGATTTGCTAACACAGAGGGTACAAAATTATCAAGTAGAAAAACAAATGCAGCAAATTCGGTAACAAGACTGTAGAAGATAGAGATGAAAGATAAATTTATTTTAAACTATTGAATTTATTTAAAAAATGTGATATATTATATGCATTATAAATGATATGAGCCGTTTGTAGAAAGCAAAGTAAGAAAAAATAAAATGTATTTAGAGAGAATGGGTGCCTACGCTGAAAGCCTGTTTATATATGTTTTTCTGAAATTTCACTTTTGAGGTTTTATGCTGAAAATTATAGTAGGTATAAACGTTAGTTACGTTATAACTTTAGAGATTATTTTGTTTAATATATAAAATAATAAAATTAGGTGGTACCACGAGCACTTCGTCCTATGGGACGAGGTGCTTTTTGTTTATACTGCAAAATTTCCACCATAGAAAAGGAGAGAGTTATGAAAGAAAAAATCGAAGAGATTAAGAAATCAGCAAAAGAAAAAATTGCAGCAATTACAAGTTTACAAGAATTACAAGATTTAAAAGTAAAATATCTTGGTAAAAAAGGTGAACTTACTTCTATCTTAAAAGGTTTAGGAGGCTTAGCAGCAGAAGATAGACCAAAGGTGGGAAGTATGGTAAATCAAGTTAGAGATGAACTTGAGAAGTCTATTGAAAGCGCTGAAAAGGCAATGAAAGCAAAGGCATTAGAACAAAGACTAGAAAAAGAAAAAATAGATGTTACAATGCCAAGCAAAGTAACTCAAGTAGGTTCAGTTCATCCTATAACACAGGTAATTGAAGAAGTAAAAGAAATTTTCTTAGGTATGGGATATTCAGTAGCAGATGGTCCAGAAGTTGAAAGAACATATTATGTATTTGACCAATTAAATACACCAATAGACCACCCAGCAAGGGATTTACAAGATACATTCTATGTAACAGAAGATGTTATTTTAAGAACACAAACTTCTTCTGTACAAATTAGAGCAATGGAAAATCAAAAACCACCAATAAAAATGATTTGTCCTGGTGCAGTTTATCGTTCAGATACAGTTGATGCAACACATTCACCATTATTCCATCAAATAGAAGGATTGGTTGTTGATAAAAATATAACAATGACAGACTTAAAAGGAACTCTTGAAATGTTTGCTAAAAATTGCTTAGGACCAAATACTAAGATAAGATTTAGACCACATCATTTCCCATATACAGAGCCATCAGCAGAAGCTGACGTATCTTGCTTTGTATGTGGCGGAAAAGGTTGCAGAGTTTGCAAGAACGAAGGTTGGATAGAACTTCTAGGTTGCGGTATGGTACATCCTAAAGTATTAGAAAATTGTGGAATTGATCCAAATGTTTATTCAGGATTTGCTTTTGGTTTCGGTGTTGAAAGAATTGCAATGGCAAAATTCGGAATAGATGATATGCGTTTATTATTTGAAAACGATGTACGTTTCTTAAAACAATTCTAAAATTTTAAAATTTAATAATAAAATAAGAGCAATTACAAGAATTGTTATTTTGCAAGGCAGCAGGTTATCAAAAGGCAAGGGCGCATACGATGGTGTATGTAACCGCGTTTTGATAACCGATAACGTAGCAAAATGTTAATTCTTGTATTTGCAAAAAGGAGAGAGATATGAAAACAAGTATAGAATGGCTAAAAGAATATAGTGATATAGATGTAGACGCAAAAGAACTTGGAGATATTCTTACAATGACAGGTTCAAAGGTTGAAACAATCGAATCACGTGGAAAAGATATAAAAAATGTTGTAATTGGAAAGGTTTTAAGTGTTGTAAAACACCCAGATTCTGACCATTTAGTTATTTGTCAAGTTGATATAAAGGATGAAAAAGTGCAGATAGTAACAGGTGCGCCAAATGTTAAAGCAAATGACATAGTAGCTGTTGCAAAAGACGGTTCAGAATTGCCAAACAATGTAAAAATTAAAAAAGGTGTATTAAGAGGAGAAGAGTCTTGCGGAATGATGTGTTCTTGTGGAGAACTTAATATTTCACTTCACAGATTTCCAAACCAAATTGAAGAAGGTTTAATGATATTACCTAAAGAATATGAGAAATATTTAGGAGAAGATGTTGTTAAAGTTTTAGAATTAGAAGAAGATATTATTGATTTTGAGATTACTTCAAATAGACCAGATTGCCTATCAATTGAAGGACTAGGAAGAGAAACTGCCATTTCTTTAGGAAAAGAGTTTAAAAATCCTAGAAAAAATTTAGAGGAAATGAAAGTTCCTACTAAAGATAGTATTGAAGGACTAAAAGTTGATATTACTGCACCAGATTTATGTTATAGATATTTAGCTAGAATGATAAAAAATGTAAAAATTGGACCATCACCAGCTTGGATGACAAGACGTTTAGAGGCTTGTGGTGTAAGAAGTATTAACAATATAGTTGATATAACTAACTATGTTATGCTTGAACTTGGTGAGCCAATGCACGCATTTGATATTAACTCAATTGCAGGAAAACATATTACTGTAAGAAGAGCTGGAAAAGATGAGAAAATTATTACCTTAGACGATACTGAAAGACAGTTAGATGATAGTATGCTTGTAATTGCAGATGACGAAAAAGCTATTGCAATTGCTGGTGTTATGGGTGGACAAAATTCAGAAATCGAAGATACAACAACAACTGTTGCATTTGAGGCTGCTGTATTTAATGGTGGAAATGTTAGAAAAACAGCTAAAAAAGTCGGACTAAGAACAGAAGCTTCTAGTAGATTTGAAAAAGGTTTATCACAAATAAATGCTGAAAGAGCAGTAAATAGAGCTGTTGAACTTGCAGTTATGATTGGTGCAGGAGAAGAAGTTGAAGGTAAAATTGATGTATACCCAACTAAACAAGAAATAGGAAAAGTTGAATTTAATCCAGATAAAATAAATGGATTACTTGGTACAAATATTTCAAGAGAAGATATGGTTAAAACTTTAGAAAGCCTAGATATGAAAGTTGAAGGCGATTATGTTATACCACCATATTTTAGATGTGATATAGAACGTAGCGCAGATTTAGCAGAAGAAGTTGTTAGATTTTATGGTTATGATAAAGTTGAAACTACTTTAATTGATGCTGAAACAACACTTGGTATTCGTACAAAATCACAAAAAATTACAGATAAAATAAGAAATGCTTTAGTAAATAGAGGACTATCTGAAATTTGTACATATGCTTTTATTAATGAAAAAGACTTAGACAAAATAAATGCAACAGAAGATAGTGATTTAAGAACTGAGCTTATAAAAGTAAGAAACCCACTTAGTGAAGATTATTCAGTAATGAGAACAACTACACTTCCAAGTATGTTACAAATTTTAAGTATTAATAATAGTAAGAAAAATAAGAGTGTAGCATTATTTGATATATCAAGAGTTTATAAAGATAAAGGTCAAATAGCAGAAGGACAAAATCCAGATGAAGAATTTATTGTAACAATAGGTCTTTATGGAAAAGAATTTGATTTTTATGCACTAAAAGGATTAGTTGAAACAGTAATGCAAGAAGCTTCTGTTTTAAGATATGAAGTTTCTAGTGAGAAATTTAATTATAGTTATCATCCAGGAAAAACTGCAAAAATGACAGTTGGAAAAGATGTTATCGCTGTATTTGGTGAGATACACCCAGAAGTTTGTGAAAACTATGATTTACCAGAAAACGTATATGTTGCAGAAATCGCGCTTGATAAACTTGTAAAATATGCAAAAATAGAAAGAAAATATACAGAAGTTCCAAAATATCCAGCAGTTGAAAGAGATATAGCAATGGTTATTGACGAAAAAGTTGAAGTAGGAGAAATCGAAAAAGCTATACAAAGAAAAGCTAAAAAGATATTAGAAGAAGCAGTATTATTTGATGTTTATAGACATGATAAACTTGGCTTAAAGAAGAAGAGCGTTGCTTATGCTTTAAGATTTAGAAGCAAAGACAGAACTTTGACTGATGAAGAAATTAATAAAACTATGGACGAAATTATAAAAGAGTTGGAGACAAATTTAGGAGCAGAACTAAGAAAATAAGTTAAAAGCTACGCAAGAAAAATGCGTAGCTTTTTGTATATTAAAAAAATTTTTTGAAAAATTTGTAAAAAAGTGAAACTTTTTTATGATTTATAGACTCTTATAAGTGTACGGTATATACCTAAAGTTTTGGAGGAAAAATGGAAGAGTTAATTTTAAAAGCCCAGAAGGGAGACGAGGATGCCTTCACAAGTATAATCTATGAGATAAGGCAAGATTTATATAAAATTGCTAGATGTAGATTATATTGTGAGGACGATATTGAAGATGCAATTCAAGAAACAATGATTGTTGCTTATAAAGATATAAAAAAGCTTAAAAAATTAGAAGCTTATAAAAAGTGGCTAATAAAAATTTTGGTAAATAAATGCAATCGCATATATAAGAAAAATAAAAATCGTAATGTTTCTTTTGATAATATAAATCCGGAAAATGCCTGTATAGAAGGCGAGAGATATGCAGAACTTGAAGAAATGGATTTTTACAGTATCTTAAGTGGTTTGACTTATGATGAAAGAATGGCAATAACCTTGTTTTATTTAGAAGAATATTCGTTAAAAGAAATTTCTAAACTTTTAAAAACAAACGAGAATACAGTAAAGACAAAACTTAAAAGAGGAAAAAACAAAATTAGACAAAAATATATTGAAGGAGGTTTTTAGGTATGGACAAAGAAGAGCAAATTATAATGGATCTTTCAAAAGATATAAAGATTCCATATTCGTATGACATTGCTATTAGAACAGCTTTAAAGAAGAAAAGAAAACCTAATATTATTTTATTAATAAGAAACGTAATTATATGGCTTGTATCAGTTTTAAGCATATTATGTGGTTCATTTGGAGTGTATGCAGCAACTGGTGGCGAAATAAATGGAATACCAGCTTTTGAATGGCTAGGAATAAATTTTTCTAGTAGCTATGTAGATTATAAACAAGAATTAAAAGAAACTACTACTACATATAATAAAACATCTGTTGAACTTGTTGGAACACTTGCTTCTGATTATGTTACAGTATTAGAATTTGATGTAAAACTTAGCGAAGAAGATAAAGAGTATTTAAGACTTGGAAAAGAAGTATATACAGAGCAAGATGGAATAGATTTAGAAGAAAGATTGAAACAAATACAAGAAGATTATCAAAGAAGTATAGAGAATGTAGATGAAATGCATAGTAATACAGAAGATAAAGATGTAGCGCAACAGATGAAAGATGACCGTAAAGATCAATACGGACTACAAAAAAAGTACGCAGAGGAAAGCGTAGAAGATTTTAAGAAATATATAAATACATTACAGCTAGGATTTAATAAAAAGCCAATGGGTGAAAAAATGGATCTTTTAATGGATTTCCCAACATCTAAAGATAATATAATATTAGATGGAGAAGAAATTTGGTGTAGAAATTACGAAAATGTAGTAAAAATAGCTGATAATGAATACAAAGTTTATCACGTAATATTACTTACAGATGACGATTTGAAGGGCAAAACAAATTATAACATTACTTTAAAGAACAATATTATTGCAAATAATGCTCAATTGAAAAATGGAGAAAGTGAAAAGTTTGAAGGTGCTAGTTTAGCTAATACTCCAAATAATGCAAGAAGAATAGACATAGAAGGAGAATTTTCGGTAGATGTTTCAAAAGATAAAATTTTAGCAGATTCAAATATTATTAAATTAACAGATAAAAAGGCAAGCTATAAAAACGTTACACAAGAAATAGAAGAAATAAGTATAAATCCAATACAAACAATAATAAGGACTAAAACTAGAATAACAGGTGTAGCATCAAATAAAAGATATGATTATGAGGACGAGATGCAAAATCCATTGTGGGTAGAATTTAAGATAACAGATGGAAATGGAAAAGAACTTAAATCTGAAAGTTTTGAAACTAAGAAGATACTTACTAAAGAAGACGGAACTGTTGAAGAATGGTATCCAGGAGATATTGATGGAATGTCAAGATATACTAATGGTACTTTTGAACTTACTGAATATATTATAGTGGAAAATAATAACACAAATAAAATGAAAATTACAACATCATTCCCAGCACCGTCAAAAGAGGGAAATGGAGAGCAATATCATACCTTAGCACCTATAGAAATAGATTTGACATAAATTTTAGTTGTGATATAATTATATGTGTAAATTAAATTAAGAGGTGAAAAAGATATGCGCAAAATAATAGACCAAATTGAATTAATGAGCCCTAGAGGCAAGATAACTTTATTAATCATATTTGTAGTTATGATATCAGTTATTTTTGCTTGTACTTATAGTGCTTTAGCAAAAGAAGGAGAGCCAGAGGAAGTAGAAGCACCTAAAAATGAAGTTAAAACAAATGTGGTAGCAGTAGATCCATCAAGCATAGAATTTGTTAATGAAATAGATGAAGATACAAATACAGTAAATGAAGTTGAAGAAGAAAATACTGTAAAAGAGGAAAATGTTGTTGTAAAAGAAGTTACACATAAGGGTAAAACAGTTAAAGTTCCTAAGGCAGAAGTTGCATCAGCAAACTCAAAAGAAGATTCACAAGTTAAGAAAACAGGTGGTGAATCTACTTCAGCAGAAGAAGCTGTTAACAAATTTGAAAATGATGGACAATCAGTTGGTATAGATGTTTCAGCACATCAAGGTAGAATTGATTGGGCTCAAGTTAAAGCAAGTGGTATCGAATTTGCTATGATACGCTGTGGCTTTAGAGGATATACAGAAGGAAAAATTTATGAAGACGCATATTTTAAATCAAATATAAATGGCGCTGTAAATAATGGAATAATGGTTGGAATTTATTTCTATTCAGTAGCTATGAACGAAGAAGAAGCACTTCAAGAAGCAGCTTGGGTAGTAGAAAGAATAAAATCATATAGAATTACATACCCAGTTGTTTATGATTTTGAAGATTTTAATAGAGGAAGAACAGCAGGAATTTCTGGGGCACAAGCAACAGCAAATGCTAATACTTTCTTAAATTATATTGCTAGTCAAGGTTATACACCTATGATGTATGCAAGTAAAAATGATATAACAAATAGATTTAATAAAGGAAACTTAAACTATAAATTCTGGCTTGCACATTATACATCTGAAACTGATTACACAGGAAGTTATCAAATGTGGCAATATACAAGTAAGGGTAGTGTAGCAGGTATAAACGGAAATACAGATATGAATGTTGCATATTTTAGATATGGAGCAGTAGCAGAGCCTAAACATACACATGATTTTGCAAATGGTACAGAAATTAGAAATAAAACTAAACAGCCAACTTGTACAGAGGCTGGAGAGAAATATATTAGATGTAAAGATTGTTCAGAAAGTGAAAGACAAGAAATACCAGCTTTAGGACATGGACAATACAAGAAATTAGACGCAGAATGCAAGAAACCTACTTGTACAGAAAAGGGAAGAGAAGTTACAAAATGTGAAAGATGTGAGGACAGAAAAGTTACAGAAACACCAGCTTTAGGACACAATTTCAAAAATGGAAAAGTAGTTCCAAATGCAGAAGGTAGTAAACCTGCAACTTGTAAAGAAACAGGAATTAAAGTAGTACAATGTGCTAGATGTAGTGCTACTGAAAAACAAAGCATACCAAAAACATCTCATGATTTTACAGGAAATTCAAAAATAACAGAAGCAACATGTACACAAAAAGGTGAAAAGATAGTTCAGTGTAAAAATTGTACAGAAACTAAAAAAGAGGAATTACCTTTAAAAGCACATAGTTTTGGAGATTATGTAATAGTTACAGAAGCAACAGCTGAAGCAGAGGGAATAGAGAAGAGGACTTGCTCAGTATGTGGAAAAGAAGAAACAAGAGCTATTCCTAAAAAAGAAGCTCCAGTTACACCACCAGAGCCAACTCCAACTCCAGATACTGATCCTGATCCAACGCCAACACCTGAACCACCAGAAGAAGATGACATTATTCCAATGCCAAAACCAAACCCTAATAAACCAGGTAGCGGAGATGTAGAAACATAAATAAAGAAAAGCAACGAAATTTATTCGTTGCTTTTTAGTTTGAATTTATCTTCTAAAGAAATTTCTTTAATCTATCAATGCAATTTTCCTGCATTGTGATAAATCCATTTAAAATATTCTTAACATCTCCAGAGGCATCAGGGCTTTGGTTTAAAAGCTTTACGCCTTTAATAATACCCATATCATAGCCTTGAATTAAAATCTCTGAGAGTTTACTGTTGCTGGTGTCATTTATAGTATTCATTTGAATACCTGTCCAGCCCATAATTTTTGTGTTTACAGGAGTATCGTCAGGAATTTCTCCTTGCTCTTGAAATTTTTTGTTTACATCATTTAGTGTGTTTTGATATTCGTTATATTGAAAGCTTAAATCATCTTTTAAATCTTGATCTTGTGTTTTATCTGCTATTTGTTCAAGAGAGGCCATTCCCATAGTTACGCCTTTGTGAATTTCATTTAAAATAGTTAAATCATCCATAACGAACCTCCTAAAATTATTATGTGAAAATATAAAAAAATTATACAAAAAAAATCGAAAATGGGGGAAACAAAAAAAGCAGTACTTTAAGTACTGCTTTTATATGTATTTAATTTAATCAAAATAGAAACCTAATTGTTTTGCAAGTTCTTTTGGAGCTTTAACAAATAATTTGTAACAAGCTACTGAAATACGTTTTTTTAGGCTATATAAAAATCCTAATCTTCTAGAACTTACTTGTAATCCATTTTCTAAAGAAACAAGAGCTGTTTCTTCAGTGATTGTATTTTCTGTATTATCAAATATAGATGCTTCATCATTAATAGTAGAAGAGATAACTGGTTCTAAAACTTCTTCAACTAAGTTATCCATACTAAATGCTGCTGCATTGTTAAGTTCTTCTTGAATTTCTGCAATTTCTTCTACATTTTGTATTTCATTAACTGTATTTTCAATGTTTTCAACATTTATAGGTTTTTCAGCATTTTCAAATAATTCATCAAATAACTCTATGATTTCAGCATTATCAGAAGGAGTAGAAACGATTTCTTCTACTGGCTCATCAAAGATACTATCATCAGTTTCTTCAAAGAATAATTCATTAAATAAAGCCTCAATTTCTGGCATAGATTCTTCTGAAATAGAGTTTAATATATCATCAATAGATTCTGTATCATTTGACATAGAGTTTTGAACAGTATTTCCTAAAATATCCTCAATGATATCATCAATAGATGTTGAATAATCATTACCAAACTCAATTGCTTGGTTATTTTCAGCAGGAACTTCGTTCATAAATTGTTCTAATTCGTCAAACCCAAAATCTACATTAGCTTCAGCGTTTTCTTTTATTTCTTCTACAACAGCTGGTAAAATAGGAGAGACATAATTAAAGGAATTGTTATTATCCCAAGTATTATTTTCATTAGAAAAACAGAAATTAAAAGTATCATAATCTTTAATTTCCATATCAACTTCAAAACCATTTTCAACTTTTTGCATTGGTTTAGTAGTAGTATTTTCCCAATTTTCTCCAAAACCAGACACTAAATTAATACGCTGAGAACCTTGTTTATAAAGCATTCCAGAGTATGTTATTTTAGCTGTTTTTCCGTTTGTTAAACTGTTATCAAAATAAATATCCTTAGTAAATTCCATATTTCTTAACCCCTATCCTATTACTAATAATATTATAATAATAATGAAATATAAATTCAAGCAAAAAAGACAAAAATTTGACATATTTCTGTTACTTTTTCGTTACAATATTACAAAAATATTACAAAGCGAATTGTGTCATATAAATTTGCCCTACATATACTATATTAAAACCTTTTTGGAGGAAGCTATAATGATAAAATATTTTGATAATGCAGCAACTACTAAGTTAGATAGTGAAGTATTAAATGAAATGTTGCCCTATTTGACAGAAAATTATGCAAATCCATCTAGTATTTATTCAGTAGGAAAGATGGCAAAAGAAGCAATAACAATTGCTAGAATGAAAATCGCAGAAAGTATAGGAGCAAATGTAAATGAAATATATTTTACTAGTTGTGGAAGTGAAAGTGATAATTTGGCAATAAAAGGAATTGCGTATGCAAATTCTAGATATGGAAATCATATTATAACATCAAATATAGAACATCCAGCTGTTTTAAATACTTGTAAATCTTTAGAAAATATGGGGTTTAGAGTAACGTATTTGAAAGCAAATTCCAAAGGTCTTATTGATGTCGAAAGTGTAAGAAGAGCAATAACACCAAAAACAATTTTGATTTCAATAATGTTTGCTAATAATGAAATAGGAACAATTCAGCCTATAAAAGAAATTGCAGAGCTAGCAAGAGAAAATCGTATATATTTTCATACTGATGGCGTTCAGGCAATGGGAAATATCGAAGTAAATGTAAGAGATTTAAAAGTTTCAGCACTGTCAATGTCTGCACATAAATTTTATGGACCAAAAGGCGTAGGTGTTTTATATGTACGTGATGGAGTAAGATTTGCAAGAATTCAAGACGGTGGACATCAAGAACGTGAAAAACGTTCAGGTACTGAAAATGTTGCAGGTATAGTAGGAACCCGGAAAAGCATTAGAAATCGCAGTAAGAGATTTAGAAGAAAACAGTAGAAAAATGAGAACACTTAGAGACTATTATATAGAAAATATTTCAAGATTGATTCCTAATATTAGAATAAATGGCGATTTAGAAAGAAGGCTACCAGGAAATAGTAATATTTGTTTTATTGGAATGAATGGACCAAAACTTTTAGAAGAACTAGATAAAAGAGGAATATGTGCTTCTAGCGGTTCAGCTTGTAGTGCAGGGCTTTTTATTCCATCACCAGTGCTACTTGCAATTGGTGTGCCAAGACATATTGCAAGCACCAGTCTTCGTATAACTTTTGGAAAAAGCAATACACTAGAAGAAGTAGATTATTTGATAAAAAGTTTAGTAGAAATAGTAGGGTAGAGGAAATAAAAAAAGCGCCTATTTGCATAGGCGTTTTTAAATATTTTATTTTTTGTCATCTTTCATAACATCTTTTATAGCACCTAAACTGCTAAGAGCAGATGTTGCTTCAAAAGGAATGAAGATTTTATTAGCTTCACCTTTAGCAACTTCTTGTAATGCTTCTAAAGATTTAATTTGAACTAATTTCTCATCAGGGTTTGAATTTTTAATTGCTTCATATACCATTTGAATTTCTTGAGCTTTAGCTTCAGCTACTTCTTTGATAGCAGCAGCCTCACCAGTAGCTCTTCTCATACGAGCTTCTCTATCAGCTTCAGCATCTAATATAGCAGCTTCTTTTCTACCTTCAGCAAGTGTGATAGCAGATTGTCTTTCACCTTCTGCTTGAAGAATTAAAGCTCTCTTATTTCTTTCAGCATTCATTTGTTTTTCCATTGCATCACGAATGTCGGCTGGTGGAGTGATATCTTTGATTTCAACTCTGTCTACTTTACAACCCCAAACGTCAGTTGCTTCATCAAGTACTGTTCTTAATTTAGTATTGATAATATCTCTTGAACTAAATGTTTCATCTAATTCCATTTTACCAACGATATCACGAATAGTAGTGATAGCTAAGTATTCAATACCTTTTTTCAAGCTTTGAATTTCATAAACTGCTTTTGCAGGGTCTGTAATTTTGTAGAACACAACTGTATCAATTGTGATTGTAACGTTATCTGTTGTGATAACATTTTGTGGTGGAATATCCATTGTTTGTTGTTTTAAACTAACTACTGATCTAACTCTATCAATGAATGGAACGATAATTGTAAGACCAGCTCCAGCCACTTTGTGAAATTTACCTAATCTTTCGATAATGAAAACTTCTGATTGTCTTACTATTTTGATTGTTTTGTAAGCAACGATAGCGATGATTACAAATAAAACGAATAAAAATCCTAACATTTTTATTTCCTCCTATAAAATTAATTTAATGGTTTAATTATGGCTTTTACACCATCTATTTTTTCAACTAAAACTTCTGTATCTTTTGGAATAACAGTATCGTTATAAGATTTTGCTGACCATGTTTCGCCACCTACTTTTATTTGACCTTTGCCATCAATAGGATCAACATCAACTATAACTTTTGCAGTTTTTCCTTCGATTGAATAAGCATTAGTTTTTACTTCAGTATCTTTTTTAGTCATTTTTGTAACAAATGGTCTTGTTGCAAAAAGAAGTATCGTTGATGCTATAACGAATATTGAAGCTTGTGCAATTATATTAGTAGTAAAGAAACTAGCACACATTGCAACTAATGCTCCAACTGAAAACCAGAATACTAGAAAGCCAACTGTTATTATTTCAAGAATTAGAAATAATCCAGCTAATATTAGCCAAAATTGCCACATATTTGCCTCCTAATCTGCTTAATTTAATAAGCTAAAATATTTAGTATTGCTCTGTTTGTCATACAATATAAATTATACTATATTTTCGACAAAAAAGGAAGAGTTTTTCAGAAAATATTAAAATTTCCTTATCAAGCTTTACTTTATTTTTTATTTGTGATATTAAAATATATGTAACAATTTTAGATTTTAGAAAAAAAGAGAGAAAAAACAGATGAGAAAAAAGAAGAAAAAGCTTAATAAGGTAAGATTAATCTTTGCGATAGTAGTTCTTATAGGATTGATACTTATTGTAAAAGGAATTATGGGGTTTGTTTTGTCAAACAAAGAACCAAAAGATATATCTTTATTATTAGATAATGAACTGGTGAAAGTAAAGAATGAGATTATAAAAGAGAAGGATACGATATATCTTTCAAAAGATGATATAGAGAATTTATTTGATAGTAGTATTTACTATAATGCAGCAGAAAAAGAACTTATAACTACTTTTAATAAGCATATAGCACTATTAAAAATAGATGAAAGATTTATGGTTGTAAATGATAGTAATGCAGAGCTTTCAAATCCTATGATAGAGAAAAATGGAAAAGTATATCTACCATTTTCAGAGATGGGAATTGTTTATGACTTAGAATTTGAATATTCTGAGAGTACTAAAAAACTAATAGCAGACTCAACCAATAAAGCAAAAAGCCAAGCACTTACTTTAAAGAAATATAATATGAAGAACAATCCAAGTATTTTTAGTAGTACAGTCGAAAAGGTAGAACATGGAGAATATGTTAGCATTGTAGAAGATACAAATAAGAAATATTTTAAAGTAAGGACTGCAAAAGGAAATATTGGGTATATTAAAAAGAAGAGACTTTCAGAACCAGAAAAGCTTAGAGATGATTGGAATGAAGAAAAACAAGAATATGCAGTTATAAAAGAGGCTTCTGATATTAGTAAGAAATATTCTGAAGCAAAACTTGAAAGCGAGAAGCAAAATGTAGTAATACCGATGTTTTTTAATGTAGAAAAAGGCGGAGAAATTTTAGACAAAACAGGAAGTGGAAGTGCAGAATATACAGCATATACAGAATGGGCAAAAGAGCATAATGTACAGATTTGGGCTAGCTTAGAAAATAATATAGATGTTTCAAAATTACTTATGACATATACAGATAGAAATAAAGTCATAAATGAGCTTTATAAAAAATTAGTAGAACATCAATTTTCAGGAGTTAATATAAACTTTAAGAAAATAGATGATGTAAATAGTTTTAATAGATTTATAATTGAACTTACTCCAAGATTAAAAGAGCTTGGAATTAAAGTAGCAGTTACAAAAAATGAATATATAGACAGTGCTAAACTTGAAAAAGTGGTACATTTAGTCATAGAATAGGATGGGAAAATGAAAAAAGTAATAATAGTTTTTGCGATTTTATTAGTATTATTGATAGTAGTAGCAGGAGGAGCTTTTGCATGGTATACAAATGCTTTAAAACCAGTTGATACTTTTGGTGAAGAAGCAGTTGTTTTAGAAATTCCGGAAGGCACAGGAATTTCTGGAATTTCTAAAATATTAGAAGAAAAAGGTGTTATAAGAAACGCTGATGCCTGCAAAATGTATTGTAAGATTGCCAAAGTTGGAAATTTACAAGCTGGAAAATATTCTTTCGAAGAAGCAAAGTCAGTTCCGGAAATTATTGCTAAAATTGCTTCTGGTGATGTTTTAACAGATGAAATACAAATCACTTTTATCGAAGGTAAAAATATGAGATGGTATGCAAAAGCCATTGCAGAAAAAACAATTAATTCAGAAGAAGAAGTATTGAATTTGCTTGCTAGTGAAGAATATATAGATTCTCTAATAGAAAAATATTGGTTTTTAACAGATGAGATTAAAGATGAAGACATTTATTTTCCATTAGAAGGATATTTACTACCAGACACTTATACCTTTGAAAATGCAGAGGTTTCACCAGAAACTATATTTAATGTTATTTTAAACTTTACAGATAAGTTTTTAAGTAAGTATAAAGACGATTTCACATATTCAGTGCATCAAACATTAACACTTGCTTCAATGGCAGAAATGGAAGGAAAAAGCACAGAAGATCGTTCAGAAATAATTGGTGTATTTTTAAATAGAATTGATAAAGGAATGAGTTTAGGTAGTGATGTTACGACTTATTATGCCTTTGGTGTAGATATGGCAAAAAATGATTTGACAGTAAAACAGCTAAACACTTATAATCCATATAACACAAGAGGTCCAAATATGGAAGGAAAAATTCCTATCGGACCAATCTGTAATCCAAGTAGGTCAGCAATAGAAGCTACTTTAACTCCAACTCAAACTGATGCTTTATACTTCGTTGCAGACAAAACAGGAAAGGTATATTTTACAAAATCTAATGACGAGCATAGTGAAATAATTTCAAAATTAAAGTCAGAAGGAAAATGGTATGTATATGAATAAAATAACCATTATTTGACAAACTAGCGTTATTATGGTAAAATAAAAGATACCGAGAGAAAATTAAATATGTTTTGCGTTGAAGATGAAAGTAAACTTATAAAAACTAATTATTAGAGAACAAGTGTCACCGGCTGAAAGCACTTGAATTAGATAGGTTTATGAAACACATTGGAGCAAGTTTTTTTAAGTGGGAAACTTATTTAAAAGTTTTCAATTTGGGTGGCACCGCGGAAGCTTATAGCCTTCGTCCCTTGCTGTTTTAGCTTAGGACGAGGGCTTTTTTGTATGCAAAAGTTATTAGTAAATATGCAAGATTAGAACCGGTCTAAGCTAGAGAGAACTTCCGATGGAACAGTCAGAGCAAAGTCTGAATTGTTGCTAATAGGGAGCATTGATGAGGAGGATTAGTATGGTAAGAAAAAACGAGTACAGAAGCTATGATTGTGGAACAATACGTGAAAAGCACGTAGGTGAGGAGATACGCCTTGCTGGTTGGATAGACACAATTAGAGATTTAGGAGGCGTACTATTTATTGATTTAAGAGATGAGTACGGAATTACACAGGTTGTAGTTTCAGGAGATGAGAAAAAAGTTGAGTTTGCACAAAGAATTCCAGTAGAGTCAACAGTAACAGTATCTGGCAAGGTACGTTTAAGAGATGATGAAACAGTAAATGAAAAACTACCAACAGGAAAGGTTGAGCTTTTTGCAGACGAAATTAAGATTTTAGGTAAGAGAACTTTAGGTTTGCCTTTTGAAATTGAGAACAGTAGAAATGTAAGAGAGGATTTGCGTTTAGAATATAGATTTTTAAGTTTGCGTGAGAAAAAAGCTTTAGAAAATATTAAATTAAGAGCAAAGCTTATTCAATTTCTAAGAAATGAAATGATTAAGAAAGACTTTTTAGAGGTACAAACACCAATACTTACAAGTTCTTCACCAGAAGGAGCAAGAGATTATTTAGTACCAAGCAGAGTTTACCCAGGAAAGTTTTATGCACTTCCACAGGCACCACAACAATTTAAACAATTATTAATGGTTTCTGGTGTAGATAAATATTTCCAAATTGCGCCTTGTTTTAGAGACGAAGATTCTCGAGCAGATCGTTCACCAGGTGAATTTTACCAATTAGATATGGAAATGGCTTTTGCAACACAAGAAGATGTATTTGAGGTAATGGAAGAAGTTATATATAACACATTTAAAGAGTTTTCAAATAAGAAGGTTGATAAAACTTTTCTAAGAATTCCTTATGAAGAAGCTATGCTTAAATATGGAACAGATAAACCAGATTTAAGAAATCCACTTATAATACAAGATGTAACGAATATTTTTGAGAAGTTAGACATAAAAGTATTTAATGGAAAATTAGTCAGAACAATAACACTTCCAAACGGTGGAGAGGCAACTCGTAATTTCTATGATGGAATGACAGAATTTGCAATAAATGAATGTAAGGCAAAAGGTTTAGCTTGGCTTAAAGTTGGAGAAAATAGAAGCCTTCAAGGACCTATTGCAAAACTTATTCCTGATGAAGCAAGAGAAACACTTTTAACACAGACTGGTACAAATGCGGGTGATAGTATATTTTTTATTGCAGAGCGTAAAGGTATAGTTGATAAACTTGCAGGTGAGATTAGAAGAGAGATAGGAATAAGACAAGATTTATTAGAAAAAGATGTATTTAAGTTTTGCTGGATAGTGGATTTTCCAATGTATGAGATTGGTGATAATGGAAAATTAGATTTTTGCCATAACCCATTTTCAATGCCACAAGGCGGATTAGAAGCTTTAAAAACTAAAGATCCATTAGAGGTTTATGCTTATCAATATGATATAGTATGTAATGGAATTGAACTTTCTTCTGGAGCTGTAAGAAATCATGACCCAGAAATTATGATAAAAGCTTTTGAAATAGCAGGTTATACAGAAGAAGATATCAAGTATAAGTTTTCTGCATTATTTAAAGCATTCCATTATGGAGCACCACCACACGCAGGAATAGCACCAGGTGTAGATAGAATGCTTATGTTACTTACAGAAGAAGAGAGCATTAGAGAGGTTATTGCATTCCCTATGAACAGCAAAGCACAAGACTTGCTTATGGGAGCACCTAGTAGCGTAACTGACAAACAATTATCAGAAGTTCATATAAAAATAGATAAATAGGAATAAAAAAGAAAGTCATCTCATATATAATTATGAGGTGATTTTTTTGTTATACATCAAATTTACAAAAGACTATTTAGAATATTTTGAGGAAGACTGTAAATATCCAGATTTTTTGAAAAAGCTAATTTTTACGTTTAGAAAATTTTTCGGGAAGATAACTAAGATTAAAAATGATAATGGTGAAGTAGTTTTGATACCCGAAAAGAGTAATAAGTTTAAGAAAAGTCTTATGAAATTTTTGAAAATATATTATGTGAAAACTGTTGTGCTTGCAAACGATTTGCAAGAATTTAGAGAAGATATTGAAAATCAGAAAATTAAGATTTTAGATGGAAAATGGCTATATAAATATTTGCTATCAGATGTAGTGGATTTTGTCGTTAAGAACAAAGGGGTAGCTTTAAATGAACAGACAATTTCCTTTGCTGTAAATTCACCTGATGATATTGATTTAGAAAATTTGAAAAATTTGGCAAGAAATTGTAGAAGTCTAAACCTTATTACAAAAGATGAGTACAGGTTTAAAAAGCTAGAAGAGACTATGTATAAGGAAGATGGAGTAGCCTTAAACATTGCATATAATTATAAAAAAAGCCTTTTGAAAAGTGATATAGTGATAAATGTTGATTTAAACGAGAAAGAATTTAATAAATTTGCATTTCCAAGAAAAGCGGTAATAATCAATTTGAAGAATGTAAAAATTCATAGTAAAGGTTTTAATGGTATAAATATCTTGAAATATGAAATTGATTTCCCAAAGCAATATGAAAATGAGATTTTGAATTTAGATAGTTTTAATAAAGAAATTTTATATGAGAGTTATATTTATAAAAGAACTGCGCCAAAAAATATTTTAACTAGAATTAAGCGAGATGGTTTGCAAGTGGCTAGATTACTAGGGAAAAATGGATATATTGACCAAAAAGAATATGAAAGAGTATAGCAATTTTGCTTAATTTTTTCAGTATCTACTTGACAAAAGATAAAATAAACCGTATTATATTATTAAATTTTTCAAGTGGAAGGAGACTTAAAATAAAATGGGAGAAAAAGAATATTTACTAACTCAAGAAGGTTATGATAATTTAGAAAAAACATTAGAAGATTTAAAAACAAATAAAAGAAATGAGATTGCAGAGAGAATTAAAGTTGCACTTGGCTTTGGAGATTTATCAGAGAACTCTGAATATGATGAAGCTAAAAATGCGCAAGCTCAAAATGAAGCAAAAATTGCCGAATTAGAAAATAAGATAAAATATGCAAAAATAATTGACGAATCAGAAATTGATACAAAAACTGTTCAAGTTGGAAACAAAGTTAAAATATTAGATATGGAATTAAATGAAGAGATTGAATATACTATCGTTGGTTCAACAGAAGTAGATTTATCTCAAAATAAAATATCAAATGAATCACCAATTGGAGAAGCATTACTTGGTAAAAAAGTAAAAAATGTTGTAGATGTTCAAGCTCCTGTTGGAACAATTAAGTTTAAAATTTTAGCAATTACAAAATAGATTTAAGGAGCTTGAAAAAGCTCCTTTTTTATAGTTGGTAAATTATACGAAGTAAAATTAGGAGGTATATATGAAAAGAGTAAGATGTGCTGGACTAGTAAGAATAGATGGTAAAATTGCACTTATGCACAGAACTAATGTACAAATGACGCCAGGCGAGCCAAATAAACCTTATGGAGAATATTATGTATTTCCAGGTGGCGGTTTAGAAGGCGAAGAAAGTATGTTTGAGGCAACAGAAAGAGAGCTTTTTGAAGAACTTGGAATTAAAGTAAAAGCAAAAAGAGATTTATATTATAAAGAAGTTTCAGAAAATCAAGATGAGTATTTATTAGAATGTGAATATCTTTCAGGAGAATTTGGAACAGGCACAGGTCCAGAGTTTTCAAATGACCCAGCGTATAGTCATAGAGGAAATTTTATCCCTACACTCGTAGAGCCAGATGATATAGAAAGCTTAAGACTTTTACCAGTAGAATTTAAAGAACAATTAGTTCAAGATTTGAAAAATAAAAAACTTTAAGAAATTTTTGAAAAAAGACTGTAAATTTTGAAAATATATGATAGAATATGAAAAGAATTATAAAAGGAGAAAATAGATGTTAGCCTATAAGAGAGTTTTATTGAAATTAAGCGGAGAAGCTTTAGCAGGAGATGAAGGTCATGGTATAGACCCTGACATAGTAAACGGAATATGTGATAAAGTAAAAGAGATAATAGAAATGGGAGTTCAAGTATCAATAGTAGTTGGTGGAGGAAACTTCTGGAGAGGAGCTAGAAACGGTCAAAAAATGGATCGTGCAGCAGCAGACTATATGGGAATGCTTGCTACTACAATGAATGGTTTAGCTCTTCAAGATGCGTTAGAAGCAAGAGGTGTTCAAACTAGAGTTCAAACAGCTATCGAAATGAGAGAAATAGCAGAGCCATACATAAAAAGAAAAGCATCAAAACATTTAGAAAAAGGAAGAGTTGTTATATTTGCATGTGGAACAGGTCACCCATTTTTCTCAACAGATACAGCAGCAGCTTTAAGAGCAGTTGAAACAGATTCAGAAGTTATATTACTTGCAAAAACTATTGATGGAGTGTATTCAGCAGATCCAAAATTAGATAAATCAGCAGTGAAATATGATGAAATTTCATATATAGATATATTAAATAAAGATTTAAAAGTTATGGATTCTACTGCTACATCATTATGTCGTGACAATCATATGCCACTTTTGGTTTTTGCAATTAGCGAACCAGAGAACATTGTTAAAGCGGTTAAAGGCGAAAAAATCGGCACAATAGTTAAATAATTTTCAAAATATAAAAATAAAAGTAAGAGTTTTGGAAAGAAACGAGTATAGCAAGGCAGCAGGACAGAAAAAGGCAAAGGCGCATACGAGTGTATGTAACTGCGTTTTTCTTGTCCGATAACGAAGCTAGACGAAGTTTATTTACCAAAAGGATAGGAGAAAATATGAGTAATTTAGAAGAGAGAATGAGCAAATCATTAAGCGTTTTTGAAGAAAATTTATCAGAGATAAGAGCTGGTCGTGCAAACCCAGCAATACTAAATAAGATTACAGTTGAATATTATGGAGTAGCAACTCCAATTAATCAAGTTGCTGGAATTTCTGTTCCAGAGGCTAGAACAATAGTTATCAGCCCTTGGGATGCAAGCATTTTAAAAGATGTTGAAAAAGCAATTTTAGCTTCAGATATTGGACTTAACCCAAACAATGATGGTAAAGTTATTAGATTAAATTTCCCAGAACTTACTGAGGAAAGAAGAAAAGATATTGTAAAAGATATCAAGAAAATGGCTGAAGAAGCTAGAGTTTCTATTCGTTCAATCAGAAGAGATGGAATGGAAGAAGTTAAAACAAAACAAAAAAACGGTGAAATGACAGAAGACGACAAAGCTAGAGAAGAAGAGAATATTCAAAAATTAACAGATAAATATATTGAAAATATCGACAAAGCTTTAGAGAATAAAGAAAAAGAAGTAATGAGCATATAAGGAGAATATATATGAACGACATACCAAATCATATTGCTATTATTATGGACGGAAATCGTCGTTGGGCAAAAGCACATAATCTACCAATGCAAGCAGGACATAAAGCTGGTGCTGAAACTCTAGAAAAAATAGTAAGATATGCAAAAACAGTTGGGGTAAAAAATATTACGGTATATGCTTTTTCGACAGAAAATTGGAAAAGAAGTGAAGAAGAAGTTTCTTGGCTTATGACACTTTTAAGAAATTACCTTGATGACTATACTAAAAGAGCAGACACTGAAAACATCAAAATAGGTGTTGCAGGTGATATGGAGCCATTAAACGAAGGGCTTAGAAAGAGCATAGCAAATGCTATTGAAATGACTAAAAATAATACAGCAATTAACTTCAATATATGTTTAAATTATGGCGGTAGAGATGAGCTTGTAAAAGCAACTCAAAAAATAGCAAGTAAAGTAAAAAATGGGGAATTAGCAGTAGAAGATATTACAGAAGAAGTAGTTACTCAAAATATGTACATACCAGATATGCCAGAGCCAGATCTTATGATAAGAACTAGTGGGGAAATTAGAACTAGTGGATTTTTGATGTGGCAACTCGCATATACAGAATTTTTATTTTTAGATAAATTCTGGCCAGATTTTACAGAAAAAGATTTAGATGATGCAATAGAAGTTTATAAAAATAGAAAAAGAAATTTTGGAGCAAACTAAAAGCAAAGGAAGTAAAAATATGAGTTTTAAAAGATTATTAACTGGGATAATAGGGTTTCCAATCGTTTTAGCAGTGCTTGTATTGGGGAATAAATACACAATTGATATACTTATGGCAGTAGTTTCGATTTTTGCTATATATGAATATACTAAATGTGCAAAAAAGAAAAATATAAATGTAATTTCTTGGTTAGGTTATTTAGCAAGTGTGTTAATTGCGGTATTACATTTGCTTCCTAAAGAATTGATATTGGTGATAATAGCAGCATTATTCCCACTAATGATTTTTGTTCTGTTTTTACATGTTATAATTACAGAAATGAAAGTAAGCTTTAAAGATATTGTGTATACTTTATTTGGTATGGCTTATATAGTTGGATTTTTAATGTTTTTTGCACTTTTATATGGTACAGAAAACTTAGCTTGGAATTTAACAGGTAAAATCGCAATTTGGTATATCATTTTCTCAGCTTGGGGTACAGACACAATTGCATATCTTGTTGGAAAAAATTTCGGAAAGCATAAATTTAGTAAGGTAAGTCCAAATAAAACTATAGAAGGTTGTGTTGGAGGAACTGTTGGAGCAGTAGTTGCAGGTATGATACTTACAGTAATACTTAATTTATATGCAGGAACTACAATACCACTTTTATATGCAGGAATTATATTAGCAGTTCTAAGCATAATAGGTCAATTTGGAGATTTTGCAGCAAGTGTTGTAAAAAGATCTTTTGATGTCAAAGATTTTAGTGAATTATTTCCAGGTCATGGAGGAATGATAGATAGGATAGACAGCATTATGTTCATAGCACCATTTGCGTATGTGATATTTATATTAATTTCTTTAGGTATTTAGGAGGAAAAGTTGAGCTTTTTACTAGGTGCAATAAAAATTATTATTTTAATAGGCTTTTTAGTCTTAATTCACGAAGGAGGACATTTCCTAGTTGCGAAGGCTTGCAAGGTTAAAGTTAGAGAATTTTCAATAGGCTTTGGACCAGCGATAAAGTCTTGGCAAGGAAAAGAAACAAAATATACTGTCAGATGGATACCTTTTGGCGGTTATGTCGATATGCTTGGAGAGGCTGAAAGAGAAGAGGCAGAAGGCTCTTTTAGTACTGCAAGTATACCAAAGAGATTAGCTATTGTAGCAGCAGGTGCTGCTGTGAATATAGTTTTCGGATTGATAGTATTTTTCATCTTGATATGTATTGCCAAAGGAGATGCTGTTTTTGCGCTTAAACAAACAGGCTTATATATAGGAGATGTTTTAAATAGTTTAAAAATGATTTTTACAGGCGGGCTTAATATGGAGCAGATGATGGGACCTGTGGGAATTTCAGAAATGGTAGTAAAAACAAATAGTATTTTTAATTTTATCTACTTAATGAGTTTGGTGTCAGTATCTTTAGGAGTAACTAATCTTTTACCGATACCAGCCTTAGATGGTGGGAAAATTTTAATTTTACTTATAGAAGGGGTACGAAAGAAACCACTAAAAGAAGAAGTGGAAATAAAGATACAGATGACAGGACTTGCATTTCTATTATTATTTTCACTATATGTAACTTATCAAGATATATTAAGAGTATTTTAGATTTAGGAGAGATGTATTATGAGATGTAAAATTTGTGGAGCAAAATTAAGAAAAGAAGGAGATATTTGCACATCTTGTTATAAAGAATATTGCAAAGAAGAAGCATTAGATAACGATACTAATGAAATTTTCAAGCTTTACAGACAATACTTACCAAAATACCAATTGACTAGATTTTTTGACTTTTATATGATTATGCTTTTACTTATAGCAGCTTCTTTTGTACAAAAAGCAATAGGTTTAGCTATATTCTTTATATTTGTTACAATTGTTGGTGTTGCAGTTGGACTTATTGTTTCTAAAAGAATTGCAGTAAACACTAGTTGCATTTTTTATGAGAAAAAAGTTGTTCATAAATATAAAGATAGAAAGAAAACTCTTGCATATTCTGATTTGAAAAATGTAACATATTATCAAAACTTTTTCCAAAAGTTATTCAAATTAGGTGATATACAATTTCGACCAGAACTTGGAACTTATCTAACAAAAGGTTTTGAGATTAAGAATGTACCGAATATAGAAGATAATTGGGCGAAAATTCAAGAAATACTAGGAGCAGAAAAGGAAGATTAAAATGCAAAAATATATAAAAGAAGTATTCTGCGATTATACTAATCAAAATGCTATTGTAGACGCGCAGCTTGAGAATATCAATTTATATAAAAAGACAAATAAATTACAAATAAATATAGCAGCTTCTAAGGCGATAAATATAGCTGAAATAGAAGATTTTGAAAATTATTTGGTCAAAAGATTTCAGGTGTCAAAGGCTATGATTGATGTAAATTATGGCGACACCGTGATTAATGGCGACTTAAATAAAGATTGGCAAAACATAATTAATTATGTTTCAAAAAAAGAACCAACTAGTAGAGCAATGCTTGCAGGTAGCTCGCTAAATATTCAAGATCAAGAGGTTACAGTTAATTTAGCTTTAAAGGGTGCTAATTTTTTAAATGCGAAAAAATTCGACAAAGGTTTAGAGCATGTTTTCGAAAATTTATATAACAAAAAATATACTGTTAAATTTGAGGAGAATATATCAGAAGATTATGCCAAAAAGCTTGAAGAGCAAAGAGAGCAAGAAGAAAAGGCACTTTTAGAAGAGATACAAAGAAGAGCAGAAGAAGAGGCTTTAGTTGCAAGAGAAGAGGCAAGACTTAGAAAATTACAAGAAAAACAAGAACAAGAAGAAGCCATAAATAAACAAATGGAGGAGCTAGATATTACTGAAATTGCTTCACCGCTTATTTATGGTAGAAATATTTTAGTAGATGGAAGACGTATAAAAATATCAGAAATAACTGATGAGAAGGAACTTGTTTCTATTGAAGGAGAACAAATAGGGGAAGTCAGCACACATGACTATGAGGACAAAAAACAAAATAAAAAGACAATAGTGAAATTCTCTGTATTTGATGGAACAAGCACTATAAGCTGTACAGGCTTTTTCAAAAAAGAGCTGTCAGATGAAATTATTGGAAGAGTTAAAGACTCAAAAGGTTTGATAATAGATGGAGAAAAAGAATATAGCGAATATGATAAAGAAGTTATAATAAAAATTAGAAGAATTATAGAAACAAAGGGTATGCCAAAAATTGAGAGAATGGACGAAGCAGAAGAAAAAAGAGTTGAGCTTCATATGCATACTCAGATGAGTCAAATGGACGCAGTAACACCAGTTACAGAGCTTTTAAAAAGAGCTATAAAATGGGGTTGGAAGTCTATTGCAATTACTGACCACGGTGTTGTTCAAAGTTTTCCAGAAGCTCATAAATTCTTAAACAAAACAGGCGCAGATTTAAAAGTTTTATATGGAGTTGAAGCATATTTTGTTCCAGACAAAGACCCTTGTGTTGTAAATTATAAAGGACAGGATTTGGATACAGAATATTGTATTCTTGACTTAGAGACAACAGGATTGTCAAACAAAACAGAAAAAATTACTGAAATAGGTGTTATAAAATATAAAAATGGTGAGCAAATAGGAGAATTCGAGTGCTTTGTCAATCCAGAAAAACCAATTCCTGCTAAGGTAGTTGAAGTTACTCATATTACTGATGAAATGGTAAAAGATGCAGAAACTATTGATAAAGTATTACCAAAGCTTATAGAATTTTTAGGTGATAGTGTTTTAGTTGCTCATAATGCAGATTTTGATATGGGATTTTTAAGACATAATTTCGAGAAATATGGTTACAAATTTGATTATACTTATGTAGATACTTTGAGGCTTGCAAAAGCGATTTTTCCAAATTATAAAAAATATAAGCTTGGAATTATTGCAGATAATTTAGGTATTAAAGTTGATGTAGCGCATAGGGCTTTAGATGATGTTAAAACTTTACTTGCAGTTTTTAAAGTAATGATTAAAGAAGCAAAAGATATAGGTGCTACACATGTAGTAGATTTTGATGATAAATTTGAAACAGACCCAAAGAAATTACCATCATATCATGCTATAATTTTAGCTAAGAATTACATAGGCTTAAGAAATTTATATAAACTTATTTCTTATTCGCATTTAGATTATTTTTATAGACATCCTAGAATATTAAAGAGTTTATTTTCTAAGTATAGAGAAGGCTTGATTTTAGGTAGTGCCTGTGAAGCAGGAGAGTTATACAGGTCAATATTAGAGGATAAGTCTGAAGAAGACATTGAAGAAATTGCAAAATTCTATGATTATTTAGAAATTCAACCAATTGGAAATGATGAATATTTAGTAAGAAATGGCGAAGTGCCAGATGATGAGTACTTGAAGAATATAAATAGGAAAATTGTTGCTCTAGGCGAGAAGCTAAACAAGCCAGTTGTAGCTACTTGTGATGTTCACTTTATAGACCCACAAGATGAGGTATATAGAAGAATTTTACAAGCAGGTCAAGGTTATGATGACGCAGATATGCAAGCACCATTATTCTTAAGAACGACAGAGGAAATGCTTGCAGAGTTTAATTACTTAGGTAAAGAAAAAGCGTATGAAGTGGTTGTTACAAACACTAATTTAATCGCAGATATGTGCGAAAAGATTTCACCTATTTCTCCAGAAAAATGTCCACCACATATACCTCGGGTGTGAGGAGACTATTAAGGAAATCGCATATAGTAAGGCTCATGAATTATATGGTGAAGAATTGCCAGAGATAGTTGAAAATAGACTAGTTAAAGAGCTGGATTCTATTATAAAAAATGGCTTCTCAGTTATGTATATTATAGCTCAAAAGCTAGTTTGGAAATCAAATGAAGATGGATATTTGGTTGGTTCAAGAGGTTCTGTTGGTTCGTCTTTTGTTGCTAATATGACAGGAATTACTGAGGTTAACTCTTTACAGCCACATTATAGATGTCCGAATTGCAAATATTCTGATTTTTCAGATTATGGTGTAAAAAATGGTTTTGACCTTCCAGACAAAGATTGCCCAAAATGTGGACATAAGCTAGATAAAGACGGTATGGATATTCCTTTTGAAACATTCTTAGGTTTCAATGGAGATAAAGAACCTGATATTGACTT
>CANDKR010000013.1 GCA_947385375.1 uncultured Clostridia bacterium
TATGAAGAAAAAACTTAGCAAAAGATTGTCTGAGCTTAGTAATTCTATTAGTGAGAAATCTACTACTGTAAAAAAAGAATTACACGAGCTTACAACAAAATCAGTTGATGATGAGAAAATAAAAGAACTAAAAGACGAATACTACAAAACCATTGACAAGGCTGAAGAAATCAAAGACGAAATTATTGTAAAACTAGAAGAAAAAAGCGATACACTTGAAAATTCTACAAAAATGAGAATTCTTGGTGTAAAAATTTGGCGTATCATGATGTACTTAGTTATTTATAGTTTCTTAGGATTTTGCTTAGAAACTGTATATGGACTGCTTACAAAAGGTGTAATTGAAAGTAGACAAAGCTTCTTATATGGTCCATTTTGTGGAATATATGGAATAGGTGCTGTAATAATGGTTCTACTTTTACAATACTTCAAGAAAAACAATTACACACTATTTTTTGGTGGATATTTAATAGGTTCTGCTATTGAATACCTTGTTAGCCTATTTGGAGAAATGATTTTACACGTAAAATGGTGGGATTATTCTAATGATCCATTTAATATAAACGGCAGAATTTGCTTGTTTTATTCAATCGCTTGGGGACTTCTTGCAATATACCTAGTAAAACACTTACATCCAATGATAGATAATTTCATAGATAAACACAAAAATAAATTGCCAAAGTACTTGTTACCTGTAATTGTTGATGTATCTTTTACATTCTTAGTTGTAGATTGTATTATATCAGCATTTGCTATGAACGTATTTTACTCAAGACTTGTACATGACTATCATTTAAATATTCCTAATGCAGAATATTATGAAATGGCTTATGATAATAGAAAAGAAAATTCGAGATGGTTTGAATTTACAGAAAAACATTTTTCAAATGAGAAAATGCTCAAAACATATCCTAACTTAAAAATGGAAGATATAGACGGAAATATAATTTTTGTAAAAGATATCCTAAAAGATATTCAGCCTTACTACATAAAATTATTTACTCCAAAAGAAGATGGCATACGATTAACTAATGTTGAAAAAGTAGATTAAACTAAAAACGGCTTGCTTAAAGCAAGTCGTTTTGTGTATTGTGAAACAACAAGGTTCTAGGGTACCTCACCCACAAGCTAAGCTTGTAAGGTGGGTCAGGTTCTTATTTTCTTACATAAGTTATATAATCATAATCATAAGGATTTTCTTCGTCACGTGGACCTTTAATTTTCTCTACAATTTTCCACATATTCTCATCAATTTGTGGAAAATATGTATCTCCTTCAAAATCTTCATTTATTCTAGTAATGTACATCTTTGTAACTTTATCTAGTAGAAGTTTGTAGATGCTAGCACCACCAATAACAAAGTGTTCCTCAGTATCATTTATGTATCTATCCAATTCTGAAACATCTTTTATTACTTCTACCTGCTCATTTTCTATCTCTAGTTTTCCACTTTTACAAAGCACAATGTGTTTTCTTTTTGGTAAAACTCTTCCAAGTGACTCAAAAGTCTTTCTACCCATTATTATGGTCTTACCACTAGTGATTGTCTTAAATCGTCTTAAATCGTCCGGCAAATGCCAAATTAACCTATTATCTTTCCCTATAACATTGTTCTTTGCAACTGCAACAATTAAACTTAACATTTCTTTCTCCTATATAGCTACTGGTATTTTACCAAGTTTCATTTCGTGGTTATAATCATATCCTTGAACTTCAAAGTCCTCAACTTTAAACTCATAGAAATTCTTTGTAGGATTATTTATAACTAATTTTGGAGATACATCCATTGTCTCTCCTGCAATCAATTTCTCAATAAGTGGTATATGTCTATCATAAATATGGCAATCACCTATATTATGAGTTAGAGTTCCAACTTCTAATCCTGCAACTTGTGCAAACATATGAGTAAGTGCTGCATATTGCATTGTATTCCAGCCATTTGCTGCAAGCATATCTTGTGAACGTTGATTTAAAATCAAATGTAATTTTCCTTCTTTTACTAGCCATTGTGTACCAAAAGCACAAGGCTCTAAATTCATATCTTTAAGTTCATCATGACAGAAAAGATTAGTCATAATTCTTCTACTTGATGGATCATTTTGAAGTAAATATAATACATAATCTACTTGATCCATTTCTTTTATTCCTTCTTTTGTTTTGAACTGATATTTTCTTGAAAATTGATAGCCATAAGCCTTTCCAATAGTTCCATCTTCACCTGCCCATTGATCCCAAATATGTGAATCTAAATCAGCAATCTTATTTGATTTCTTTTGCCATATCCATAAAAGCTCATCAATTGCTTTTTTTACTGTGTTAGTATTATTACGAAGTGTTATCATTGGGAATTCCTTTGATAAGTCATACTTATTACTAACTCCAACTAATGATATATAGTTTGCTTCACTTCCATCTTCCCATCTAGTTCTTACATTTGTTCCTTCTGAAGAATAGCCATGTGCTATGATTTCCTTACATGTTTCAATAAAATTTTTATCTGCTTCTGTCATAATTTTTCTCCTTTTTCTACAAATATTTGTACAAAAAAAGGAAAAGTTAAATCTTTTCCTTTTCTATTGCTTTTCCTTAGTAATTTTCTCCACGTCCTTCTGGAAGTGCTGGGTAATCTAAGACTACTCTTATTTGCATTACAAATTTAACTGCTTTTACAAATTTACTATTCATAATCTTTTGCCATAATGAAGGTTTTTCTTCAAATCTTGTTTCTTCATAGTATAAGTCTTCTTCTGGGTCATTTTCTTCTACGGCTGGTGTTGCTGCTATTTGAGCTGCTACCGTATTTCTTAATAATGGTGTTACAGTTTCAACTTGTTTTTCTATTGCTTTAGCTTTAGCTTTTTCAATTGCTCTTGGTTTTGCACCTTCTAAGATTGGTGTTACTGGAGCTACATTTTGAACTCCGTCTAATTCATCAAGTGGAGCTGGTATGTATTTTAATGCTTCAGCTATTTCAATTCCTATGTAACTTAGAGCTTTTGATCTATCTTCTATTCTTTCCATATCTATTTCGATATGTAAGTTTCCTTCAAGATTTCCAACTTTAGCATCTATTAATTTAACAGCAGATTGGTACTCTTCTGATTCTTTGTCTTTTGTTTTTCCAATAATGTTTAAAGCTTCTATAACATCTGCTGGATATTTATTTTCTATTTTAGCAACAATTTCTTTCCAGTTTTTAGCTCTAGCTTTTACTGCGTTTCCAACTTCACGAAGAACACTTGCAAGTTTGATATTTTTCTCTCTTTTTCTGATTAAATCTTCAATGCTTTTTGTGTTTTCTTCAAATTGGTTAGTAGCATATTCTACTAAATCATAAGCTGCTTTATATACACTCTTTGGAAAATTCTTTTTTTGTGGGTACTCTATTAAATATGTTTTAACAGATTCCACTAAATCTTTGAAATAAGAATCATCATCTAGTTGTACAATTTGCTTTTTACTGTTTGGATTTATTAATTTTTGTATCTTATCTATATTAGATAAAATTTTCTCTTCCGTGATTACCATCTTCACGTTTACTATGCCTGATTTGCGAAAAAATATTGACATTGTAAACATACCTCCTCTGTATACATTAACTAATACTAAAATTATTATACCTTTATTTTCTTTCTAGGGCAAGGGGTTTTCGACATTTTTGTATTTCATTTTCGTTACAATTCCCAGTATTTTGTAATATTTTGTTAATTTTTGCTAGTAGATATAAAAAGTTCCACAAAAATGGTGGAACTTCTTGGGAAACAACTACTTTATAGTTTTTAGTTCTTCAAATCTCTTAACTTTTTGAGTTGTTGTTTTTATTAACTCTTTATCTGTTATATATAGTTCTTTTACATACTTATATGTTGGCATTTTTCTGTTAATCTCTTTAATGTCTTCCCAAATTTTCTTTTTAATCTCGTCTTCGTTTTCTAAACCAAATTGCTCTTTCATCATTTCAGGATCATATACTACTTTTGCTGCTAGTTTTAAATCAACATTGTCATCAACTTCTGGCTTACCAAAAACAAAACTTTCTTTTACATATTCAATTTTATTAATTAAAGTCTCTACTTCTTCTGGATAAATGTTTTTACCATTTTTAAGAACGATAACATTTTTCTTTCTACCAGTTATATATATATAATCATCTTTGTCAAAATATGCAAGGTCTCCTGTATGTAACCAGCCATCAACAATTGTTTCGTTTGTAGCTTCTTCATTTTGGTAATATCCAAGCATAACTGTTGGACCTTTTACTGCAAGCTCACCAATTCCTTGTTCATTTGGATCTATAATCTTTCCTTCTAAACTTGGGAATAACTGTCCTACTGAACCAAGTCTTGTACAAGTCTTATGCTCTGCTGATATAACAGGAGATGTTTCTGTTAGTCCGTAACCTTGATATGTATCTATTCCCAAATCATTTAAACCTTTTTCAAGTACTGGATCAAAAGCTGCTGCTCCTGCAACAAATAATCTAAGTTTTCCACCTAAATTATCATGTACTTCTTTGAAAATTTGTCTTCTTTTATCAATTCCAAATTTTCTTAAAATATTGCTGATTTTAATACCAATTTTAACTTTCTTTGTTTTTCCTTTTTTATCAATTGATTGCATAACTTTTTTATACATACTCTCAAATAATAGCGGTACTGAAATCATAACACTTATTTTATATTCTTTAATATTATCTGCTATATGCCTAATTCCATCACAGTAAGCAACTGCCGCTCCCACTGAAAGTGGATATAAGAAACCAACTGTACTTTCAAAAGTATGGTGTATTGGCAAGAAAGAAAGTAATGTATCTTCTTTATTTACATCAAAAACAGATGTAATATCTTTTATGTTACTTACAATATTTGTATGTGACAACATAACTACCTTAGATTTTGAAGTAGTACCTGATGTAAATAACATTATAGACATTGCGTCATTATTAATTTCAGCATCTATAAAGCTTCTAGCACCATTTTTTATAAGTCCACTGCCTAATTCTACAAGCTCACTTTGTGAATAAATTCTGTCTTCTGTCTTATCTGCATCCATTGATATAAAATATTTAAGTTTTCCGATATTCTCTTTTTTGATTTTATCAATTACTGCATCATGTTTTGCAGTATAGAAAATTCCTTCAACTTCTGAACGTCTAATTGAATCAATTATCTCATTATCTGGCAATGCTTTGTCAAGCGGAACAACCACACCTGTACCGTTCACAACAGCTAAATATGCTAAAGCCCATTCATATCTGTTGTCACCTATAATTGCAATTCTTTTTCCTTGTAATCCAATACTAATAAGAGCTGTTCCTAATGCATCAACTTTATCAGCAAACTCGTTAAAACTTTCTTCTCTAAGTTTTCCTGGTATTTCAGTTTTAAACTTATATGCTGGTCTTTCCCCATATTTCTCCTTAGAATTTGCTAACATTTCTTTTAAGTTTTTATAATCATCAGGCTCATATAATCTTTTAGTTTGTTTATGTTTTCTATCCATTTCCTATTCCCCTTTATATGCTTCTATTCTCTTAAATATTGTTCCTTCATATTCTTTGTACAATTTTTGTACATCTAGCTCTTCTCCTGTTTTTCTTAAGTAAATTAATGTTGAACAAGTTAGAGAGAAAATTTCACAAGCCATAAGCTCACTGTTACACTCAAAAAAATCTCCTTTTTCTTGCCCTTCTTCTATTATCTTTTGAATAACCTCAATATGCTCTAAAACTTTACTCTTACAAAAAACGTTTCTTGGCTCATTTCCCCAAGTCTGACTCATTACAATTGTTAAAAGATTTTCATATTTCAAAATAACTTTTAATTGAACTAATAAAACTGCTCTTATCTTATCAACTGTTGATTCACATTTTGCAGTTTTAATTTGTATACTGTTTTTTAGAAGTTTCATGCCTTCTTCAACTAAAAAATTAAAGATTTCTTCTTTACTAGTAAAATGATAATACAAAGTACCTTTCGCAACGCCTACGGTTGCTGTAATTTCCTCGATACTTGTTGCTTCATATCCTTTTTCAGAAAATAATCTCATAGAAGTTTCAAAAATTTTTCTTTTTGTTTTATTCATAAATTTTCACCTTCCACTAATTTACACACATTATATAAGAATATTGAAAATTTTTCAATAGATTTTAAGAAATTGAACGTAGGGTCAAAAAAGAGCAACTATAAAATTGCTCTTTTCTAATTTACTATTTTATTTCCTTTATAATCTCTTCCTCAGATAGCCCTAGCTTTTTAAGCTCTTCTATTATTACTTTTAATTCATTTATTTTTGAATTAATCTTCTCCTCTACAATCTTGCCTGTGTCGTAAGCTATATAAGTTCCCTTCGTAGAAATCGTTACAATTACACCTTTATTTTCTAAAATACTATATGCTTTTTTTACAGTATTTGGATTTATACCAAGTTCCGTAGCCATTTCACGAATAGGTGGAATTTGCTCTTCTGGTTTTAAAATTCCTAAAGCAACATATCTTTCTACTTCTAAAACTATTTGCTCATATATCGGAGTTCTGCTTTGATAATCTAAATTTATAATCATTCCCATCCCTCCTTTATATTATTGTTTAAGTCCTGTAACTTCGGTATCTTCTACTTCTGAATCCCATTTCACTCCAGAGTCTTTAATTATTTGCATAATCTCGTCATTAGTATTGATATAGAAATCAAATTGCTTATACGTATGGAACGTAATACATATAAATTCTTTATTTAAGTTTACTTCTTCCTCATAATGATTTTTTATATAGTTTAGTAATCTAGCACTTCCATCAATATATATATAATCTCTATCAAACTCTCTTTCTCCATTTAATTTAAGTTTTTCAATTGAACAATAAATATTATTACGGTCTCTCACTGTATCTAATCCAACTTTTGAAAGTTCATTTGCTCTTTTTGTAATTAAATCAAATAAATCTTTAGTCAAGCCTATATCTACTTCAATTTTTTTCATTGCATGATTATCATAGGCGCATATTTGTACAGTTTGTGTATTTATTGAATATAGTCCATTTTTTAAATTATAATCTCTCTTTTCTAAGATTTCTTTAATTTTATCTACATCTTCTTTTGGTAAGATTTGTGTATTTATTGCAGCTGTAAGTTCTTTATATTTGAAAGTTTCTGAATAATCAGTATGTGATTTTAAATATGTTATAGTATCATTGTAGACATCCTCATCAATATATGCGTAAGCATATACTTCTTTTGAATTATTTAATTTTATTTTAACAACTACTGGTATAGTAGTATTAATTTTATTGTAACTAGTATCTATATCAAGTGATTTTACTTCAGCCATCTCTCTAAAAGTACTTGTTTGTCCATAAATATTTGATATTATATTATCTATCACATTTCTATCTTGTATCATAATATCTAAGGTTCTATCCATATATATATTTTCATTTCTATTATATAAATGAGTCATGCTAATTCCCTTGATATCGTTTATTGATACTGTTTGATTTTCAGGTTGTTTAAAAACATTTTCCCCAACATTATATACTCCAAATAAAAGTACAACTGTAACCACAAAACCTATAACAGTATTTTTTAATTTAACTTTTTTGCTTACTATAAAATCATATATTACATAATATACAGCAATTAAAGTAAGTCCAATTCCTAAATATATAGAGTTTGCATCCGCTTTGCATAACATAAAAATCATGGGTACTATAGTTAAACCTTTAACTATATAATGTGATTTTAAATCTACAAAAGATGTACCAACATTTTCCATCTTTCTTTTTTCAAATAGATATATACCAATAACAACATAAAGTACTGATAATACTATCATTTTAGCCATTGATACTTCATTATATAAAAACAGACTTCCGAAAACAGCAGTAACTAATTTAAAAGGCAAAGTATAAGTATCAAAGTCAGAAATCAAACTTAATTCTGTTGTTCCGCCAAGAAAACTAATTTCTAAATCTGTTGTTTGGAATATTGTAAAAGTAGTGTATGAAAATGGTATTAAAAACAAAATAAGTAAAGTTACAACAATTTGTGTTAATACATTTCCAGTAACAGTCATGGCTAACATACTTGCACTAAATACAAATATGTATGAAATAAGCATTACTATAAAACTATCTATTATCATACCAATTGGAATAAACAACTCAGTAAAAATGCTAGCACAAACTAAGTTTGTAATTAAAGTCAAAACTTGTATAGCAAAAATAATTAACACTCCTGCAATAAAGTTAGTAAAGAAAATTGTTTTCCTATTCATTGGCATTGAATTTATAAAGTCTACACTATTTCTTTTATAAACATATCCACCAACTATAACTGATATTATAAATGGTATAATATACATTCCAATAAGATTTGCATAAGATAATGTAATTTCGTCCACTACAACTTCAAAAATTGAAGCATTTATTGAAACAATAATAAGTGTTGTGATTATAGGAATTATCAAAACCAACAAAGTTAGTAAACCTTTAGACTTTTTTAAATTTTGCAATAGGTATTTTCCATTAAACCATTTGATTAAACTCATAGCCTAGCACCTCCATTTCGTATATAAATACTTCTTCAAGTGTAAGTGGTAAAAAGTCTAATATTATAGGATCTTTTGCTTGCAAAAGCTTTTCTGCATCTTCTCTTTCTCCCTTTATAATTATCTTAGCCACACTTCCTGTTTTACTAAAACTTAATATATCTAATCCTTCAAAACTGTCTTTGTCGAAATCATCTTTTAGTGAAATTTGTACTTTAAACATATTAGTTTTTAAAGTATCAATATCACTTTCAAAAAGAATTCCACCCTTATATAAAAGTCCTAAATTATCGCAAATATCCTCAAGTTCACGTAAATTGTGGCTAGTCATTATAATAGTAGTTGATTTTGTATCCATTTGTTTTGCAATAATCTTTTTCATCAAGTTTCTAATTACTGGGTCTAAGCCATCAAAAGTTTCATCAAAAAGCAAATAATCTGCATTGGTAGCAATTGTACAAATTAATGACACCTGTCTTTTCATACCTTTTGAAAAATTTTCAACCTTGCTATTTATGTCTAATTTAAGCATCTCTGCAAGTTCTTTAAAATATGCCATATCAAATTTTTCATACATTGCCTCATAAAATTTTGCCATATCAAGCATTGTGTATCCAGAAAAAAAGTATAAATCATCTGGCAAAAATGCGATTTTTTGCTTAACGATTTCACTATCTTCCACTTCTCTATCATCTATTAAAACACTGCCACTATCTCTTCTAATGACATCTGCTATAATTCTAAGAAGTGTTGATTTTCCTGCACCATTAGCACCAATTAAGCCATATATGGAATTAGTTTTTATATTACAATTTAAGTTATCTAAAACTTGATTTTTTCCATAAGACTTGTTCAAATTACTAATCTTAATCATAGAAATTATCCCCTTTCTTTAATTGTACTATTTGTACTAGCACAAGTGTATCACTTTATATTTTATTTGTCAAGCACAAAAAAGCAACTTCTTTCGAAGTTGCTTCATATGTTAATCTAACTCAATTTTCGTCCAAGTTTTCAAGTTTTCCACGTTTTTGTAGTTAAGCTCCATTGCAATAGTTTTATCATCTATTACATATAATTTTGTATTTGCATAATTTGTTTTAGCTGCTTTTATTAAATCCTCTACTGATGCATAATACTCTAAAACTTCATTAGAAATCATAGGGTCATCTTCTGCCTCAGCCTTTGCTTCATCATAGAACTCTCTCATAGCTTTTTCTATTTGCTTTTCTAAGTCTTCCATAGTTAGTCCAAGTTTTTCTACTACAATATCATTACTAATAAGCTTACCTGTTTCTAAGTCGATATTGTAAATAGTAGCAGGCAAACTAGCATGTCCTGGAACATATAGCTCACCAGATTCTACTGCTAGAGATATAAGTTTATCTTCGATAATAGAAGCTGTATAATTCAATTCTTTAAGTTCTAAACCATATCCATCTTCGCCTTTTTTAACAGATTTTTTAGCTTTTTCAAATTCGTCTTGAAATTTACCATTTAATCTTTTTGCGTCTTCTGAATCTAAGTTTATAAAAGGTAATTGGATAGTAGTTGTATACTTATCATCTGGCATTTCTGGGCTATAGCTTTCGCTTATTTCATATTTGTCCTTCTCATATATATAGTCTTTATTTTCTTCTATCTTAGCTACTTTTTCGTCGGTTACAACATTTTGAACTATCTCATTTTTAGTTTCATTTTCAGGCTCTTTTGTAGTTAACTTCTTTGATATAGCCATACTTGCTATAACAACAACTATAAAGACTACTATTAAACAAATAATTATTTTAACTACTTTTCCAAAGTTGCTTTTCTTTTTCCTTCTACTCATAGGCTTCTCCTAAAACTTAAATTTTAGTAATATCTACTACATCTAAATCTGTTTCTTTTGTTTCTTTTTCAATAGCCTTATATAAAGCATTTACTGTGTCTAATGAAGTAAAGCAAGGAATTTTACATTCAACTGCCATTCTTCTAATTTTGAAACCATCTCTACCTGATTGTTTTCCTTTAGTTGGTGTATTTATTACAAAGTTTAGTTTTCCTGATTGTATTAAATCAAGTATACTATCTTTTCCTTCCCAAATTTTCTCTACTACAATAGCATCTATTCCATTTTCTTTTAAGCAACTTGCAGTTCCTTTTGTTGCATAAATCTTAAATCCTATTTTATCGAACTTCTTAGCAACTGTAAGCATTTCTGGCTTATCTTTATCTCTTACTGTTATTAAGATATTTCCGCTTGTAGAAACATTTGCACCACTTGCTATAAATGCTTTTAAAACTGCTTCATGATATTTCTTAGAAACTCCTAAAACCTCACCTGTTGATTTCATTTCAGGTCCTAAGCTTGTATCAGCATTTTTAATTTTCTCAAATGAGAATACTGGCATTTTTACGCAGATATAATCACTCTTCTTATATAGTCCTGTTCCATAAGGCATATCTTTTAATTTTTGTCCCAAGATTACATTTGTTGCAATCTCTATCATTGGAAGGTTTGTAACCTTACTAATATATGGTACTGTTCTTGAAGAACGTGGATTTACCTCAATGATATATACTTTGCCTTCACTGATTATAAATTGTATATTTAATATACCAATTACATTTAATTCTTTCGCAATTTTTTCTGTATATTCAATAATTTCTTTTTCGTTTTCTTTTTCAACATTTTGTGTTGGATATACTGAAATACTATCTCCTGAGTGAACACCAGCTCTTTCTAAGTGCTCCATAATACCAGGTATTAAAATATCTTCGCCATCGCAAATTGCATCAACTTCAACTTCTCTACCCATTACATATTTATCTACTAGTATTGGGTGTTCTTGTGCTACTTCATTGATTTCATTTACATATTCTGTTATTTCTTTATCGTCATACGCTATTGCCATACCTTGTCCACCAAGTACATAAGATGGTCTAACAAGTACTGGATAACCAAGTTTGTTTGCAACTTCAATTGCTTCTTCTACTGTATAAATTGTATCTCCCTTTGGTCTTAAAATTCCACAATTTGATAAGGCTTTGTCAAATTCTTCTCTATCTTCTGCTCTATCCATGTCTACTTCAGCAGTTCCTAAAATCTTAACTCCCATATCTGATAAAGCTTTAGTAAGTTTGATAGCTGTTTGTCCACCAAATTGAACTATTGCTCCATAAGGTTTTTCAATATCTACAATACTTTCAACATCTTCTGGTGTAAGTGGCTCAAAGTATAATTTATCAGCAATATCGAAGTCTGTACTTACTGTTTCTGGGTTATTGTTTACGATAATCGTTTCATAACCTTGTTTTTTAAGTGACCAAACTCCGTGAACACTACAATAATCGAACTCTATACCTTGTCCAATTCTGATAGGTCCAGAACCAAGTACCATAACTTTCTTTTTACCTGTGTCTTCTGCTTCATTGTCGTCATCATAGCTTGAATAGTAATATGGTGTTTGTGCCTCAAACTCTGCACTACAAGTATCAACCATTTTATAGCTTGCAACTATGTTATTTTCTTTTCTAAGCTCGTGTACTGCTTTTTCAGTAGTTCCATTTAATCTTGCTATTACTTTATCTGTAAATCCATACTTTTTAGCTCTTTCTAATAAATCTACTGTTAATTTGCTTTCTGTTAATTCTTTTTCCATTCTAACAATTTTAGCAGCAATTCCTATAAAGAATTTATCTATTGTTGTAATCTCGTGAATTCTGTCTATTGAAATTCCTCTTCTTAAAGCTTCTGCAACTGTGAAAAATCTCTCATTATCAACTTTTGATAATTTTTCTTCTATTTCTTTGTCAGAATACTCTTTGAAAGCTGGTATTATTAAACTATCTAAGTTTTCTTCAAGTGAACGAATAGCCTTCATTATACCCATTTCTAAGTTTGGAGCTATTGCCATAACTTCACCAGTTGCCTTCATTTGAGTTCCTAAATCACGGCTAGCTGTTAGGAATTTTTTAAATGGCCATTTTGGTATTTTTACAACTACATAGTCAAGTACTGGCTCAAAACAAGCATAAGTCTTTCCAGTAACTTGGTTTATAATTTCATCTAATGTATAACCTATTGCAATCTTAGTTGCAACTTTTGCAATCGGGTAACCTGTTGCTTTTGAAGCTAAAGCTGATGAACGACTAACTCTAGGATTAACCTCAATAACAGCATATTCAAAGCTGTTTGGATTTAATGCAAATTGTACATTACAACCACCTTCAATTTTAAGTGCTGATATAATCTTTATAGCTGATGTTCTTAACATTTGGTATTCTTTATCTGATAAAGTTTGTGATGGTGCTACAACTATACTATCTCCTGTATGAACACCAACTGGATCAATATTTTCCATATTACAGATTGTTATACAAGTACCTTTACTATCTCTCATTACTTCGTACTCGATTTCTTTCCAACCTGCAATACATTTTTCAATAAGTACTTGGTGCACTCTTGAAAGTCTAAGTCCGCTTCCTGAAATTTCTCTTAATTCTTCTTCATCATAAGCAATACCACCACCAGTACCACCTAATGTATACGCTGGTCTTACTATAACTGGGAAACCTATTTTATTTGCAAACTCTACTGCATCTTCTTCATCTTCTACTACTTTACTTGCTATACAAGGTTCATTAATGCTTTCCATCATGTCTTTAAAAGCTTGTCTATCTTCTGCATTTTTAATTCCTTCTCTACCTGTCCCAAGTAAACATACATTATATTCATCTAAGAAACCGCTCTCTGCAAGTTCCATAGCAAGATTAAGTCCTGTTTGACCTCCTAAGTTTGGAAGTATGCTATCTGGTTTTTCTTTTTTAATTATTTTCTTTACTGTTTCAACTGTAAGTGGTTCTAAATAAATTTTATCTGCCATATTCTTATCAGTCATAATTGTTGCAGGATTAGAGTTTATTAAAACAACTTCTATTCCTTCTTTTTTTAGTTCTCTACAAGCTTGTGTGCCTGCATAATCGAATTCTGCTGCTTGACCTATTATAATTGGGCCAGAACCTATTACTAATACTTTTTTTATTTTATTATTCTTAGACATTTTTAGCCCTCCTTATATCATTTCAATAAATTTATCAAATAAATATCCTGTATCTTCTGGTCCTGGACATGCTTCTGGGTGGAATTGTACAGTAAATATATTTTTATTTTTATAATTTAATCCTTCAACTGTTCTATCATTTAAGTTAACATGTGAAACTTCAGCAATCTCAGGATCAATACTTGTTTCTAATATGTAATATCCATGATTTTGACTAGTTATATAAACTCTTCTAGTTTCTAAATCTTTTACTGGATGGTTTGGACCTCTATGTCCATATTTTAATTTTGCAGTTTGTGCACCAGTTGCAAGTCCCATTAATTGGTGTCCTAAGCATATTCCAAAAATTGGCACATCTGAATCATATAGCTTTTTAACATTCTCGATTTGGAATTTACAATCTTCTGGATCTCCAGGTCCATTTGATAACATTATTCCATCAGGGTTTGTAGCTAAGATTTCTTCTGCTGTTGTTGTTGCTGGATATACAGTAACTCCAACTCCTCTTTTTAATAAAGATTTTAATATGTTTTTCTTGTAGCCATAATCTAAAAGTGCAACTTGTTTTTCAGCGTCTTCACCATATTTTTGTGGCTGTTTACAAGTAACTTCTTCTACTACATCACCAACTCTATATTTTTCAATTTCTCCGTGTATTTTACTTAAGTTTGATATATCTGTTGTGATATATCCTCTCATTGTTCCACTATCACGAAGAATTTTTGTAAGTTTTCTTGTGTTTACATTTTTAAGTCCTGGAATATCGTTTTCGATTAAGAAACTCTCCAAGCTTCCTTCTGTTCTGAAATTACTTTCATATTCTGCTAAATCGTGAATAAATACTGCCTTTGCCCATATTCTGCTACTCTCAGCATCTTGTTTAATAATTCCATAGTTTCCGATTAAAGGATATGTCATAACAATACCTTGTCCTGCATAAGATGGATCAGTAAATGTTTCAATATACCCTGCCATACCAGTATTGAAAACTACTTCACAGGCTGTGTCTTTGTTACTGCCTATTTTTTCTCCTTCGAATATTTGACCATTTTCTAAAACCAAATAACCTTTCACTTGCTTTGCCTCCTTTTAAAATTTTATTACCTCAAAAAAAAACACTAATTACTTAGTGTTTAATGATTATCATTTTTTAAAATAGAAAATAATGATGCCTTAGAAAAAGCTTTTGTTTTTATTTTGTTAACTGCTGTTAAATTAAACATTTAAAACTACCTTCCTTACATCAATATTTACACTGTTTGATATTGTACTACATTTTTTGAGAAAAATCAAGAGCTAAAATCAAATCATTTACCTTAAATTTAAAATTTTGTATATTAAACTCGTTAAACCTTATAATTCTAGCCTTTAACTCATCTACATATTTTAGCTTATTTTCTTCGGCTGTATATATTATTGCAAATTCGCCTTCTTGTAATTCTTCTAAGAACTCTTCTTCGTCTTCATAAACCTCTATTTCAACATTATTTGAATATGAATATTTTACAATCTCCTTATATGCTTCTTTGTTCTCTTCTCTTGACATTAATACTTTTATATTATTGTGGTTCCAAAAAAGTACATTCTTATTCTCTGCAAAATATACAAAATTTTCATAATCAAAATAATTACCTATATATATGATTTTATCAAAAACTTTGCCTTTCTCCATAACGTCTTGTTCTAGCCATTTTTCACTATAATAAAAATTCGTATTTGCCATGTGTAAATCACGTAAAATATCTAAATATATTTGAAATAGGAAATTATTTATATCATGATAATTAAGCGCTACAAGCTTTATTCTCATATTGTTTTTAAGCGCTGCAAACATAATTTGTAAAGTAATGTCTGGTGCACCATTACATACTACACAAATACGTTTAGAATCTAAATTAACATTTGTCTCGATGTCTGCAAACTCATAGAAAAGAATTCGATTTATATCGTCAAAGTCTATTAAGTTTCGTTTTTCTTCATATTCTTTAATAAGTATATCACGTAATATATACTTTTTCTTTTCTAAATACGTAGAAAACATCTGGACTACTAATCTATACTCTTTTTCAGTCATATTTTACCTCTTCTCTTTTGTAATCCCCTATAAATTATAAAGTCATCTCGTCTCTATCGCCTTTAGTTAATGCCATTTCTAGCATAATTCTATCCATTTTTTGTCCTGCATTTATAACCCAATCTGATGTATGATATGCCCTCTCCACAAAAGGACTTCTAAGCATTGCTCTTTTATTACTATTTTCCATAAAATCTCTTGCCATATTCATTGGCATAAAATATGTTTCACTTTCAATAGCTGGTACTTTTTCTCCATTTTTATTTCTAACATAGTTAATATTACCATTTTGGTCTCTTGATGTTTCATATAATTTTTCTAAAACTGCAATAGACTTAGCAGGTATAACAAACATCTCATATCCATCTAAAGAATTTCTTTTGCCTGCTCTATCATCACTGTCTTTGATAAAATTTTGCCCTTGCATTTGAACTTTTTTAAGCTCACCTAAGCTTTGAAAAAAACCTATTCTAACACTTGGATCAATCACAAAACTTGATGGTTTTGCTTCCTTTTTTTCTTCTGTAACATCAACTAATTCATTTTCACTAAATGGTATTTTATCCATAATAAGTACCTCGCTAATCTATTTTTAAACTTCTTTTGCCTTCTACTTTGTTCTCTGATGTTGTTTTATAAATTGTCTTTTTTCTATTTAAGAATGAATATATAAATGCTGTAACTGGAACTGTATATACAACACCCATACTACCTGCAATAGCAGATATAAGCTCTTCTGCAATAGCTTCTTTATTTAATATCTCACTTATTGGCATTTCACAAGCTAAGAATAAAAGTATAAGTTTTAATGCACCACCTACATAAGCTAAAATAAGAGTATTTGTCATTGTTCCAATAACATCTCTACCAATTGACATTCCGCTTTTGAATAATTCTTGCCAAGTAATATCTTTTGCTTTATTCTTAAGCTCGTCCAAACTTGACGCAATAGACATTCCAACGTCCATACAAGCACCTAGCGCAGATACTACGATTCCCGCAAAAATCAAATCTCTAAAATTGAATGTAACTGTTTTCATATTAATACTAAGTTGTATAGCATCTTCACAAGCTCCTGATAATTTTGCTAGATAACTAAATATAGCAGCCATTATACCAGCCATTATAACTCCACCTAGAGTACCAAGTGCTGCTGTTACAACTTTTCTATTAATACCACCTATTACTAAGAAAGTAAGGATAATTATAACTGCTGATGTTCCTATTGACATCCAAATCGGATTAGCTCCATTAAAAATTCCTCTAACCAGAATAAACCATATACATAATATAGTTATTAAAAGTCCAATAACGGCTTTAACACCTGCTTTTCCTCCTATTAGTATAACACTAGCAAGAAAAACTATGAACATTATATATATGAACATTCCTCTTTCAACATCCTGTACAATAACTGTAACTGTACCTTCTTGGTCTTTTGAAAGTTGTACCGTAACAGTGTTTCCTTCTTTTAGTTCATATGCTAAAATCTTTCCATCAATATCATAAGAAAGCACATAATCTGTTGTATATTCCTTACCTTTATATTCTCCTTCAAGAATCTCGATAGTAACTTCTTGAACTGTATCTTCCATAGCACCTGTAGTTACTTTTCTTACTTCTCCAGCTTTCATTACTCTGGCTTTTACTTCTTGAGTATCTGTATAATTTTCTACAAGCTCAGCATTTTGTTCTTCGCTATTCTCCTCAGCTGGTGCTGCCTCTTCTCCTGCATATATAACTCCCATATAACAATTTATCATTAGTACAAATGTGATTAATATTAGAGCTATTTTCTTAAGCATTTAATTTCCCCCTTTTAGAAAATTACTACATCCATTTCGTTAGTATAATCGTTATTTCCATAAGGATATAATACATAAACATACCCATCATCTGTTAAGAAATAACTTGTAGCATTTTCTACTTTATACATGTCACTGTTTAAATCTCTTTCATACAAATTTCCATATTCTGCCGCTATAATTTTAGCATTGTTATAAGCTGTTTTAATCTCACTATTTATAGTGCTTTGAACTGTTTCAACAGTCTGCTCTTTTAACTCTACAAGTTCTGAAAGTTTAACCTGTCTTTCTGCTGATAAGCTATAAGTATATGTTTTTATTGAAACTTTCTCAGCTTTTTCCCCTTCTCTTAAAGAAGCCTTTATCGCAACTGATAAAATATCATTATTTATATAAGCTACATAAGAAACATTGTACACTGTATATACGTCTTGCTGGCGCATAACAGAGTTTGCTTTCTCATGGAACTCAGCTTGAATAGCTTTATTTATTTCTTTTGCCTTTTCTGTGTTAATATTAAGAAGCGGTATAACTGCATTTACACTAAAAAAATTCTCATCTTCATTTTTCAAGTTATAAGCTGTATATGCTAAATCTTTTGCTGGATCTAATTTTTCTGTTATATTGACATTTTCACTGTTTACTTTTAAAGAATTTGTGAATAAACTATTAAACTGTGCCTTTAGTGCTTGTAGCTCTTCAGCCGTTTTCTCACTACTTGTATTTATCCCTATCATTAACGGATCTGTGTCTGAATATTTATAAAAATACTGTGTGTAAATTCCAATAGAAATTGCCATTACACAGATTAAAAAAATTGCTATAAAGAATACAAGTGCTTTCTTTCCCGTTAATTTGCTTACAAATCTTCTCAAGGCTCTTCTTAATTCTAACATATTTTTTACCTCTACTATTTTTTCCTGAGCTCATTATAGCATTATTTTTTAATATAATCAATTGTTTTTTGTCATAAAGCATGTTATAATACAGATAGTTTTGGGAGGTGCTTAATTTGAAGCTTAATTCAGACGATCAAACTTTAGCAGAAAACAAAATTTTAATTTTATATATACTAGATAAAGTTGGAAAACCTATATCACATAACGAATTATTAGAACTTGTTATTTCGATTTCAGATATGAATTATTTTTATTTTCAACAGTTTTTATTAGACTTATTAGATGACAATTATGTAAGTACCTTTAAGAAAGAAAATGATGATATTTATGAACTAACTGAAGATGGAAAAAATGCGTTAGACTTGACTATTGACATCATACCGGGCATATTAAAACTTAGGGTTGATAGTCAGTTCAAGGAAAATCTAAGTTCCATAAAAGATGAGTTTTCAATAGTTGCAGAATACGCACCAGTTACTGAAACTGACTTTTCTGTAAAGTGCAAAATAATTGAAAACAATAACACAGTTTTTAACTTAGAAGCTTATGCTGGTTCAAGAGACCAAGCAAAGCAAATAGTTAATAATTGGAAAAAGCACGCAATACATATTTATCCAGAAATTTTACATACCTTGATAGATGAAAGAGATGAAGAAATTTAATTCTTCATCTCTTTTTGTCTTACTGTTTCATATAAAATAACGCCTGTGGCAACTGCTGCATTTAAACTTTCAGTCTTGCCTAGCATTGGAATTTTAATTTTAGTATCTGCTAAATTTAATATTTCTGTTGAAACACCGTTTGCTTCATTACCAATAACCACAGCTTTTTTCTTATAATCTACATCATATATACTTTTATCTGTTTTTAAGTCTGTTGCATAAATCTCAATTTTGTGTTTTTTAAGCTCTTTTAATGTCTTAACTAAATCCTCACACTCAATTATTTTTACTCTGAAAATTGCTCCCATTGTTGAACGTACAACCTTAGGATTATATTGGTCTGCTGTCCCTTTTGATACTAAGATTTGCTTTAAATTAATACTATCTGCTGTTCTTAGTATTGTTCCCATATTTCCGTGGATCTTGGATATTATCAAGCACAAGAAAAAAATCCTCTTTAAAATCAATACCATTTTCTGCACTTGGATACTTCTCAATAATAGCCATTATCCCTTGAGGGTTAGTAACATCTGTCATTGTATAGAAAACTTTTTCACTAACATATATGCAATCATATTTTGCAATTTCATACATAAGCTCATTTGGAATTGCGCTTTCTGTTTTACAGTCATCACAAATTACAATTTGCTTTATAACAGCTTCTTCTGAAATAGCTTCTTCTATCATCTTAATTCCTTCTACTATGAATTCGCCATACTCTTCTCTGTATTTCTTTTCTTTTAATTTTTTAACATGTTTTACAAACTCATTATCTTTACTTGTAATAACCATAAAAACTCCTTTTTTATTTATTATTTACTTTCTCAAATAATATTATACTACATCATTTTAGTTGTTTCAAAAACTCTTGAACTTCGATTAAAAGATTTTTCACATTTTGAAGCTTGAAAGTGATATATGGCTCTGTAGCTGGTGAAAACTTAATTCTATTTCTATAAATTTTCATAAGTTTATCAATGCAATCCACATTAAAATTATCTTTTTCAAAATGGAATACAACATTTTCTTGTTTTTGATTTATCTTTAAAACATAAGCAGCACGTGCAAGCATTTTAATTCTTGCAACTTCTAGTAAGTTTTCTATTTCTTTTGGCATTGTGCCATATCTATCTAAGACCTCATCAGTAACATTTTGAATATCTTCTTCGGTTCTACAAAGTGCAATATTTTGATAAATCTCAATCTTCTGACTTGGATTTTCAATATATTCATCTGGAATATAGCTTGAAACATTTAAGTCAATTTGAACATCAATTTCTTCAATGACCTCTTCACCTTTAATCTCTTTTACAACTTCATCTAAAAGCTTGCAATACATATCATATCCGACTTGTTCCATATGTCCATGTTGAATTTCTCCAAGTAAACTTCCAGCGCCTCTTATCTCTAAATCTCTCATTGCAATTTTGAAACCTGAACCAAACTCTGTAAATTCCTTTATAGCCTTTAATCTCTTATCTGCAACTTCTGATAATGATTTATTTCTTTTATATGTGATATACGCATAAGCTTGCTTATCTGAACGTCCTACTCTACCACGTATCTGATAAAGCTGTGCGAGTCCAAGTCTATCTGCATTTTCTACTATAATAGTATTTGCATTTGGAATATCAATTCCAGACTCTAAAATTGTTGTACAAACAAGCACATTAGTTTTTTCTTCAATAAAGTCTTGCATAATGCTTTCTAGTTCATTTCCTGACATCTTTCCATGTGCTATATCTATCTTTGCTTCTGGCACAAGTTTTGCAATATCATTAGCCTTTTTAGTAATGCCTTCTACATTATTATATAAATAGAAAATTTGACCATTACGCTCTAACTCTTTTGTAATAGCTTCTCTTATAACTTCTTCATCAAACTCTAACACATAAGTCTGAACTGGCATTCTGTTTTGAGGTGGCTCATATATAACTGACATATCTCTCATACCTACAACTGACATATGAAGCGTTCTAGGTATTGGTGTTGCAGTCATTGTAAGGACATCAACACTATTCTTCATTTCTTTTACTTTTTCTTTATCTTTAACACCAAAACGATGCTCTTCATCTATAATTAGAAGTCCTAAACTCTTTAGTTTTACATCTTTACTTAATACCCTGTGTGTTCCAATAAGTACGTCTATTTCACCAAGTTCAAGTTTCTTTAAGATTTCTGTTTGTTCTTTTTTAGTCCTAAATCTATTTAAAAGTTCTACTTTAATTGGATAATCTTTCATTCTCTTTTTAAACTCTTCATATTGCTGACTAGCTAAAATCGTTGTTGGTGCTAGATATACAACTTGTTTCTGATCCATACAAGCCTTAAAAGCTGCACGAATAGCAACTTCTGTTTTACCATATCCGACATCTCCACAAAGAAGTCTATCCATAGGTTTTGTGCTTTCCATATCTTTCTTAATTTCCTCAACACATCTTAATTGGTCATCTGTTTCTACGAACTCAAAACTGTCTTCAAATTCTTTCTGCCAAGGTGTATCTTTAGAAAAAGCAAAGCCTTCCATTTTCTGTCTTTTAGCATATAGACTAACAAGTTCTTCTGCAACTTCTCTTAAGTTGTTTTTTACTCTTTGTTTTGCCTTTTCCCAATCTTTTGATCCAAGTCTATTTATCTTAGGTGTAGACTTATCTGAACCTATATATTTTCTAATATTATCTAAAGAGTTTGTTGGTACATATAAAACATCATCATCTTTATATGCAATTTTGATATAGTCTTTTGTTACACTATCTGCTTTTATAGTTTGAACACCAATATATTGACCAATTCCATGTGTTTTATGAACAATATAATCGCCTACTTTTAAATCAGCAAATACAACCTTCTCACCTTCTTTAAAACTAGATGGTGTACGAAGTCTTTTAGGTTTACTCTCAAAAATTTCTGCTGTTGATATTACAAGCAAGTTCATTTCTGGCATTTCAAATCCAGCAGACAAAGCGCCAGGTGTAATAACTATGCCCCCTTGCGCTAAATCATAATTTTCAATATTCTCTCTATAATCGTTGTTTATACCTTTTTCATACAAAAGACTGGACATCTTTTTACAGCCATCGGTGTTTCCACCAAGGATTATTGTTTGTTTTCCACGTTTAATAGCTTCTTGTAGTTCCTGAAACAATAAATCCATTGAACTACGAAAAAAGTTGACCTCCCTATAGCTAAAGCTATATCCATTTCTTTTTGCATGCATACTTTGTTTATCTACAAACCCTACATCTTGTTTTTCAAGATATATTGTCTGTTTGTCTTCTAACTTACTTGAAACATTATAATAGTCTTGCATTTCAGTAAGCATTTCTGGTACAATTTTATTTCTCTCAATTAAATCCTGTTTTAAACTTTCATTATCTTTTGCAATATTTTCAGCTCTTGCTTTAATTTTCTCTATTTCGTCTAGGAATACAATATATTCATCACTTATATAATCTAATAAAGTATTTGATTGCTCATAAAAACTATCAAAATATTTATCAATCTTTGTTAAAAACTCACCATTTTTAATTGCTTCAAGGTCTTCATCTACTTTTTCTCTAACCTTTTTTACATAAGTTTTATCAGAAATTCTCTCACAAATTGTGTCTATGTCTGTTTCTAGTAAGAACTCATAAGCTGGATAAATAGTCGCATCTTCAAGCATTTCAATAGTTCTTTGACTTGCTATACTAAAGTTTCTTATAGAATCGATTTCATCTCCCCAAAGCTCAATTCTAACACCTTTATTTTTGGAAGTTGCAATATCAATTATTCCACCTCTAACACTAAACTGCCCTTTTCCTTCAATAAGGTCATATCTTTCATAACCAAGTAACACTAACTTTTCTTTCAAAGTCTCTAAATCTAAAGTATCTCCTACTTTAAGATTTATAACATTTTTATATAGTGCTTCTTTTGTTATCATTTTCTGCATAACAGCTTCAATAGTTGTTACAATAACTTTGGATTTTCCCTTTACTATATTATTAAGTACGGAAATTCTCTTATATAATAAATCTTTGCTTTCAGCAATATAGTCAAAACTAACAGTATCTCTTTTAGGGAAAAACTTTACTTTCTCTCCGAAAAACTCTAAATCTTTAACTATTTTCTTAGCTTGAAGTTCATTATATGTTATTATACAAATTGGTTTTTCTGAATAAAATCTTGTAGAATAAGCCATATGCACTTTCCCACTATCTGTTAAGCCTGAAAGCATTATTGGAGTTGTGCCTTTTTTCACTTCAAATACATAATCATTAAATTTTTTTATATTTGGAGTCACCTTCACAAGTGAATTCATATATGTGCTCCTTTCTTATATTAAAATTCTAAACGTGCTTTCTATTATATAACATTTTCATCATTTTTTCAAGGAGTTATACATATTTTCTGCTTTTGCCGAATATCTTTTAATATATCTAAATTGGAGGAAGAAAATATGAACTGTATTGTTATATCTTTAAAAAAGAATTTCTGGACTGTTTTATTTTTGCTTTTTACTATATTCTTGATTTTATTTTCTTCTTCTAATTTAGAAGCTGCAAAATCAGGACTTGTATTGTGGTCAAGCTCTGTACTACCTAGCTTATTTCCTTTCTTTATTGCAACAGAGCTTCTATATAGAACAAATTTTGTAAACATCTTAGGAAGATTTCTTACAAGATTTATGAGACCAGTTTTTAATGTTCCTCGGAGAAAGTGCTATTTGCCTTATTTTAGGCACTCTAAGTGGTTATCCAATGGGTGCAAAACTAGCTTGTAATTTAAAAGAAAGCAAAGTATGTACAAAATATGAAGCAGAAAGACTTATTGCCTTTACTAATAATTCTGGACCTTTATTTGTAATTGCTACTGTTGGTATATCAATGTTTCATAGCAAAGAAATAGGTTTTTTACTACTATCTACTCACCTACTTTCTGCTCTTACTGTTGGAATTATTTTCAGGAACTGGAAGAAAAATAAAGATGATATTTCTAAAAGATTTTTACAGACCACAAAAAAAGAGCCTCATATCTCTTTTTCTAACTTAGGTGAAATACTTGGTGATAGTATAAAATCATCAATCAATTTGATACTTACTATTGGTGGCTTTATCGTACTTTTTTCAGTTATTATTTCTATATTTAATACACTTGGAATTTTTACTGGGAATCCAATATTTGCTGGAATTTTAGAACTTACAAATGGTTTAAAACTTTCTAATAACATAGTGTTATCTTCTATAATTTTAGGCTTTGGTGGAATTTCGATAATGCTTCAAGTTTATAGTGTTATTTCAAAAGCTGGACTTTCTATAAAGCCGTATTTATATGGAAAATGCTTGCAAGCTATTTTTGCAGGTATCTATACCTTTATAGCCTTGCAAGCATTCCCTATTTAATATTATCCTCTATAAAAAGCTTCATATCCTTTATATGCTGCATATACATCATATTTGCTTGTTATCTCATAAGGTGAGTGCATTCCAATTACTGGAACTCCTGAGTCAACTACTTCCATACCTCTATTTGCAAGAGTTAAAGCGATAGTTCCTCCACCACCTTTGTCAACTTTTCCAAGTTCACAAGCTTGATATTTAACGCCAGCATTTTCGTAAATTCTTCTAAGTTCTGCAACCATTTCTGATGGAGCTTCAGAAGCACCTGATTTTCCTCTTGAACCTGTGTATTTAACTATTGTTATTCCTTTTCCAATATATGAAGTATTATTTCTTTCAAATGCTGATGGATAATTTGGATCATATCCTGCATCAACATCTGCTGAAATAGCCTTTGATTTTGTAAAAGTTCTTTGCAGTGCACTTGGTGTATTTTCGCTTTTTTTATCTAACATCTCGTGAATAAAATCTTCAAATCTTAATGTGCACATACCTGTAACACCATTAAATCCAACTTCTTCTTTATCTGTTAACACACATACTGCTGTTTTCTTTGGTGTTTCTATATTTAATAGACCTCTTAAAGCTGTATAACAACATACTTTATCATCTTGACCATAAGCTCCAACCATACTGTAATCTAAACCTAGGCTTCTAGCTTTAAAAGCTGGTACGAACTCGATTTCAGAGCTGATAAAATCAACTTCTGTAATTCCGTATTTTTGATTTAATAAATCAAGCACATTTAACTTTACTCTTTCTGTTACTGTATCATCACTATATGGTATACTTCCCATTAATATGTTTAAGTCTTCACCTTGAACACCATCTTTTAATTTTCTTTCCATTTGCTCTGCTGCTAAATGTGGCAATAAATCAGATATTGTGAAAACTGGGTCTATGTCATTTTCTCCAATTGAAATTTCAATTCTTTCTCCATTTGGTTTTACTACTGTTCCATGCATACTAAGTGGAATATTAGTCCATTGATATTTTTTAATACCACCATAGTAGTGTGTTTTTAGCATTGCTATTTCTGAATCCTCATAAAATGGATTTTGTTTTAAATCTATTCTTGGTGAATCACCGTGTGCAGCAATAATTCTCATACCGTTTGTAAGTGGTTCTTCACCAATTACTGCTGCATATAAGCTTCTACCATGATTTACATAGAATACTTTATCTCCTGCTTCTAAAGTTTCTTTTTGTTCAATATCTATGAAACCGTTTTTGATTAAAATTTCTTTAGAATTGCTAACAATTTCCTTTTCTGTTTTAGAAGAATTTAAGTAATACATATACTCATCTGCAAACTTGAAAATCTCTGTCAAAGTCTCATCACTTTGATTTTCCCAACCATTTTTCTTTACATTAAATAACTTCTCTTTTAGCTCTTTTCCTTCTGACATCTTTATCCTCCTTATTTCTTTTGTATTTTATAATTATAATACATCTAGTATAACACTAGGTTTTTTCACCTTTTTATCTAATATTGTGTACGCATTTCTAACTTTTAATACTGCCTCATCTGCTTTTTTAGGGTCATTTGCGTGAACATAAGCCATAATTTCGTCTTTGCTTACTTTATCACCAGTCTTCTTGCATACAATGATACCTACTCTTGGATCGATATCATCTTCCTTTTTCAATCTTCCTGCACCTAAGTCAACACTTGCTCTTCCTATAAGTTCTGCACTTAAGTCTGTAACAAAACCTGATTTATTACTTACAACAGGTACAATAATTGGAGCTTTTTCAAACTTCTCTAAATTTTCAATATATGAAGTATCTCCACCTTGTTTACCCACAAGTTCTACGAATTTTTTATATGCTTTTCCACTCTCGATTTCTTTTACAATTTTCTTTTCATTCTCTTCTAAGTCATCTCCAAGCCCTGCCATTTTAAGCATATATGAACCAAAAGTTAGGATAATTTCTCTAACATCTTCTGTCATATCACCTCTTAAAGCTTTTACTGCTTCAACTACTTCTAAAGAATTTCCAACACTGTAACCTACTGGCTCATTCATATTTGTTAATATACACATAACATTTCTGCCTGCGTTTTTACCTATGTTTTTCATAACTTTTGAAAGTGTTTTTGCATCAGATTTTGTCTCCATAAAAGCACCTTTACCACAAGTTACATCTAATATTATGTTTTGTGCGCCTGAAGCAATTTTCTTACTCATAATACTTGAAGCTATAAGTGGTGTACTATCAACACATGCTATTGTATCTCTTAAAGCATATATTTTTTTATCCGCTGGTGCTAAATTAGCGCTTTGACTAATTAATGCAATACCAATTTCCTTGACATTTTTCTTTACTTCATCAATCTCTATATCTGTTTTATAACCTGGTATAGATTGTAATTTATCAACAGTTCCACCTGTAATTCCTAATCCTCTTCCAGACATTTTTACAATTGGAATCCCCATTGAAGCCATGATTGGCATTAATATTAAAGTAATTTTATCTCCAATTCCGCCTGTACTATGTTTATCAACTGTATTTGAAGCTATATCACTTAAATCTAGCATTTCACCAGAATTTGCCATTGCAATAGTAAGGTCTGATATCTCATCTACTGTCATACCATTTATACAAATAGCCATAATAAGCGCTGCTGCTTGATAATCTGTAATTTCGCCATTATTATATCCATTAATGAAGAATTCTATTTCTCCTTTTGTAAGCTCATTACCTGTTTTTTTGTTTTCAATTATATCAATTATATTCATCTTATCTCCTAAATCACTTCTAAAACTTTTGATTTTACAGCTACTTGTTTTGGTGAAAGCTGAAAAGCTTCTTTCAAGTTTTGAGTAGCTCCCATTACTTTTGTATCGTCATCTGTATGTATATATGCTAGAATATCGCCACTCTTGACTTCGTCGCCCATTTTCTTTTTAAGCTCAATTCCTGCGGTTCTATTTATCTCGCTATTATTTTCCATTCTTCCTGCGCCTAAATATCTTGCAATACTTCCTACTACATCTGCATCAATTCTCTGAACGAACCCTCCATCAGTAGAATATACAGGAATTATGTTTTTAGCTACTGGAAATTTCTCAACATTATCAATGTATTCTAAACTTCCATATTGTGTTCTAACCATTTCTTTAAACTTCTCATAAGCTCTACCACTTCTTATTGCATCTATAATTGTTTTCTCATTTTGCACTTTATCTTTAACATTTGTTGATAATTCTAGTATAACTCGTCCAAGTGAAACAACAACATCTCCAATATCTTGTGTCATACGACCTTGCAGACACTCCAAAGTCTCTTTTATCTCTAAAATATGTCCTACTGAATATCCGAAGTGGCTCGTCCATTGAAGTTATAACACAACCAACATCTTTTCCAAGTAGTGCACCTAGACGTTTTAATAATTTTGCAAGACGTCTTGCCTCTTCTCTAGTCTTTATATATGTTCCATTTCCACAAGTAATATCAAATACTATTTTATTACTTCCTGACGCAAGTTTTAAACTCATTAAACTTGCTGCGATAATCGGCAAACTATCGCCACAAGCAATTTCATTTCTTAGTCTATACATCTTACTCTCAGCAGGTGCTAAATTAAAACTTTGATGTATAATACTTACTCCAACTTTTTGTATATTTTCTTTGAATTCCTCTAAAGATATTTCTGAATCATAACCAGGAATTGACTCTAATTTGTCAATAGTTCCTCCTGAAATTCCTAGTCCTCTACTTGAGATTTTGGCTACTGGTAGCCCTAAAGATGCGATAATTGGCATTAGTATAAGTGTTGCCTTATCACCAACACCACCTGTACTATGTTTATCCACTATATTATCTGCAATTTGACTTAAATCTACTCTCTCTCCAGAATTTGCCATTTCAATTGTAAAATCTACAATCTCTCTTTCTGTTAAACCATTAATATAGATATAACTTAAAAGAGCTGCTGCTTGCGCATCTGAAATTTCGCCCTTTGTGAATTTACCAATAAAAACTTTGATTTCGTCTTTGCTTAATTCTTTCCTATTACGCTTTTTAGTGATAATACTCTTGATATCCATCGTTTTCTCCTATCTTTAGTGTTTCATAATTTATATAAAATTCTTTATAAAGCTTTGTCTATGTAAAATACAAGGTCCATTTTCTTTAATAGCTTGAATATGAGCTGATGTGCCATATCCTTTATGTTTTGCAAAACCATATACTGGATAAAGCTCATCCCATTCTTGCATTATTCTATCCCTAGTTACTTTTGCAATAATAGAAGCTGCTGCTATTGAATAGTGTTTTGCATCACCTTTTATAACTGATTTAAATGGTATTCCTAATGTATCCATATTATTTAATGCATCTACCAAAATCAAATCTGGCTTTGTTTTCATTTGTTCTAATGCTAATTTCACACCAAGTTTTGTAGCATTTAATATATTTATCTCGTCAATAGTTTTTTGGTCTACTATTCCTACTCCATAGCTTATTGCTTCTGCAATAATTTGCTCATAAACTCTTTCTCTTTTCTTCTCAGAAACTTTTTTAGAATCATTGACACCTTCTATAAAAGAATCTTCTGGAAGAATAACCGCTCCAACTACCACAGGTCCTGCCAAAGGTCCTCTACCTGCTTCATCAATTCCACATATATACTGAATCTTATCAGAATATAGTTTTAGTTCTTCTTGTTTTAATAAATTTAATCGTTCAATTTCTTTTTCTTTCATTACAACTCCTATGCATTTGGTGTAATTTATAGTTCAGTACCTACTTCATTTGTATCTTTATCTACATATAAAGTATCAGTAATTTGATTTACTGTATATACTCTTTCATCTTTTTCATCCTCTACACCTGTTGTAAAAATAACTTCTCCAGTAACATAGTTAACAATATATCTTTCTTTTCTTTGCTCTATTGGTGTTTCCTCATCTTCATCTTTAACTTCTTTTAACATATCTGCGTCAAAGCCTAGTTCTAAAAGAATTTCTCTATCCCATACACGCCATTTATCATCTGGTAAGATAGCAACACCATACATATTTAAGTAACCAACATCTGTTACTTCTTTACCAATATAGTCTTCTTCTGGTGTTGCATTAAAAGAATACTCTTCATACATTGATTCAGCCTTTGCTTGTATGATTTTCATATTAGCAACAGCAGTTTGAAGTCTTGTTCTTGTCAAGACTGCATCTGATGCACTTATTGTTATTGACGCTAAAATCATAATTACAATTACTGTAATTATTAATAATGCTAATGTAACACCTTTATTATTTTTTAACATAAATTTCCCTCATCTTAAGTTTTTTTTAATCATTTATATGTATTATATCTATATAAGATAATTTTTTCAACAAAAAATAGAAAAAATTTATCTTGAACATACATAATATTAGAGTTATTATGTATATAGATATAATTAAAATTTAGGAGGAAAACTTATGGACAATGAAAATGAATTTAATTATAGTGTAGATCAAAAGTTTAAACAAACCAAACCACCTAAGAAATCTGGTTTTGGCAGAACTGTATTTGTGCCTTTCCTTGCAGGAATTGTCGGTGCAAGCTTGACAGTAGGAGTATGTTTTAAAGTACCTGAGGTTAGAAAATTTTTAATCGGTGAAGAGTCAAAAACTAGCTACTCTGCCCCAAAAATTGAAAATTCTAAAAAACCTTCAGATACAGGAAGTACTATTAGTGCTGACTTTATGAGTTTTTCACAAAGTTCAACACAAGTTGCAAAAACAGTATTACCAAGTATTGTTGGTATTGAAATCAAATATAATGTAAGTTCTTTTTTTGGAAACAGTGAAGCAAAAGCAACAGGATCTGGCGTTATAATAAGTGAAGATGGATACATTATTACTAATAACCATGTAGTCTCAACTGAAACATCTTCTTCATCTTTTTATACAATTACAGAAGCTAAAGGCTTGACAGTTAAGCTTTATGGAGATGATAAAGAATATGAAGCTGAAATAATTGGTACAGACGCATATACAGACTTAGCAGTAATCAAAATTGATGCTACAGGACTTACTCCTGCTGTTTTAGGAGATTCAGATCATCTTGAAGTTGGAGAATTTGTACTTGCTATGGGAAATCCACTTGATATGGACTTTACAGTTACTTCTGGAATTGTCAGCGCAGTAAATCGTGAAGTTTCTGCAAGTGATGGAACTTCTTATTCTGCAATTCAAACAGATGCAGCTATCAACTCTGGTAACAGTGGTGGAGCATTAGTAAACTTAAAAGGTGAAGTTATTGGTATAAATAATTTGAAATTATCAGGAGAAGGTATTGAAGGAATCGGTTTTGCTATCCCTATCAATTCTACAACAGATGTTGTAAATCAACTTATAGAATTCAAATCTGTAAAACGTCCATATATTGGTGTTACAGGTCAAGGAATTGATGAAAGTATAACTGAAATTTATGGACTACCAGCTGGAGTTTCTATAAGAGAAGTTGAAAAAGACTCACCTGCTGATAAAGCTGGATTACAAAAAGGTGATATAATTACAAAAATCGAAGGTAAAGAAGTTTCTACAGTTACTGAACTTAATAAAGTAAAATACACTTATAAAATCGGTGATACAGTTACTTTAACAATTTTAAGAAATGGTCAAGAACAAGAAATCAAATTGACACTTGGCGAAGAACCAGTACAAGAAGGCGAAGATAAAACAGAAGAAGAAATTTCTACTGAAAAAGAAGAAGCAAAAAAAGATAATAGCAATTCTGGAAGTCGTGGAAGCACTGATTTTCCTTCTAGTATTTGGGATTTATTTAGATAAGGAGGTACAGATTTTTGAAAGCAGTTTTTCCCTGTAAAGGCGTTGTAGTAGTTACTAAACAAAATGTAGATATATTATCTAAAGTCTATAAAGAAAATTTAATAAACTCACCTCTATTTTCTGCATATCAACAAGGTAATTTAGATGTGCAAGTAGGACCTTTTAATTATTTTCCACAAAATACTAAAGTTGTACTTAGACAAAATACTGAATTACTTACAATTCAAGAGTTAAATAAGGCTCTTGCAGGTGCTATTCAAAAAGCTGATACTAATGAAGTTTCAAGTAGCGAAAAATATGATGACACTCCAATTGAAGATAGTTCTATTATGGAGCACCCATTTTTCCAAACTTTAAAACAAGTGGACTAAGGAGAAAATTATGAAAAAGATCTTATTTTATAACTATCAAGGAAAACCTATAAAAGCTGATTTAGTTTTTGCATTTACCTGTAAAGAAACTGGAAAAAATTATATTGCTATCAATAATGGAGATTTAGTTTTCAGTGAAGATAGTGCTTATAATAATCTAGATGTTTTAGAGGTTATTAAAGAACAAGCAGGTAGATGTTATGTAGGAAATATCCCAGATGAGGACTGGGAAACAGTACAAGAAACAATGTTAAATAATATATTTGCAAAAATAAGAACCTGACCCTCCTCACAAGCAAAGCTTGTGGGTGAGATACCCCAGAACCTTATTGTTTCACAAAAAAATTGATGGCTTAAAAAGTCATCAATTTTTTTATATATTGAACTCCTGCTGAAATTGTATCTTTTAAGAAATTCGTAACTGTTTTAATTGGTCCAGTTTCAGTAACGGTACTTTCTATGTCTATTGTATTATTAGGTTTAAATGCTCCTTCTACACCAAATGGTGGTACAATTCTTACTTGCATAGCTACATCTTCACTATTTAATGTAGTTCTTGCAGTTTTGAAACTTCCTTTAACTTCGTTATCAAAAATATAATTTTCTTCTTCTAAACCTGGACTTAAAACTCTACTTAACACTATTTTTGTTTCTATTGTTTCAAGTGGACTAATTAATGGTGGTATACTTCTTTTTTGAATAGTTGAAACGATTTCAGAATCTTCATCATCTCCATCTTTTACCGCTTGCTAACCATATTTCTCATTAGTTCCTTCTTCTGATATAAGTTTTTGCTCTTTTCTATATACAAAACCTGAATTTTTAATGTCTTTTAATTCATACTCTGTACAAGGTTCACCACATTCACTTTTGATTTTAATTTTATATTCTACATCTAAAGTAGCACCATGTAAAATTAAATCATCAACTGTTACAATAACAAACTCATTTGAAGATAATTCATCAGGTATTTCTGGTTCTGGAGTATCTTCCGTTTCTGTTGTTATTTCTGTTGGTGCTGCATCTTCTTCATCTAAGTCAACAGCTGATTCTGATGGAACTTTTGCATCAAACTCTAAAATAGTTTCATCAAAGTATGCTCCATCTATTTTTATACTGGCATCTAAACCATGTGAGTGACTTACAAATGTGCTAGCTGGACTAAACATTCCTTCATTTGTTCCACAGTTGATATAAAATCCTTCATCTATATCTTCCCAACCTGTTATATGACTAGCTCCTGAAAATTGTCCTAATACCATTGATTTTGGTGAAGCTAAAGTATTTAGTACTACATTTGTTATTTCAACATTAGAATCTGGATCAGTTAGTAATGTAGCAATTTCCTCAGAAGAACCAGGGTCTATAACTTCAACAGATGGACCACTTTCTCCCGGAGTTTCCTCTTCCTCTTCATCTTCTGGATCTTCATCAGGATTTTTTACAATTAAAAATCCTTCTTTATGTAAGCTATCTATTACGTTACGTTTATCATCTAATATGATTTCTTGTAATACCTCACCTGTTGATAAAGTTAATCTTACAGCACTTATTTCTGCATTTAGTAAAAAACTACCTGATCTATCAGATGGGTTAGGATTTTTCTTAATTTCTGGTGCTGGTTTATTTGCAATACTGTGTGCTTTTATAAAAGCAGCAGAATCAAATATTGCATCACCTTTATCTAATACTCCTATTCTAAAATGATATGTTACATCTTTTTTTACATCTGCTTGACAGCTTAATAACGGTGTATATCCCAAATATGCAACATCTGTACCTGTAACATTATCATAATGATACCCTGTATTTCTTGTATTATTAATATCAACTAAATTGCTTTCTTTTCCCTCTGGTACTTCTGGCAATAAAGCAATATTTTTGTATTCTGAATCAGGAGCTCCTGCTTCTTTATACTCTATTACTACTATATCATTAAACATTGGGGCTTGGTCGTATTCTTCTGATGCCCAAATGTATTGAAAAGATATAGGCGTTAAACTATCATCAGCAGCAAAAACCATATAAAAATTGGATATTAATAACATGAATATGAATATTGAAATAAATAAAATACGTATAGCTTTTCGCATCATATTTTATCCTCCTTTTAAAGTCTATAAGTAATCTTTCTATATGTTTAAAACACAAAACAAAGTCGGTGACTTTACTTAGTCACCGACTATTTTATAAAATAATCCATTTTACATGATATAAATTTGGCAAAATTGGATTCTTTTAAACTAAGTAAACTACATTCCTACTTATATTATACCATATTTTGCCTGAAAAATCAACTTTTCCAACATTTTCAAAGGATTAGCAATCAATTTCATTCTCTTTTAAAATTTCATAAATTCTGTCAATTGGAAGTCCTAAAGCATTTGTATAACTTCCTTCTATCTTATTAATGAAAGTTGCAAAAGAATCTTGTACACCATAAGATCCAGCTTTGTCAAATGGCATTTCATTTGCAATATAGTTTTTAATTTCCATATCACTCATTGGATTTATGTATACAGCTGTTTTATGAAGTTCATTATATTCTTTCTCGTCTCCTCTATCATCAATCAAAACTGCAATACTAGTATAAATTTGATGTTTTGCACCTTGTAATTCTCTAAGCATTCTAACTGCATCATCTCTATCTTTTGGTTTTCCGAAAACTTTATCACCTTTTACAACTAAAGTATCAGCAGCAATTATAACTCTATCTCCTTGAGTATTATCATAAATAAATTTTGCTTTTTGCATAGCTAAATCTTTTGATTGTTCCTCAATTGATAAAGTTCTGTTTCTCATTTCTTCAAGATCACTAACTAAAATTTCATAGTCTAACCTTGCTAAATCCATAAGTTCTTTTCTTCTTGGTGAAGAAGATGCTAATATAATTTTCATTATTTTTCCCTCTTATTTCTTAATACTTATAATGATTATATATTTTAATAAATTAAGTGTCAATATATATTGTTTTTTTGATATGAATGTGATAGAATTGTTCGGAACGGTTAATAATATACATAGTTAAAAAGGAGGAAAATATGAAGTTTGAAGAATGGAATGATTTTGTTCCAGGAGACTGGTCAAAAGAAATAAATGTAAGAGATTTTATTCAAAAAAATTATATTCCATATGAAGGCGATTCTAAATTCTTAGTAGGAGCAACAGATAGAACTAAAAACTTATGGAATGAAGTTCTTGATTTGTTCAAAAAAGAAAGAGATGCTGGTGGAGTTTTAGATATATCAGATGATATTGCATCAACTATAACAAGCCACGAAGCTGGCTATATCAATAAAGCTTTAGAAGATATTGTTGGTTTACAAACTGACGCACCACTTAAAAGAGCTATAATGCCAAATGGAGGTATTAGAATAGTTGAAAAATCTTGTGAAGCTTACAATAGAAAAGTTTCACCTGAAATTGAAAACATTTTCCATAATTACAGAAAAACTCACAATGATGGTGTTTTTGATGTATATACACCAGAAATCAGAGCTGCAAGAAGTTCACACTTAATAACAGGTTTACCTGATGGATATGGTCGTGGAAGAATTATTGGAGATTATAGAAGAGTTGCACTTTATGGTGTTGACGCTTTAATTGAAGATAAAAAAGAGCAATTTAACAATGCTCGTTCAGATTGGATGTCAGAAGACATAGTAAGAGAAAGAGAAGAAATTTCAGAACAAATTAGAGCACTAAACTCTTTAAAAGTTATGGCTGGGAAATATGGTATTGATATTTCAAAACCTGCTACAAATGCTAAAGAAGCTATCCAATGGTTATACTTTGGATATCTAGCAGCTGTTAAAGACCAAAATGGTGCTGCTATGAGTATTGGTAGAACATCATCTTTCTTAGATATATATATCGAAAGAGATTTGAAAAAAGGTTTAATCACAGAAGACGAAGCTCAAGAATATATGGATCATTTTGTTATGAAACTTAGAATGATTCGTTTCTTAAGAACACCTGAATATGACCAATTATTCAGTGGTGACCCAGTTTGGGTTACTGAAAGCATTGGTGGTATGGGTATTGATGGAAGAACTTTAGTTACTAAAAACTCATTTAGAATGTTACACACACTAAATACTTTAGGACCTTCACCAGAGCCAAACTTAACAGTTTTATGGTCTACAAAATTACCTGAAGGCTTTAAGAAATTCTGCTCACAAATGTCAATTAAGACAAGCTCAATTCAATATGAAAATGATGACTTAATGAGAGAATACTGGGGTGACGACTATGGTATAGCTTGTTGCGTTTCAGCTATGAGAATTGGTAAACAAATGCAATTCTTTGGTGCTAGAGCAAATCTTGCAAAAACATTAACTTATGCAATAAATGGTGGTAGAGACGAAATGTCTGGAAAACAAATCACACCAAAATTTGCACCAGTTACTTCTGAATATTTAGATTACGATGAAGTTTGGGATAAATTTGATCAAATGATGGAATATGTTGCAGCAACTTATGTTGACGCTTTAAACATTATCCATTATATGCATGATAAATATGCTTATGAAGCTATTGAAATGGCTCTTCATGATAGAGATATTTTAAGAACAATGGCTTGCGGTATTGCAGGACTTTCAATAGTAGCAGATTCTTTCTCAGCTATGAAATATGCTAAAGTAAAAGTTATTAGAGATGAAACAGGTTTAGCAGTTGACTATAAAATCGAAGGTGATTTCCCTAAATATGGAAATGATGATGACAGAGTTGACGATATTGCAGTTAAAATCGAAAAAACTTTTATGGATAAACTTAGAAAGCAAAAGACTTATAGAGGTTCAAAACCAACTATGAGTATATTAACAATCACTTCAAATGTTGTTTATGGTAAAGCTACTGGAAGTACTCCAGATGGAAGACGCGCAGGTGAACCTTTTGGACCTGGTGCAAACCCAGTTCATGGAAGAGATACAAACGGAGCTGTTTCTGTATTAAATACTATTGCAAAATTAAAATACAAACATTCAGAAGATGGTATTTCATATACTTTTGCAATTGTTCCAGCAGCGCTTGGTAAAGATGAAGACACAAGAATTAACAACTTAGTTTCTATACTAGATGGATATTTCTGTCAATTAAGTCACCATATTAATGTTAACGTATTTGATAGAGCACTTCTTGAAGATGCTATGGAACATCCTGAAAAATATCCCCAACTTACAATTAGAGTTTCTGGATATGCAGTTAACTTTATCAAATTAACTAGAGAACAACAATTAGACGTTATAAACAGAACAATTCATGAAAGAATTTAATAATTTGTAAGGCGGATATTTTTCCGTCTTACTTTATGTAAAAGGAATTACGTTTGAAAATAATTGCGTTTTGGCGTTGTTAAACTGCACTTCGAAAGCAATCAACGTGCAAAAGCACGCCTCATACTTTCTTGCTTGTTTGCCTAGCCAAAAGCACAATTCTTTTCAAACTTGTTTTATACATTAAGAAAGGGATGTTAATAGAAATGGAAAACGTTATAGGCAAAATACACTCATTTGAATCTCTGGGAACAGTGGATGGACCAGGAATTAGATTTGTTATTTTTGTGCAAGGCTGTCCTTTAAAATGCAAATACTGTCACAACAGAGACACTTGGGACACACATACAGGAACGGAATATACAGTAGATGAAATATTAAAAAAAGTGCTTCATAGCAAGCCTTTTATAGATAATTCACACGGTGGAGTGACAGTTTCTGGTGGTGAGCCTTTACTTCAAGTTGATTTTTTGATAGAATTATTTAAGGTACTAAAAGCAAACAAAATTCACACTTGTATTGATACTGCTGGAAGTCTTAAAATCTCGCCAAAAATCGAGGAACTTCTATCATATACCGACTTAGTTTTATTAGATATTAAACATATTGATAACGAAAAGTGCATAGATTTAAGCGGTGCTCCAAATACAAATACTTTGAACTTTGCAAAATATTTACAGGAGCATAAAAAACCTGTATGGATAAGACAAGTTCTAATACCTGGAATTACAAATAAAGAAGAAGATTTACGTAAGCTAAAAAAATATGTAGATAGTTTAGACAATGTAGAAAAAATTGAGCTTATGCCATATCATGATATGGGTAAATTCAAATGGGAAGAACTTGGAGAAAAATATCCATTAGAAAATGTACCACTTCCAACTGATGAAAACATAAAAAGAGCAAAAGAAATTTTAGGAATTTAAGGAGAAAATATGGATACAAAAGAAGCAATACATTCAATGAAAAAAGTAGTTCTTCATTTACATTTAGATGGTTCTTTAAGACCTGAAACTGTTCAAAATTGGTTTCGTGAAGATGGGGAATTTGTAAAAATAAAAGATGTTAGAGAAAAGCTTTCTGTTTCAAAAGATTGCAAAAACTTAAATGAATATTTAGAAAAATTTGAAATACCTCTTCGTTTTTTACAAACAGAAGAGAAAATTAAAAAAGCTACTTTTGAAGTTTTCGAGGACTTAGCAAAAAGAAATGTAATTTATGCAGAAGTGCGATTTGCTCCTATACTTCATTTACAAAATGGTCTTTCACAAAAGCAAGTAGTAGAGTCTGCTATTTCTGGTATGAAAGAAGCAAAAGAAAAATACGGAATTGAAGGTGGTTTGATACTTTGCTGTGTGAGAGGCGAACATAATGAACTAGCAAATGAAGAAACGGTTAAAACTGCTAAAAAATATCTTGCCAATGGTGTTTGTGCAATAGATTTAGCAGGAAGTGAAGGAGATTACCCAACAAAAGACTATAAAAATATATTTGACTTAGCAAAAGAAAATAAGATACCTTTCACTATCCACGCTGGAGAAGCTGATGGTCCTGAAAGTATCAGAACAGCACTTAAGTTCGGTGCTTTAAGAATTGGTCATGGAGTTAGATGTTTAGAAGATAAAGAACTTATTAAAAAACTAAAAAGTAAAGGAACTTTACTTGAAATCTGCCCAACTAGCAATATTCAAACCTGTGCCGTAAAGCTTAAGAAAAACGCAAAATATCCAATTGAAACTATCTATAATAGTGGTATAAATGTAGGACTTAATACTGATAATGATACTGTTTCTAACACAAATATTGAGCAAGAATATGAATGGGTATTAAACAATACTTCACTTACATTAGAAGATTTAAAAAGAATGAATGTAGCATCTATCAGAGCTGCATTTACTACTGATAAAATTAAGAAAGCTTTAGAAAAACAAATATTATAATAAAAGAGCGATATAAATGGAGTTGTCAAGAAGAAGTAGACACTAAAAGAGACGTTTAAGGAAACCCTG
>CANDKR010000014.1 GCA_947385375.1 uncultured Clostridia bacterium
AGCTTAGGGGCAACTTGGTTTAAAGAAGCCCCACCCCAACTAATGGAGTAGAGCCTGAATAAAAATAAAACAAGCTAAATTGGGTTAGAATTTAGCTTGTTTTGGTGGGTAGGGATGGATTCGGCAAGCCGCGTCCTAAAAACAGTCCACTGGACTGTTTTTGCCTTCTCTTCGTTTGGCACGTCCTTTTCGAATCCATCTTCTTTATATACCCCAAACAAAAAAGACATACTCCTGTATGTCCTTTTTGCTTGGTGGGTAGGGATGGATTCGAACCATCGTACGCTCTCGCGGCCAGATTTACAGTCTGGTGCCATTAACCACTCGACCACCTACCCAGATATTAAATTAGTGGTGCGCCTTCAAGGATTCGAACCTTGGACCCACCGGTTATGAGCCGGTTGCTCTGACCAGCTGAGCTAAAGGCGCGTATCGTTATATTCAACGACAAGAATTATTATAAACTATGTCAAGCAATATGTCAATAGAAAAATCAATTTTTTTGTAATTTTCTCCTTTAATTAGAACCAAAACAGCTTATACTTCTCTTCATAAAAAGTTAAGATTTTAATTCAGCTTTATTCTTGCCTTATAGCAAAAATAAGTTTATAATGTAAATATCATTTAAAGATATATAGTAAAATATGAGGTAATTAATGGAAATATTAGAATTTTTTAATGGATTAAATGAAAACTTAAATACATTCTTATTAAATGCAGGTATGTGGGCACCTTTACTTAGCTCCTGCCTAATCGTGCTAGAAGGAACTTTAGCTTTTCTACCAATGTTCGTTTTTGTAACTATCAATTTTCTAACAATGGGTAACATTTTAGGAAGCATAGTTTCATACATCTGCACAGTATTTGGAAGTTTTATAGCATTCTTCTTATGCCGAGTAGGTCTTAGCCCTTTATTTAAAAAATTTATTAAAAACGGAAAAACTTTAAATAAATTTATGAATATGGTAAGCAATATGCCTTTCTCAAGACTGGTACTTATAATATCAATTCCACTTACACCATCATTTTTTGTAAATTTAGCAGCAGGCTTATCAACAATTTCAAAACTAAAATACTTATATGCACTGCTACTTGGAAAAGTATGTATAATCTCCTTCTGGGGTGTGCTTGGAACAAGTTTAGTAGACTGCTTACAAAACCCGATAGTACTTATAAAGGTAGTACTAATGATAATAATTTGCAACATATTTAGTAAAGCTATAAATAAACATTTTGACTTAGATAATATTTTCCAAGAAAATAAATAATAAAATTTGAAAGTGGACCGAAGCAATCGCTAAGGTCCACTTTCTGGTGAATACAAGACTTTTTTCATATATGTAAACATCCCCTTACGGAATGACGCTAAGATTGGGCTGCAAGAAATATCCGCCATCGCTCAGAGAGCCAGCGGAGCTATTCATAGCATCCAAATCGTTAAAATGCCACCACTCACTAGCAAGCGGGGTAAATCCAGCACTGGTGCAGTAGTTCTGCAACCGGATAGCCACCTCATTCATGCTAGGAGCCAGTTCCTTGCCCTGCCAAGCAGTCGCATCTCTGGACGGAACAGGCTTAGTAAAGGTAGCAGAAGCCATAGACAGCTCGTGAATCGGAGTGGGCATCTGCACATCAGCATAGTCACAAACATTGACGTACGCATAATCGCCAGAAGTGCAAATCTCGGTCTCAACGACTTCCACAAGCGTCAGATCCATAGCATAACCACGCTGGTGGTTAGAAATGGACTGGGCAATGAACCAAGACTTATTCCAAGGCTTTCCAGTAATGCCATCAAGCACCTCAGAATTGGTATTTGCAAGAGCATCCAGATTGGTAATAACCTGATTCTGAGTGTCCATAGGACGATAGGTCTCGACGATTTTCAGAGAATAGCCCTCAGAAAGAGCCATCTGCTGAGCCGCCATGACCTTCTTCGCAGTAGCAAAGATGATGGGCATATTGAACTCAGTTCTACCCAGTCTCTCATTGTACTGCCAAACATCATAGAACTGCACACCAGTAACGCCAGGAATGTCATAACCAGAAGACTGGAACACGGACTCCACACTATTAGTGTCCATATAAACGATGCTGGGAATCACGTCAGCCAGATTGATCATAACCTTATAGCTGGAAATTTTACCGGTAAAACCGTCAGCAGTGGTAACCACCAGCTCATCACCTTCTTCACTTACGATTCGAAGGGCATCGCCAGCGTTAACAGTCTGCTTATTTTCGCTATCGTCGCACAGTTTGGCATTTGCCAAAGCATACACGGTAGCACCCTGTAGGGGAAGCTCAAACTCCCCTTCATAAATCTGAGGAAGCACCTCTTCTTCTTTCTCACTCTCAGTAGCAATGTCAGTCGTCATCGCATCAGTGATGATTTGGGTAGCAATGTCTTTCTGAATGGGGTTCATAGAAATAGTCTCGGCAATGGTAGAACCATTCATGGTATAGCTGGTCTCGGTAGTCTTGGGCTCATTCGTAGCCTCAGGCTTTGTTTCATTTGCGTTCTTGTTGAGGACAATCGTGCAAAACGCATAAGTGGCAACAAAAGCGACAAGCGCTGCAGCCAACAAAAAGCACACGATTTTCAGCGGAGAGGTCCTCCGATACTTTTTCCTCAAACTCCGATAATAGTTGCGAGAAGTCTTCGAATACATAATACATCCACCTTTCTGTCAAAATTTTGTTGTCGTATTCGATTTATATGTAAATGCCTAATCGGCTTGTTGTATTTTAATTGTATCATTAAAAAATAAAAAAGAATATACTTTTCTGTATATTCTTTTATCCAATTTCTACTATTGTTACTCCCATCTCACCCTCTCCAAAAGTCCCTAGCCTAAAGTTCTTTACATGTGGGTGAGTTTTCAAAAATTTATGAATTCCTGTTCTTAATGCTCCTGTGCCTTTACCATGAACTATCCTAACACTAGCAAGTCCATTTAAAGCACAATTATCTAAATACTTATCAATAGCAAAACAAGCTTCTTCAATATTTTGTCCGATTACATTTATTTCCATAGGAACTGTCTTAACTGAAAATTCACGTTTTTTTGAGTAATTATAAGTCTTTTCATTCTTTACTTTCCTATCTGATATCTGCAAATCTTCAAATTTAAAATATGTTTTCATAAGCCCTATTTGTACATAAGCTTTCTCTTTACTAACACTAATTACACTACCATACTGATTTAAGGCAGGAATATACACTTCCATATTTGGAGCTATCTCCTCTGCTTTTAAACCTTCTTGTGCGCTTTCCGTTTTTGTAATTGCTAAACTATCAATCTTCTTATTTAATTTATTTCTAGCATTATTTGTATCCTTAGTATTATCAGCCTTTTCTATTTCTTTTATAATATCTTTTGCATCATCTTTGGCATCTAGCAAAATATCTCTTGCCTTTACTTTTGCGTCATTTATAATGTCTTGCTCTTGTTTCTTTAATGAAGAAAAATCTTTTTCTAATTTTTCTTTTAACTCTTCTACTCTACTTGAATTTTCAAGAATTTTCTGCTTTTCTTCCTCAGCAATTTTCTTATCCTGATATATATTTTTTAATAGTTCTTCAATGCTAATCTCATCAGAATCTAGAAGTTCATTTGCTCTATCAATTATTTTCTGTGAAATTCCAAGTTTCTTACTTATTTCAAAAGCATTACTACTACCGAGGAACTCCAATTAATAATTTATAAGTTGGTGATAAAGTATCAATATTAAACTCTACACTTGCATTTTCAAAATTGTCATTTACCAAAGCATAATGTTTAAGCTCTGGATAGTGTGTTGTAGATATGTTTAAAACTTCTCTCGCATTTAACTCTTCCAAAATGCTAACTGCTAAGCAAGAACCTTGTACTGGGTCTGTTCCTGAACCAAGCTCATCAAGTAATACTAAACTTTTACTTGTTGCTTCTTTCAAAATATTTGCAATTGTTGTTATATGTGAAGAAAAAGTACTTAAGGAATCTGCAATACTTTGCTCATCTCCAATATCTGCAAAAACTTTATCAAACACATATACTGTACTACCTTCTCGTGCAGGAATATGAAGTCCACTCATTGCCATAAGAACTAGAAGCCCTACTGTTTTTAAACTTACTGTCTTTCCACCAGTATTTGGACCTGTTATTATTAAATTTGAAAAATCTTTTCCTAGTACAATATCATTTTTTACTGCTGAATTTTTATCTATTAGCGGATGCCATGCACCTTTAAGCTCAATAATTTTTTCATCATTTATAACTGGCTCTACTGCATCTAAACTATTAGAATACTTAGCTTTAGCAAAGATAAAATCTATGATTCCTATCAAGTTCAAACTATTTTGCATGCTATCTGTAAGCTCAAAAAACTGTGCAGACAGGCTTGTTAGGATTTTTTGTATCTCTATATTTTCATCATTTTTTAAATTATTTAAGTCATTATTTAAATCAAATACACTAGTTGGTTCAATAAATACTGTTGAACCACTCGAAGACATATCATGTATAAAACCTTTCACTTCTCCTCTGTATTCATTTTTTACTGGTATTACAAAACGCCCACCTCTCATTGTAATAACTGCTTCTTGCACATATTTTGTTCTTAATAAAGAATTAAGTTTATTTCTAATTTCTTGTTCTTTATTTCTTAAGTTTCTACGAATATTCTTAAGCTCAGAAGACGCATTATCATCAACAGTATTCTCGTCTATAAGTTTAGAAAACACTTTATTTTCTATACCAATATTAGTATACAAATGCTCAAATAAATCTTGTAAGTTTGTAAACTCAGACATATCAATTTCTTCACTAGAAAAATATTCTTTTAAAACTCTTGAAACTTTCAAAATATGAGCTAAATCCAAAAGCTCTTTTATTGAAAGAGTAGCTGAAGCATTTAATTTCTTTATATGTGGCAAAATATTTTCTATTTCATCTAAAGGAATATTTCCTTTTCTATATATTAAAGTACTAGCTTCCGTAGTATGTTTCAATGCTTTTATAATATCTTTTTTACTTTCTAAAGGCATCAGATTTAAACATATATCTCTTCCAATATATGTTTTTGCAAATTCTTCTAGTTTCTTACATACTATATTAAATTCTAATTTTTCTAAATATTTAACGTCCATAATATACATATTATACTATAATTTGCTATATTATTCAATATTACTTGACTTTTAGATAAAAATTTTGTATTATTGAATAGTATTAGAGTAGGATACAAATAGTTAAGACTCATTAAACGGGAAGTTGTTAGTGAGGCAAGAATTATATTCGCTTATTTGTTTCCGCATTCCGCTAGCATAATATAAATATGGATAAAAGTTTTACCCTACTTTATTATGTGTTTGGAACTCTAAATAAAGGAGGTATTTTTTATGTCAAAAACAAAGAAAATTATTTTAGCAGGATTACTTCTTGCTATACTTATCATTTTTGATAGGTTCGTTTCAATTAAAACTTTGTATTTACAAATTAGTTTTAGTTTTTTACCTATTGCACTTGCAGGAATGCTTCTTGGTCCAAAATATTCTTGTGCAATTGCTACTTTAGGGGATTTAATAGGTAGTCTACTTTGGCCTTTTGGAGAATACTTTATAGGCTTTACTTTAGTAGATTCTGTAATTGGTTTAATCTTTGGACTATGCCTATATAACAAAGTAGAAGGTGAATTTTTTACAGGAAAAAATTTAGTTATTAGACTATGTATAGCATGTAGTCTTACACTTTGGATAGTTGAACTTCCAATTATGAGCTTAATGCTTTCACTTCTTTACGGAAACGCATTTTGGGTAGTACTTACTGGACGTCTTGCTACAAAACTTGTAATGTTCCCAATCCAAATTGCTATACTATATTTTTTATCAAAATATATAAAAACTTTAGCACAAAAATTTTTATTTATAGAGGAATAAAATGATAACTATAAAAGACTTAAATTATAAATATAAAACTGGTGAATTTGTTTTATCTGATATTAACCTTGAAATTAAAGATAATGATTTTATCACAATAATTGGTAAAAATGGTTCTGGAAAATCCACATTTTCTAAACTACTTAGTGGATTAGTAAAATTCAAAAATGGAGAAATCAAAATTGATAATTTAGATTTATCTAACAAAAAACAAGAACTATATATAAGAAAAAATATAGCAATAGTTTTCCAAAATCCAGAAAATCAAATCATCTTCGATAAAGTATATGATGATATAGCTTTTGGACTTAAAAATTTAGGTTTTTCTACAAATGAAATTGAAACAAGAATTGACGAAGCTTTAAAACTAGTAAATATGCTTGATTTTAAAAATTCATATACTACTGAATTATCACTTGGTCAAAAACAAAGAATATCAATAGCTAGCAGTCTTGCTATAAAGCCTAAGGTTCTAATTTTAGACGAGCCTACTTCTATGCTTGATCCAAGTTCAAAAAAACAAGTTTACGAAATTTTGAAAACGCTAAAGGAAAGTGGAATTACAATAATATATATAACTAATTTTATAGATGAAATATTACTTGGAAATCGAACTATAATTTTTGAAAATGGAAAAATTATAAATGACTTTGAAAAAAAAGACTTGCTTTCTAATTTAGATTCTCTAAAAGATTTTGATTTTCCTGGGATAGTTTCTCTTATATCAATGCTTCATTCCTTTGGAATAAACATTGAATTAAAAGACCTTTCAATTCAAGAACTAACTTTAAAACTAGGAGAACTAAAAAAATGAAAAACCTAATACTATTACTTATTTTTATGTCATATACCACAAGTATATTCTTCATATCAAATTGGATAGCATTACTATGTTTTGTATTGATAAATTTAATGCTTATATTTGCTTTTAAACTGAACTTTAAACGTGTTTTTATTAATTTATATAAAGTTACACCAATTATATTAATTACTTTTATTTTTAATATATTATTTGGCTATTTTGAAGATGCTATTCTTATATCTATTAGATTATATATAGTTTGCAATATAACTTTCATTTTTACATATAAAATGGGAACTACCAATATTTTAATGTCTTTAGAAAGTTTATTTTTTCCACTCAAAATTTTCGGAATTTCCTCTACGGATTTAAGTTTAATGATAAATATTGCTATAACTTTTATTCCTGTTATTTTTAGAGAGCTTGAACAAACTTCCCTTGCTCTCAAAAATAAAGGAGTAAAACCTTATTCAATTATAAGTATTAAATATGCTTGTAAATTGCTTGTAATTTCAATATTTAAAAAGACTAATGATATTGAACTTACTTTGAAAAGTAAAAATTATATAGCCATAGAGTAATAGCTAACTGATTTTGAATCTATTATAAAAGGAGTGCAAACGGTTAGCCCGCTTGCACTCTCTTTGGTTTCTACTTTTGCTCAGAAATATTTACGCACTCACGCTCAGTCCCAGAAGCCACTGGTCGTCCGGAAGCAGGCAACCCTTTACCAGGGAATCAGCCAGCCTCAGCACCGCCGGTGCCATATCGTCCGGCCACAGCATCAGCCCAGGCAACATCTGGTTCAAGATGTCATAGGCCCTGGGGTACCACTCCTTGATCTTCTCCAACTTCTCGGACACCGTCTCGAAGCAGATGACCTTGCTCTGCACACCCTGCAGGAACGCCTCTCGGCTCTTCAGGCCGTCCCTCATGGACAGCAGTTCCTCACGTGTGTCAGCGTTGGCCTCCATCAGCCTCGTGTGGAAGTAGGCGTCACTTTCCGTCATGATAGTAGAGATTAAGTCCATCATTGTCTATTTTCCTCCTGTTTTCTTAAATTTTCGCTTGATGGGACTTGTAATCAACTAACGTTTGAATACATATATATTATATCGTAATTTACATAAAATTACAAATTAAGGAGTTATGTTATGATTTTAGATAATTTTTTATCACAGTTTGTGCAAACTACAGATTTTCCAACACTAGATGCAATGGAATACCTTATGAAAAACCTAGGCTCTCCTGAAAAAGAGCTAAAGTTTATCCATGTTGCTGGAACTAATGGAAAAGGCAGTATTTGTGAAATGTTAAATAATATTCTTATGCTTTCTAATTACAAAGTAGGAAAATTTATGTCACCTCACTTAGTTGTTAGTAATGAAAGTATTTGTATAAACAATGTTCAGATTACAGATAATGAATTTTTAGGATATAAAGAAAAATTTGAGACACTTGCACAAGACTATTTTAACGAAACAAAAAGAAGTCTTACTCGTTTCGAGATACTAACAGCACTTGGAATATTATACTTTAAAGAACATAACTGCGATATAGTACTTTTAGAAGTAGGACTTGGCGGTATGTATGACTGCACTAATATAGTAAACTCACTTATTTCTGTTTTTGGAAGTATTGGCTTTGACCATACTGCCATACTTGGAAATACACTTGAAGAAATTGCAAGTCAAAAAGCTGGAATTATAAAAGATAATTCTAATACTGTTATTTTCGAGCAACCTGCTATACCCGTAATAGAAGACGTTTGTTATAATAAAAAATCTAAGTTACATATTATAGAAAATAAAGAAATAACTAATTATAATTTTGATAGCTCTTACCAATACTTTGACTATTTAGATTTTAAAAATCTATGTATAAACTTAAAAGGGAAAAAACAAATTGAAAATGCTTGTATAGCAATAGAGTGCTCTAACATTTTAGAAGAAAACGGATTTAAAATTAAGAAAGAAACGATATATGAAGCTCTAAAAACAGTTACCCACCCTGCTCGTTTCGAAGAATTAACAAAAAATCCTAGAATTATATTTGATGGTGCACATAACGAGAATGCTATGCTTAACTTTATAGAAACAGTAAACTCATTGTTCCCTAAAGAAAATAAAACTTTTTTAGTTTCTATTATCACTACAAAAGATTATAAAACTATATTAAATTTGCTCTTAAATGGTTTTGATAATTGTACCTTTATATTCACAGACGGTACCGATGATACAAAGTTTTTTAAAGCACAAATTTTATACGATTATGCTAAAACTTTAAATACTTCTAATATATTGGAAATATCAGATTTCAAAAGTGGAATACAAAAATTACAGTCTAAAATTAACTTTATTGTTCGGTAGCTTTTATGTATATGAAAGCGCAAAAAAACTGCTTAGATAAGCAGGTTTTTGTGTTCAGCATTAATAAACGTATATTTTACATCTTTCTAAATACACCTTTTACTTTTCCTAAAATCTCACAGTTTGGAACTATAATTGGATCCATTGTAGAGTTCTCAGGTTGTAATCTAATATGTCCATTTTCTTTATAGAAAGTTTTAACAGTTGCCTCATCATCAATAAGTGCAACAACTATTTCACCATTATTAGCTACATTTTGTTTTTTTACTAGAATATAGTCGCCATCTAAAATACCAGCTTCTATCATACTAGTTCCTCTAACTGTAAGCATAAAACTTTCAGAGTTTCCAACAAAATCTATCGGAATTGGGAAAGTATCAGTAACATTTTCAACTGCCAAAATTGGTGCTCCAGCAGTAATCTTTCCTATAACTGGTACATCTACCATTTCTTTACTTGTATATGCTTCTTTAAATGTCTCTTGATTTGGATCTTCTTCAAGACCACCTTTAAGTAGTTTTAATGTTCTACCTTTTTGGCTTTCTTTCTTTACAAAACCTTTCTTCTCAAGAGAAGCTATGTATCCGTGAACTGTTGCAGTAGATTTTAGCCCAACAGCTTTTCCTATTTCTCTAACTGATGGTGGATAACCATTTAATTTAACTTGTTTTTCAATAAATTTAAGTATCGCTTTTTCTCTCCTATTTAGCGCATTTGGGTCTTTTTTTCTCATATTAACCACTCCTTTTTTATTATCTAAAAAGATATTATCACAAAACATTTGATTTGTCAAACAAATTTTCTTTTATTTTTCAATTTTTTCAAAAACTAATTTTCGCAAATTCTCATTTTCTAAATCTCTTGTAAAAGTAATCTGCAAATAACTCTTTGGTAGCAAGCTTTCTATCATTTCTCCCCATTCAATTATTACAGCACCTTTTTCAAAATATTCTTCTCCACCAATTGCAGAAAATTCCTCTTCTTCCTCTAATCTATATACATCAAAATGATATATGTTCAAATTTTCAGTATAATATTCATTAACTATTGTAAAAGTAGGACTTGAGATTTCTTTTTCTAGTCCAAAATATGTAAGTATCCCTTCTGTAAGTTTAGTTTTCCCAGAACCTAAATCTCCTGTAAGTACAATTACATCACCTTTTTTTAAATTCTTAGCAATTTTCTTCCCTATCTCTAAAGTTTCTTCTGGTGAATTTGAAATAATCTCTTCCATACAATATCTCCTACTACTTTTATTTCCTTTTTATATTATCACAAATACTAAATTTTAGCAATAAAAGAAGCTCTCCTTAAGAGCTTCTACAATTCTATTTCTATAATTAAATTCTCAGCTTCGTACTTTGCAACTATCCTTCCACCATTTAACTCTACTAATTGTTTTGCAATTGAAAGTCCTACTCCAGTTGATTTTTTCGCATTTTCCACTGTATAATAGCGATTAAATATTTTCTCTACACTTGCTCTATCTAAAAAGCTAGCCTTATTAGAAAAAGTAACTTTCCCACTATCTTCTAGTCTGACTTTAAAATCGCCATTACTATATTTGCTAACATTTGATAATATGTTTTCAAAAACTCTAACTATAGTATTTTTATCGACATTTTTGTATATTTTCTGTTCTGTGATTTCTACTTGCGGTATTACAGCTTTTTCTTTAAAAATTGTATAAAAGTTTGCTAAAGCCTCTTCTAACAATTCATTAATACAAATTTCTTCTTTCTCTATGTTTACACCAATATCTAAGGTTTTAAAAAAGTCAAATAATTGCTCTGTACGTAAAATCAAATCTTCTGTTTTGTTTTCAACTATTTGCAAATATTCTTCTTGCTTAGTACTATCCTTACTTTCCTTCATTAAATCTACATATCCAGAAATAGCAGTAAGTGGAGTTCTAAGGTCGTGCGAAATATTTGTGGCTAAAGTCTTTATTTCCTGATTTCCATTTTCATATTGTAATCTTTGATTTCTTAAACTTTTAAGTTCCGTATTTAAGCTATTACAAAGCTTCTTAACTTCTTTATCGCCAGACGATACAGTAATTAAGTTGTTAGTATCTGATTTTAAGATTTCTGTTAATGTTGTCCTTATTTCTCGAATTGATAATCTTAAACCTATTAACTTAAATAACAAAACAATTATGATAGTTATTAAAATACCAATTGCTACATAAAACCAGATACTCAAAGAACCTTCTCTCCCTTAATTTAATTCTTTTTTGTTAAATACATATAGTCCTATTCCAGTAAATATTATCACATCTGCTAAAGAATATAAAGGTAATATTCTAAAATCTATTTCATATCCACCAGCTACCATAAAAGCTTGACCTGATGGAATAGCATTTACAATATTTTGATAAACCTCTCTTTGTTCAGGTGTTAGATATTTTGGATTTTTTTCTTCCTTAAATTCCATTTCACCACTTTCGTTTAAAAATCCAACTTGCTGATATTCAGGTGCTTCTAATTTAGAAAATAGTGTCATAGCTATCATCATTAGTCCAAAAGCTAGTAAAATTGAAACTATTGAAATTATTGTCTTATTTGAAATTACCATTGCTATAAATGTAAATATTGCTGAAAAAGCAAGTATTATTCCAGTATAACATAATAAGACAATTGCAAACTCTTTTACAGGCATAACTAAGCCTCCAAGCAATGGTATACCGACGGCTGCAACAACTGCTAAGTGTATTATTTCTGCTAATATGCTTGTAGAAATTACAAGTATTAAATTAGATAAATATATCTTTGTTCTACTACATCCAACTATTATCTTATTTCTTAAAGTTCCATCTGAATATTCTCTACCAACAAATAATGAAGTAAAAGTTGCAATTACAATTCCTGTAACCGTTATGTTGTTCATTAATGACCTATCTAGTTCTTCTACTTGGTTATAAGTCTTCATTTCTGAATACTGTGAATATACCATAAATAAGGCAAGTACTACAGTAAATATAATTACAGCTAAAAATGCTTTTGATTTTCTTAATCTCGTAAAACCTGCATCTAGTAATTTAAACATTATTGCCACCTCCAATCAAATTAATATAATAATTTTCAAGTGATTCCTCTTTTTCGTGGAATTCGGTGACTTTGCAGTTTTTATTTGCAAGTGCAATTGTAAATTCTGATATGTCTATATTTTGATAAACATTAATTATATTATTCTCTATAACTTCATAAGGAATTTTATTTGCTTCTAAATATTTTACGCATTCTTTAGTATTAGTTACCTTTATCTCAATACGTTTCTTACAATTTTTTTCTAACTCATCTGAACTTACTTCTTTGATTATCTTACCTTTATCTACAAAACCATAATTTGTTGCAATTTTTGATAGTTCATCTAAATAATGGCTAGATATCAAGAAAGTAATACCATATTCTTTATTTAATTTTAAAATAAGTTCTCTTATTTCTATTATTCCTTCTGGGTCTAGTCCATTTATTGGCTCATCTAAAATAAGGAAATCTGGATTTCCTACTAGCGCAATTGCAATGCCTAACCTTTGTCTCATACCTAGAGAAAAGTTTTTAGCCTTTTTATTACCAGTATCTCCAAGTCCAACAAGTTCTAATAGTTCTCTTATATTTTGTGTAGGTAATCCTATAATTTTATACTGCTCTATTAAATTATCCTTTGCTGTCATATCTAAGTAAATTGATGGCGTTTCAATAATTGCTCCCATTCTTTTTCTTACATTAACAATTTGAGGATTAGTATTTGAAGTGCCATATATAGAATAAGTACCAGTTGTAGGCTTTTGCAAACCACAAATTAGTCTAATACAAGTAGTTTTTCCTGCGCCATTTTTTCCAACTAGTCCATAAATTGCACCCTTTGGTATGTGCATATCTAAATTACTTACAGCTTTAAAATCTTTATATCTCTTTCCGAGATTATGTGTTTCTAAAATATATTCCATAACCTTCTCCTTTCAATTATTAGCTTATCATTAAAAAGATAAGAAATTGGTTAAGGAAATGGTTAAAATTTAGTTAATATTATTCACATATTTTAAAGCCAATTCCCCACACTGATTCTATGTACTCCTCAGTGGTTAATTTTCTAATTTTCTTTCTTATGTTGCTTATATGAACCTTTAAAGAATTTTCATCACAATCTAATGTGTCCTCGCTTATTAAATCTAATAACTTTGTTTTTGTTACAACTTGTTTTGGATTTAAAAGTAATTGCTTCATTATAGCATATTCTGTCTTAGTAAAATGCACTTCTTTGCCTTTTATAAATACTTCGTGGCTATCATCCTTTAAAAGTATTTCTTTATATCTTAGCTCTTTACTTGCTTTTTTACTACTACTTTGCCTTAGCTGAACTTGTATCCTAGCTAAAAGCTCTTCTTTTGCAAAAGGCTTAGTAATATAATCATTTGCTCCATCTAATAAAACCTTAACTTTATCTTCAGTAGATATTTTTGCGCTCATAACAATTATTGGAGTGTCTTCAACTTGTTTTACGATTTCTTCACCATTTATTCCGTGGAAGCATTAAGTCAAGTAAAATCAAGTCTGGTCTTTCTTTTTCTAAAATCAACAAAGCTTCTGTTCCTGAATAAGCATTTAAAACTATATAATGCTCATTTTCTAAGACTTCTTTAATTAAATTATGAATACTAATATCATCTTCAACTACTAAAATTTTTTTCATATAGCATCTCCTTTATTTTTATGATTATATCACAATAAAAAAATTATGCAAAAAAAATGTACAAACTTAAATTTGTACATTAAAAACAATTATCTATAAATTAATTATTTTGTTGTTTTCTAGCTTTTCTGCACTCGCTACATCTTACTGGATTACTAAAACCTTTTTCTTGATAAAATTGTTGTTCACCTTCAGTAAATGTAAATTCTTTACCGCAGTCTTTGCAAGTTAAAACTATATCGCTCATTTGTAAACCTCCTTATCTATAAAGCCATAAAAAATAGTGTATATCTTTAAAAGCTGAAATAGGCTTTGTTTAAGACTATACACTATTAAATACTTTTCTTTATTTATTCCAATACTGTGATTATATCACATAAAAACTTTTTTGGCAAGCACTTTATTATTTAATATTATTTTAACATTCCCATAAGACCATTAATTGCTGCATTTGTTACAGCAGATCCGCCAGCATTTTCTGGTGTCTTTGAGCCATGTGTTTGATCCATTGCTTGACCATTTACTGGTGCTAATAATACCTTTCCTGTTCCTCTATATACGTTTACAAGACCTTCTCCTGATATTCCTGAACCAATTAAAGTCTTTGAAGATTTCTCAACTGTAAACTCTAATGTTCCAGACCAAGCAACAGCAAAATTTCCATCAACTTTTAAAACATCATTTGTTAATGTGATTTCAATTAGCTCTGACTTTGGAACACAACTTTCTAATGCTGCAATTCCAGCACCTTCTAGTTTTAAATTAAATAACCCTTCACCACCAAATACAGCTGAAGAAATATTTGAACGTGCAACAACAGATTGATTAACTCTTGACTCGCAAGCTAAGAACATACCGTCATCAAGCACCATTCCACCTTCCCATTCTGATAAATCTTCTAACAAAATATGTCTATATGTAGGCTCTAAAACTAATATTCCTTTACCTTTATAAATAGGTTTTACAGTTGATTCCTTTGTTACAGCACCCTTTATAGCTTTTCCTAAAAAATCTCCCGCACCTTTTACTCCAGTTTCCATTTGCACATTTCCAACTGTCCATTGCATTGCACCAGAGCTAACTGTATATTCATTATCATTAATCTCTATTAATACTTGTCTTTTCTTAACATTCATTTTATTAGCAAAATAAGCAGTAGTAGCATACATAGGTGAAACGCTTAAGTCTGTTTGATATTCTATTACTCTCATTCCTTCTTTTTTTGCTATTACTTTTGTATTTTCATTTTCTAAAAAATTTTTAAATTTAAACATAATCCCCTCCTAAATATTTATATAAATTCATTTTACTTATAAAAAAATTTATTGTCAATATTTGTCGAAAACTCCATTTTACTCTTTTACTTTTTATAAATTGGTAAATCTGTGTAAAAACTCCTTAGTTTCTTCTTTATTCGGATTGTTGAAAATTTCTTCTGGACTTCCTTCCTCACAAATAACGCCATCTTTCATATATACAACATAATTAGAAACTTCTCGTGCAAAAGCCATTTCATGAGTTACAATTATCATTGTAAACCCCTCATTAGCAAGGTCTTTAATTACTTTTAGTACTTCTCCTACCATCTGTGGATCTAAAGCAGACGTTGGCTCATCAAACAAAAGTACATCTGGCTTCATCGCTAAAGCTCTTGCTATTGCAACACGCTGTTTTTGACCACCAGATAATTGTCTTGGCTTAGCATTTATATATGGTAACATTCCAACTTTTTCTAAAAAGTGTAAGCTCTCTTTTTCTGCTTGTTCTTTATCTTCTTTTAACACTTTAGTTAAACCTATCTTACAGTTTTGTAAAACATTCATATTCTCAAATAGGTTGAAACCTTGAAATACCATTCCAACTTTTGTTCTATAACTTGGTATGTTTTTTGAAGTTAATACATTTTCATTTTTATACAATATCTTTCCACTAGTTGCTGTTTCTAATAAATTCATACATCTCAAAAGTGTTGATTTACCAGATCCAGAAGCACCAATTATAGAAGTCACCTTTCCAGCTTCTACTGAAAAATTAATATCTTTCAATACTTCGTGGTTACCAAATTTTTTACTTAAATGTTCTACTTTTATAATTTCATTCATAATGATTCTCCTTATCCGGATATTTCAACATTCCACTAGTATAAGCTAAAGTATCAGTAGTAGAAAGTGAATAATCTTTTGGGCCATTTAATTTCTTTTCAAAAAATCTAAGTAATTTTGAGAAAAATACTGTCATTACTAGATATATAACCATAGTAATTGAGTAAGCTTCAAAAACTGTATAATATGCTCCTGACACTGTCTTAGTTGCAAAAAACAATTCTACTACACCTATGGAAGAAAGCACACAAGTATCTTTTATATTAATTATTAAATTATTTCCTATTTGTGGCATTATATTTCTTAAAGCCTGTGGTATTATTACATAAAGCATAGTTTGAAAATGTGTCATACCTATTGCCATAGCGCCTTCTGTCTGCCCCTCTGGAATTGATAAAATACCTCCTCTTACTGTCTCTGCCATATATGCACCTGTATTTATCGATACAATAAAATATGCTGCTGTCCACATATCCATACGAATATTAAACATTATAGCTGAACCATAAAAAATAAACATTGCCTGTACCATCATTGGCGTACCACGGAAAACTTCTACATAAATATCTAATAATATCTTTACTAACTTTAAAAATATTTGTTTTAATATATTATCTTTTTTGCTAATAGGTATTGTCTGAATCACTCCTACAAAAAATCCTATTAAACAACCTACAATTGTTCCTATTACTGCAATTATTAGTGTAGTACCAGCACCTTCTAAAAGCGTAAAACCATATTTTTGTATTATAAAAACAATTCTTCCAAAAAAATCTTGTGGTAATGTGTTCATTTCATTCCTCCATCAATTTTATTCTGATAATGGTTGAACTTTAATAGCATCATTCATCATGTTTTCAAAAGTTTCTGTACTATAGTTTTTTAATACATTGTTTATATTGTTTAATAATTCACTATTTCCTTTTCTTACTGAAATACCGATATTAATTTCCTCTTCTGACACTTCAAAATTATCTTCTGTATCTGTAAAATCTAATAATTTCATATTAGGATAAACCTCTAAAGCAGCCATTGCTGTTGGCATATCGGTTACTACCAAATCTACTGTTTTTGAATTTAATGCAACTAACATATTAGGTGCTGTATCCATTGCTGGTAAAATATTAGCATTTTTTATTTGTGGTAAACAAGTATCATACCAACAAGTACTAATTTGTGAAGTACAAGTTGCCCCTTCTAAATCTGATAATCCTGTTGCATTTGCATAATCACTATCTGAATTTGTTAATGCTACAATTGAAGCATAATAATATGGTGTTGTAAAATCAACTGTTTCTAATCTCTCTGCTGTAATAGATTGTCCTGCAATAACACAGTCTATTGTATTAGCACCAAGTGCTAAAGGTAAGCTATCCCAATCAATTTGATAAATTTCTAAATCCATATCAAGAGCATCTGCAATATTTTTAGCCATCATAACATCATAACCATACGCGTAGTTATTACTATCTTTTATTGGTACTGCTCCATTAGAATTATCTGGTTGTGACCAATTATATGGAGCATATGCGCATTCCATACCTACTCTTAAAACTCCTCTTTCTTCTGTGTTTCCACCTGTTTCTACATTTGTCCTTCCCAAAACAGCTACTGCTACTACTATTGCAACTATTGCTATAACTACAATAACTCCTAAAATTACTTTTCTATTCATAAAAATACCTCCTATTTTTATACTTCGCCATAACTTAAAAACATACTAATAGAAGGTCAAAAAAGACATTTATAAATTCATCTATATAACAAAAGACCACGTACGTCTTTTCTTATATAGAACGTACATGGTCAAATATTCAAGTAGAATTAAACTATAAATATATTACATATTTATAGCATTTCACTTTATATTAGATAGCGCTCCACATAAGTGACAGTACATTACATATTTTGCAATGTCCCAGCAGTATTTACTTAGGCTTTAAATACCACTTCGGCGATATTTCCTTTCAAATATTTATAAGAGCCTAATTCAAATATATATCTTACTCTTAAATATCGCGACCTCTATCATTATCATTATTCATGACAAAATATTAAATTACTAATAGGATAGCACGAATTATGTTAATTGTCAAGCACTAAATTTAAAATTTTGTAATTTTCTATTTCTGAACTAACTCACTTGTATATAGTTTACCGTCTTGTACAACATTTAAGAAAAACTTTTTATTTAGCATATCTTTTGTAATTTCAAAGAAATATCTAAAACCATCTTTTTTTCCTGTATGATTATCGGAGTTATTACAATAATACATTTCACCATCTTCATCAGTAATATAAATACTTTTTTCCCAAGTTTCTGTCCATTTAAGTGGTATTTCTCCTTCATTTACATGTTCAAAAAATCCTTCTAGAGAACCTTTTACTACTAGATAAATTTCTGAAACTTCTACTTTATCAAGAGTTAAATTAGGAATTTCTTCGGATAAATCTAATTTTGTCATAGTTCTTTCATAAAATTTTTCAGGTACATCTATCTCAAAATTCCACTCTACATCAGATACATCAAAATCTTCTGTGTAATTTTCTTCACCTGAAAAATCTACCATCGTGAAACCTAAGTCTTTTATACTCACATATAGTTTTTTACTTTTTGGGTAAACATCAAAAGGTGTAAAAGTCATTTTTGATGTTATAGTATGATTTTTAGCTGATATAACAGGTGCACCAATACCAGAACTTATAAAATTATCTCCTAGTATATTAGTTCTATCAAAGGCTATTTCCCATTTTTGATACATCTCTTTTATATATTCTACCGAACTTTGGGACGACCAATCTGGACTATACCCATTTAATCTTGTTGACACAGCATATACATTTTTTTCCTCGTCACATACCCCAAAACTAAAACAGAATGTTTCCGTGTTAATCTCCATATCTTCTGGGAATTTAAAATCAGCAGTAATTTCAACATATTCGTCTGTCATTAGCAAAGAGTTTAACTTTACTCCAATTCCATCTTGTACAACATAGTCCATATCAAGCATCTCTGTATATCCTGCTTCTGTAGCGTCTTTTACGGTTGAATAATCTAAAGGACGTTCTACATCCTCGTACCCTTTAAAACCAATATCCCAGTGATTTTTTGCGTTAATTCCTGCATTAATTCCAAAAAACACTAATACCACTGCAAACAAGCTTACTGCCTGCAATAATCTTTTTTTACTTATCATATATGTTCTCCTCTCTTCAAAAATGTTTTCAGGGAATACTTTTTCGTTCTTTTGTTCATATTCTGATTCAAAATTAGATATAGCAATCCTTTTCTTTAATTCATCTAATAATTCTTTATTTTCCATCAGAACCATACCCCCTTTCTGTTAATACTTTAAAAAGTCTTTTTCTCATTCTAAACAATTTTGATTTCACTTTTGACTTAGACATATTAAACATTATTCCAATTTCTTTTACACTTTTCCCTGAATAATAATACTCTATAAATATGTCTTTATCTTCACTTTTTAAGTTGTCTAATTCGGTATAAATAATTTTCTCACGTTCATTATGTATTGAAACTAATTCCACATCACTTAAGTCAATTATTTGTTCAGAGCACTCATCTATATTCAACATAAACTTAGTTTGCCTAAACTTATATTTCATTAAATTTTTAGTTATTCCACCTATATATGCTGACATACTTTTATTAACATCTAGTTTATCTCTATTTTTCCATACAGCTGTAAATACATCTAGTATAACTTCTTCAATGTCCTCTTCTGTCAAAGTGTTTCGATTATTTCTAACTATTGTATAAATATAATTCTTATAATCTTGCACAAGTGCTTCAATAACCAGCTCATTATCACACATATAAGCAGATATTTTCTTATCTTCTACTTTCAATTTCGCTCTAAACTCCTTTTAAAAGATACCTTTCATTTATATATTAGCACATTTTGTAAATCGGTTGCATTTTTATGAAATAAAAAAACACTATTTCTAGTGTTTGTATCTAAAATAATGTTAATTGTTCGTGAATACTTGCGTTCTTTTTATATGCCTTAATAATATCAGACATCTTATATAAAAGCCCATATTTTTTACACTCTTCCATAAATACTTTATATAATTTTTTATAATTTATAGCTTTGCAATTATACCTTGCTCCATAGCATTTCAGATATTTCTGTTTCAAGCCTACAAAATGCTCGTCCAATTTCTTAAAATAATAATCTCTTTGATTCTCCCTTAAAGTCATTCCCATATAAGTATGAATAAATTTTACTCCATTTTCTGACGCGAGCGTAACTAATTCTTTTATATCTTCCTCTTTATCTGTAATAAATGGTAATACTGGATTAAGCATAACACCAACAAATATGCCATTATCAGACAAAGTTTTTATAGCCTGCAATCTTTTAGAAGAAACACATACTCTTGGCTCTATTATTTTTGCAAGCTCATCCTTTGGTGTTGTTATTGTAAATTTAACTATTACATCATTTTTAGAATTTATCTCTTTTAATAAATCTATATCTCTTAAAATCAAGTCACTTTTTGTATCAATAGAAACTCCAAATCCATATTTTAAAAGTAGTCTCAAAGCTCCTCTAGTTAACTCATATTCTTTTTCTAAAGGATTATAGGTATCTGACATAGCACCAATACCAACAACACCTTTTTCTCTTTTTTTGGATAATTCTTGTTCTAGAATTTGCAAAGCATTTTCTTTTCCACTGACCATATCAAAATTATCTATATGATAGCAATTACTCCTACTATCACAATAAATACAACCATGTGAGCAACCCCTATACAAATTCATATTATAGTCAATTCCATACCAACTGTTGCCATATTTTACTTTTGATAATATTGTTTTTGTTTTTATAAATTCCATTTTACTCCTTTATCAATTTTTCAAAAGAATTTGCATTCAATATTGTATTTGATATAAACTTACCTTTATAAAAGTTAGCCCAGTTATTAAATATACAAGGAATTGTTTTTGCTTTCTCTAAATTATCTATTTTTATAAAATTTATTTTAATATTGTTTTCCTTTGCATAATTAGATAGCTCATTTACCTCATATTCTACATAAGGACAAGCTGGACTATAATAAATTGTAAAATCTTTGCTATCTATTTTCATTGTTCGTGCATTATCACTAAATTTAGGAGTATCACCATCTTTAAGTTGTAAAGCTAATAATTCATAATCTCCTACTTCATCAATAACTTTAAATCCATAATGAAGAAAAAATTTCTTTTCTGATAAAAAAGGTTTTTTCTTTTTAGAAGTTAATGTACATATACCACTCATACCTTTTTCTTTTGAATCGTTTATAGCATATTCTAATAACTCTTTAGCAATTCCTTTACCTTTAAAACTTCCTGCAACCCATAGACAATAAATATATTCGTAATTCTTCCCTTCTACTGGTACCCAAGCTGTCTCAACTGGCTCATATTCAATAAAAGTTTTTCCTCTAGCATTTAATTTTCTAAAAACGTGTCCATCTTTTAGTTTATTTTTTATCCATTCTTTCTTTACATCAACACCATCTTGATGTTTTTTGTCACCTATTGCACAGCATATATGCTCGTCTGCAATATTATTCAAGCTTAAATTTATATATTCGTTCATATTTTTCCTCTTTCCTATATTATTTTTTCTTTATTGGATGTCTTACAACTGTTTTTAATTTACTTTCATCACATCTTCTTGGATCACTTAAATAAATTTCATGGTGAAGTCTATTTTCATTTATATCTAATTCATATCCATTTTCCAACATGTATTTGTGCATTATATCAACAGTTTCAGGCTCATCATCATAGGAACCTATATGCATACATTGTACACATACACCTTCATCATAGCTTAAAAATTCTACATTTGAAAAGTCCTCATTTTTCTTTTTAGTTGCTTCTTCAATTGCCCAATCAAAATCTTTTTTAGTTACAAAATCTGGTAATCTAATAACAGAAATAAAATTAAAATTATCTTTTTTACCATAATCTATTCCATTTCTACTTCCGTCTTGCCACCAAAATCCTTCAAGTGGTGGAACTACATATTCAAAATATCCATCTATTTTATAGTTTACTTTGTAACTCATCTTTATAGTAAAAGCAATAGCATATAAAAGACCTATAGTTGCTTTGTACTCACTATTCTCACTATTAGGATTTCCTTTTCCTCTAACTGCAATATAATTCATTTTAGGAATTTCTACAATACTTGGTTTATTCTTTGGCATATAAAACTCTTTATATTCCTTTTTATAATCAAAAGCCATTTTATTTTCTCCCTTCAAATTTTTTAAATAAAGTATATAATACATAACATGACAACTGTATGTCATATTATAAATAATTTTTTATAGTTTTTTCTAGTTTAGTTTTTACAACTTTTCTAACTTTATCTGGGGACAAAACTTTTACATATTCTCCAAAGGATAAAATAAAACCATGGACCCACTCTCCCTCTGGATATTCAACTTTTACAATAAAATCTCCATTTTGATTTTTACTTATTTCTTCGCTCTCAAATTCATCATATACTCTATAAGCCATTTCTTTACTTATTTCTAGTTTTAGTGATATACTTCCTAAATTATAATTCTCCTCTTTTTTCTCTTCTGGTAATTCTCTCTCAAAAGTTTTATCTAATATTCTAATTTCTTTCATTCTAGAAATTTTAAATATCCTATAATCTTCTTTCGTCATACAGTAACTTATTAAATACCAAGACTTATCTTTAAACCATATTCTTAGCGGTTCAACAATTCTTTTACTTTCTTCACCATTAGAATTATAGTACACAAATTCTATCTGCTTTCTGTTTAATATTGCAGTTTTTATCTTGTTAAATCTATCTTCTTTTTCACTATCTCTATCCCAATTTGAAAAGTCTATCTTAATCCAATCTTCTACTTTCTTATTAAATAATGTACTTAATTTACTTAAAACCGCTTCTTCCTCCTGTCCTACAACCTTTTTTATACTTTGCAGAGCAAATAAAATTTGATTTTGCTCTTCCTCAGAAAGAATTGTTCTATTTAATACATACTCATCTAAAATGCCTATCCCGCCATCTTTGCCTTTACTTGCATAAATTGGTATATTAGCCATACTAAGTGTTTCAATATCTCTATATATTGTTCTAGTAGATACTTCAAACCTATCTGCTAACTCCTTTGCAGTAACTTTTTTCTTTTGTAGTAATATATATACTATCTCAAATAATCTATTATTAACTTGCATATTTGCCTCCTATAAGTATTATATCATATAAATATGACATCTGTCTGTCATATTTAGAAAGACTTAATAAATTTCTTAAAATTGACACATTATGTAAATCATGCTATAATATTTTATGTAAATATATTGGAGGTGCTTTCCATGCGAAATAGACTAAAAACTCTTTCTACCGACGACCTCGACGCCAGCTGTCGGGTTATGTTAACGGGATTCCCGTATTTTACCATGTCCGACGTAGCAAAGATATACCTCGCGCTGAATAACAAAAGCACAGATGGGTTAAAGCAATTCGCTGAAAAAGCCAAAGAAATTGCAGTAAAAATGCCCAGCAAAAAAACCGATTATGTCTATCAATTCGTAAATGAATCTGCTCTGTTCGAGCTATTTCAACAAGCTCTGCCCAATCAGTTGCGGAGCAAAGGAATTGATTGCTGGGGACGTTTAATGCAATACATTTCTTAAAACACATGAACCGCCCTGTGAGAAGTTCAGTATTCTCATGGGGCGGTTTTTTTATAAAATTTACAATTATAGATTGTTAAGTCAAAATAAAGGTGATATAATGGAAAAAATTAATCAAGAGGTAGAAAATGAACATACTAATATCTTTTATAAAACTATTTGGTGGAATAGCTCTATTAATTTATGGAATGAAATTACTAAGCTCAAATTTAAAAAAAATATCTGGAAGTAAACTTGAACAAATTTTAATATCCGTTACTGACAATAAATTTAAAGGTCTACTTATTGGAATATTAATGACAGTTGCTACACAAAGCTCTGCAGCTACCACAGTAATAGTAGTAGGTCTAGTTAATGCTAATATTCTAAAACTTAAAAATGCTATTCCTATAATTATGGGAGCTAATATCGGGACAACTATGACTTCTCAAATATTAAGACTTACAGCTATAGCTGGCACTAGTTGGCTATCATTATTTACTCCAGAAACTCTTGCACCAATATTCATTTTAATTGGTTTACTATTAATAGAACTATCTAAAAACAAAAAATCAGAAACTATTGGACAAATGGTTATTGGAATTGGTTTATTATTTACAGGTATGATAACAATGGTAAATATAGCTAGCAGTTTTAGTGATTTGCCTATTTTATCTGAAATATTATCAAAGCTATCTAACCCAATTCTTGGAGTAATAGCTGGTGCATTGATTACATTACTAGTACAAAGTTCTGCTGCCACAGTAGGAATCTTGCAAGCTCTTTCTACTACTGGACTAACTACATATTCAAGTGCAATTCCTATTATTTTAGGACAAAATATTGGAACATGTGGTACTTCAATTATATCCAGTATTGGTGGTACAAAAAATGCAAAAAGGGCTGCTGCAGTTCACTTATACTTTAATTTAATTGGAACAATTATATTTTTAGTATTTATATATTCTTATCAATATTTAGTAGGTTTTTCATTTTGGGAGAACAGTATAGGAATGGGAGAAATAGCAAATTTCCACACACTTTTTAATGTAATATCAACAATTATACTTTTCCCTTTTACTGGTCTAATTGAAAATCTAACAATAATAACAATAAAAGAAAAAAATCAAAAAGATGACGAAGATGACGATTATTTATCAGTGTTAGCTATGCTAGACGAAAGAGTTTCTAATATACCTAGCTTAGCAATTATAAATAGTACAAAAGTTATTGAAAAAATGGGAATCCTTGCAGAAAAAAATTTTAGGAAATCTATGGAGCTTTTAAGAAATTTCGACTCATCACAATTAGAAAAATTCCAAGCACGTGAAGATGCAATAGATAGACTAGATAAAGAAATAGCCGCTTTTTTAGTAAAACTTTGGAATCAAGATTTATCAGAGCAAGAAAGTATTACAATTACATCATTATTTAAAATTGAAGACGATTACGAAAAAGTTGGCGACTACGCTTATGAATTCTCAAAAATTATAGAAAATATGCACGAGTCTAATCTTAAACTTTCAGAGTATGCCTATAATGATTTAGAGAAAATATATAATATAATTGAAGATGCAATTTTAGCTACACAACAGCTTTTAAAAGAACAAAATTTGAATTCTGTTATAGAAATTCAAGCTTTAAAAGAATTCTTTAGTCTTCAAAGCCAAAAATATAAAAATGAACATATTTCTAGGCTAAAAGAAGGTAAATGTAATGTTGAAACAGGTATTGCTTTCTTAGAGCTTTTAACTGTTTCTGAAAAATTAATAGATCATTGCTTAAACATTTCTATTTCAACTCTAAACTATATGACTAATAAGCACTTTATTACAGAACAAGAATTTAGGAAAGATCTTTACGAGACAAATACAGAAATTTTGAAAGATAAACTAAATGAATGCAGTCATAAGTATGCAATATAAAAAAATAGGTAACTAATTTTTAGTTACCTTAATTTTTTGCCCAAAGCACTAATCTTCTAAGTTTCCATTTAACTCTTCCCACTCTAGCATTTTATTCTCTATTTCCTGTTCTATTTCTTGGATTTTTTCTTGTAATTCTTTTAATTTCATATAATCTGTACAATTATTTGTGTCTTCCATTTCTAATTTTAGCAATTTTATTTTGTTTTCCCCTTCTTCTATTTCTATTTCCAATTTTTTAATCCTATTTTTTCTTCTAGCATTTTCTTTGTCTTTAAAATATTGATTATTTGTTTTCTTTTCCTTATCATCTATCTTTTTTTCTGATATATTTTCAACATTTATATTATCCTTATATTTGCAATATTCATCATAATTGCCTTTGAAATAAATCACTCCTTCTTGCTCAAAAGCAAGTATAGAATCTGCTATTTTATTTACAAAATATCTATCATGAGAAACAAATATTAAACTACCTTTATATTCCTTTAATATGTTCTCTAAACTCTCTTTTCCGACTATATCCATATGGTTAGTAGGCTCATCTAATAAAAGCAAATTAGCTTGTTTTTTAAATATTTTGCATAATTCTAATCTAACTTTTTCACCGCCAGACAACACTTTGATTTCTTTAAATACGTCTTCACCAGAAAACAAAAATGCTCCCAGTGCTTGCCTTGATTTTGTCATGCCCAAATCTGAAAATTCTTTACTAAAATCGTCCAAAACAGTACTGTTCATATCCAAAGAAGATATTTGCTGATCAAAATACTCTTTTATAACATGATAACCAAATTCAAACTCTCCACTTATCTTAGGAATATCACCCATTAAAGTCTTTAATAAAGTTGATTTGCCTTTTCCATTTTCTCCAATAATACCAAGTTTTTGCCCTTTATATAATTCGAAGTTAATTTTGGCAAGTGGCTTATCACCATACCCTATTTGTAAATCTTTTGCTGATACTACTAAATTTCCACTTTCTACTGGTATATCAAAATTTGTGTGAAAAGTCCTTAAATCATATTTACTAGGCTCTTCAATAATAGTCATATGTTCAATTTGTTTTAATTTTGACATAGCCATCTTAGCCTTACTAGGTTTATATCTAAATCGGTCTGCAATTGCTTGTAATCTTTTTATTTCCTGTCTTTGATATTCATAATCTTTTAGCTGTTTCTCATAATTCATGCGCTTTTGTTTTTCAAAATCAGAATAATTACCTTTATATTCTCTAAGCTCTGCATATTCAATCTCATAAACCTTATTCACAATCTTGTCTACAAACATTCTATCATGTGAAACTATGACTACTGCTTTAGGATAATTTTTTAAATAACTCTCTAACCATTCTATTGTAACTATATCTAAATGGTTAGTTGGCTCATCTAATAGTAAAATATCTGGTTTACTAAGTAGCAGTTTAAGAAAAGCTATCTTAGTCCTTTGTCCACCTGAAAATTCACTAATTTTTTTTGCTTTATCAGCATCTGAAAATCCAAATTTTTTTATTGCTATCTCATATTCTTTTTTATATGTATATCCATCATTTCGCTCATATCTGTCAAGACTTTCAGTATACTCTTTTATCAATTTTTCGTCTGTACTATTCTGCAAACTCTCTTGCAATTTATTGATTTTTTCTTCTAATTTTATAATTGCATCATAAGATTTTAAAATTTCTTGAAGAAAAGTATTTTCTGTATTTTCAAACTCTACTTGTTTTAAATAACCAATGTTTATAGTACCTTGCTTATATACTCCAAATTTTTCTTCACCTATGCCCTCTCCTAGCATATCATTATCAACTATTGCTTTTAGCAAGGTAGTCTTTCCAGCACCATTGTTACCAACAATAGCAATCTTATCTTTTTCTTTTATTTCAAAATTAATTTCTTCTAATATTGTCTCAGCTCCATACGACATAGAACCATTAACAATTTTATAATTCATTGTTCTACTCCTGTTTTATTCTATGCTATGCTATCAAATTCATTATACCATATGATATAAAAGGACTAGCATATATAGTTATGTATATTAATGTTATCCATGGCTGATAGTCTATATAAAATTCTTTAAAAGTTAAAGACCATGGGTGTTTTATTATTACCCATCCTATTAAGTCAAATACAACAGTTATTGTACCCCAAATAATTGAAGTAGCAATAACATTTGGTAATATCACTACATCTAATCCAGAAAAATAAATATATGAAAATATAGGAAATATTATTATATTATATAAAGGATGCCAAGGTTTAGTTTTTTCATAACCCTCTCCCATTCCTGGTCCCTCTTTCATTGATGTCATATGCAATACCAAAATATTAAAAATCGTATGTAATACACCAATACTTGTTACTATAAAATATGCTACCCAATACCATAACATTGAAAACCCAAAATTTTCCATTTATCTATTACCCCTTAACTTTATTTCTTCCTTGGCTTAGGAAGTGGTGTTATCTTTTCTACTTCTCTAAGAATTTCTTTACAGAATTCAATATTATCAATATCTAACACATAATGCTCTTTGGCACCTTTATATGGATATCCTGTTTCTGCATCTTTCATTTTCTCTTCAATACAATCTAACTTCTTGACAAAAGGCGTATTATCACACACAGTAATAACTGGCTTATCATTAATATAAACCATATACTCTCCAAACATCTTCTTATATCTTACTTCACCTATATCTTTAATCTGCTCACATACATATTCTATATATTCATTTGTTGTAGCCATTTTATTTCTCCTTTTCCTTACAAATTATAGATACAATATAACACATTTATTAGCTTTTAACAACAAAAAAATGAAAAGCTTTCCTTATATTTAAGGAAAACTTTCGATGGAGCGGGTAACCGGAAGTGAATTTTCTGGTTACTCGCTATTTATTTGATTTTGTTTGTGTTTTTGTGTGAGTTGTTGACAAGTTTGTTAACAACTTATATTTTTTTAATATTCAAATTCCATTCTATAAATTTATCATAAGTTCCAACAGTATTATATAATTCTTCCAGTATTTCGTCTTTTTTGTCAGGATTACATTTTAAATAACATCTAATATTAAAAACTTGAAGTGTTGTAAGCAAACATATTTCTTGTTGTTTCGCATATTTTAACATTTGATTAGGAAAAGTATTCTTCCTATTTTCAAGTTCTTTATCTTTAAATGCATTTACTATCAAAAAACCTTTTGGTAATATATCGTGTTCTATATGATACATAGATTTCCATTTAACGGTTTGTGATGTGTGTTTTTCTGTTGCACTACCATCTACACCTTTAACTTCAACAATAGCAACTTTATCATTATATGATATAATTATATCTTCGTCTTTAGAACTTTCGTCATATTTTAATATATTAAATCCCATTTGTTTTAATTCAGCAACAACTGTTTTTTCTAAAGAGGTACCCGAACCAGTAAAAATTATCTTTTCTTCTTGAGTTTTTCTCAATTTTTCTTCTTTTACTTCAATACTTTTTTGTAATAAATTCAACTTTTCTTTTTCTGTTTCTATACTATTTATAATATCTTTTTCATTAGGTAATAAGTATTGCTTTGAATATTCTGGTAAAATTATTTCTTCATTATTACTTAATTTTTTTGCTAAAGTGTAAATATCATCAAAATACTGTTTTTCTAATTTTCTTCCGTTTTCTTGTGTTAATTTATCAAAATCTAAAGATGGCAAAAAAAGCATTATACCATTTTTTATTTTTTCAAAAAAGCCAACTACTTTCTCTGTATTCTTTATATTCAATAAAGTTTTATCATTATCAATATTTTCATATACTGTTGAATATTTAAAATTATTTGAATATTTTTTATAAAACTCTTCTATCTTCTTGTTTTTTAATGTAGTTTCTTTACCAGTTAGCTTTAAGGTTTTTAATTTTATTGGTAATATTTCTGATGAATGTATATCTGCAACAATATTAGTAACACTTGTATTTCTTCCTGTTCCAGAATATTCTTTTCTACCAGTATATCGATACCTATAATCATCATTTCCATTTAAAATGACAACAGGTTTACCACTATTTAAAAACTCTAATAATTCATTTCTCCTTTTTTCCATATCTAATATTATTTTAGAAGAATCATATCTAGTAAATTCAGGCATCCCATTGAAATAACCACTTATCTCATATTCATTAAATACTTCTTCTAATTGCAATATTATCATATCACATTCTAAAATTGTATTATCATCAAAAAGGGTTATTTCTTTCATATTTCTATGTACATACTCTGAATAACAAGCAAGAAATCCCAATTCCACATTTAATCACCTCTATTCTTCAAAATTCATTGCTTTCACAATATTTTCTGCAATTCTGTTTATAACAGGAACAACTACACTATTTCCAGCTTGTTTATATAATTTAGCATCACTCATATTATCTGGCAGTTTATAAGTTTTTGGGTAACCTTGAGCATAAAAGCACTCTATTGGTGTAAGTTTTCTAATTCCAAATTCAGTTTTAATTAAAGGAACATTGTGTCCACCTTCACCCATATTAGCAGTTAAGGTAGGTACTAAATTACTTTGATTTTTTCTAACATACTTTCTACGCCATTGATAAACTGTATTATCATCGTTCATCTCATCTGTTAATAATTTGTACATATTTCCTTTATATTTACCTTCTGTGTAATAATATTTATCATCAACTTTATTATCAAAATTAAATACTTTTTTTATAGAATTGTTTAATTCAATAGGTAATGGCATTTGAAAATTATCATAATCTTTTTTATCTCTAAAAGCAACAATATAAATTCTTTCACGATTTTGAGGAATATTACCATATTCACAAGCATTCAACACTTGGTATCTTATTTTATCTTTATAACCAGCTTTTTCCAAACACTCAATTATTGTTCTAAAAGTTTTTCCATTATCGTGTCCAACCAAATTTTTTACATTTTCTAAAAAAATTACTCTAGGTTTTCTTTCTTTAAAAATTCTTTCCATTTCAAAAAATAAATCGCCAGTTCTATCATCTTCAAAACCTTTTCTGTAACCAGCAACTGAAAAAGAAGTACAAGGAAAACCGCCAACCATTATATCAAAGTCTGGTATCTCTTCTAACTTAACATCGTGTATATCTCTGCAATCAACTTTATTATTAAAATTATTTTCATAAGTTTGTACTGCATATTTATCAAATTCATTAGCATACGAAATCTCACACTTATTAGTTTGTAAAAAACCTAAATCTATTCCTCCAACACCTGCAAAAAGGCTACAAATTTTGTACATTTATAAATTCCTCCTTTAGTATTGCGGCGCGCCGCATTTTTATTCTATATATACAGAGTATTTAACACTCTGCCTTTCATTGTTTCTCAATTATTTTGCCTCTGCGTATATCAAATACTACAGTTGGCTCTAATTTCTTTGCGTTAATAATTGCTTCAATTATTCTTATATGTGGTCTTTTTCCTACTTTTTGATAATCTTCTACTGTTGCCACTCTTGAAACAGGTAATTTTTTCAATTCTTCCGAATTAACTCCTGTATCATAAACATATAGTATATTCAAGTCTAAATCAAATCTTAAAAATACTAAATCATCAAATTCGCATCTTGGTCCAAAACTACTTAAATCATATTCATAATTACTTGTAGCTTTAAATTCAATTTTTCTACCATCTGCTGATTTTGCATCTCCACCAGTACTTTTATTCCAAAGTAAATTTAAACAATAACAACCCATAGGCTCGCTAATTGCATCTGGCATATTGATTCCTCTTGACACTAAACTTTTTACATATGTATTCAAATCTTTCCATTTGAAATATGCATCACAAGTTTGTTGAATTCTTGGCTCATCAATTCTAATTAAATATTCATCGTTCATATTTTTACCATCAGAGTGTTAATACTCTGCTTTGCATTATATTACATATTTCATACTTTTTCCACTAATTTACAAAAATTTATACAATATTATTTTCTAATTGTTCAAGTTGATACTCCATATTATCTTTTATTTTATAAAAAATATCTAATGAAAACTTTATAATATCTTCAAATTTGCTATCAATAGTTAAATTAGCATTATGATATTTATTTATATAATTTATCAAAATCTTTTTTTCAGTTAATGTAATAAATTTTGTAATATCTTCTTGATTCCAATTATGCAACACTGTCAAATGAATAAAATAACATCCAATCTGATATGTTATTTCTTCCCATCCTTTAAAACTATTGTTTTGCGCAAAATTAACCATTTCTCTTTCTGTTACTTTCCATTTAAAACCTTCAAAAAAGCTATTTAATATTCTTTCTCTTTCTATTTGATTTTGATTTAATAAATAAAATGTTCTAATGTATAACTCTAATTCTTCTCTCAATGTTCCAATAACTTTTTTATAAAGTTTATTTTCATAAAGCCATTGAATAGCAATTTCATTTTCATTTGAACTTTCTCTAACTATATCACAATATTTTTTTATATTATTTATCATAACTACTCCATTTCATAATTTTTCTAGCACTATAATATCAAATATACACCTTACTTTCAATTTATCATTTATTATATATTAACAAATTTTAATTTTTTTACACAAAATTTTCTTTGATATTTCAGCATTTTCAAGCTATTGTTGCGTCACACGCAATATTTTATGTTTTTTCACATTCTTAATCAGTTTTTGAGTAATTTTTATAAAAAATAAGGACAAAAACAGCATTTTCTATCTAAAAAGTTGCATATGGCGCAATTTTTGTTGCGTCACACGCAACTTTGATCTTTTTGCATTGTTTACATAAAAATGCTATTCTTATATTGTAAATCGCAAACAATTCAAATTTATATAGATTTCTTATAAGAAAATACAAAAGATGTGTAACTTATTTAATAATATACGCGTGATTATTAGATAGCTTACAAAGAGATACTTAAAAGAAAAATTGGCTAGACAATTTTTCTAACATCAAAAGTCCTCTACTTAAAGGACTTTTGATATTAAAATAAACGATAAAACTATATAATGTTGCAACTTATATATGTTTTGGAATTTATTTTAATTAGCATAATCAATTTCTCTATTGCTCCTCTATATAGAGAACTAAAATTGATTATGCTAGGGGATATTAGGGGTATCCCCTAATCATACAGAGGACTTTTTCAAAGTCCTCTAGTATGTTATAGCAAAAAAATTGCTTATGTAATTTAAGTCAAAAGACAAAGCTAGAATTTTAGCAATACTTCGTAGCTCTTCTTAAAAAGTGCACTTTTACAATTAAATATTCTTGTGAAAGGAAAAAGATATATGAGTTATGCAATAATAAGAAATGCTAAATATACAATGAATAACTTGAACATAATCTTTAGGCATAATGAAAGGAAAAATACAAATTACTCTAATAAAGACATCAATAAAATTAACTCTATAAAAAACTAATCTATAAAATCTTGTAATGTTCCATACTCAAAACGATTTAATGAAATAAAAAGACAATGCCATTTAAAAGGACAAATAAAAAAAACAAGTAATGTTGTATGCGAATATATAATCACATCTGATAAAGAGTTTTTTGAAGAAATTGGAGAAGCTGAAACTAAAAGATATTTTGAAACTGCACATAAATTTGTATGTTCATATAAAGACTTAGGAGAACAATATATTATTTCAAGTAAAGTACATATGGACGAAAAAACTCCTCATTTGCATTTAGTATTTATTCCAGTTGTTCATACAAAAGACAGAAAGACTAACAAATCTATTGATAAAATATCTTGCACAGAATTTTGGAAAGGCAAAAATAGCTATAAACAACTGCAAGATAGATTTTATTCATATATGACTAAAGCTGGTTTTGATTTAGATAGAGGTAGAACTCGTGAAAATGCCCATATTCCTATTAAGGAGTTAAAAGCAATAACTAATCATGAAGTACAAGAATTTGAGCTAAAATCGCTTAATATTGAGCAAGAGCTTAACACAAATAATATAGATTTATTAAGAGAAGATTATAGAAGAATAATAAAGAAATGCAATACTTTAACAAAACAGTACACAAAAATAAAAGTTACAAGTGATAAAACTTTGGAAAATTTAGAAGAATTACAACAAAACTACGAACAATTAAACAAAGAAAATTTACACTTAAATAAATATATCAATTATCTTAAATATTATTTAGACAAGGCTTTTGAATATACCAGTTTACTATTCGATTTTCCAAAGGAAAGATTACGAAAACTTGTAAAAGATTATTTGAAAGGAATTAGAGATAATGAACGAACTAGATAATAATATAATTGATACAAAAGAAAACCTATCATTTGAAGAAATACTTGCAAAAGTTGCAATAGATAAATTAGAAAATCCATTTACTATCTTAACTGTAAAAGATGTAGCAAAAGATTTGAATATAGGTAAAAATGCTAGTTATAAAATTTTTAAAAGAAATGATTTTCCCTCTGTAAATTTAGGTCAGTCTTGGCACATAACACTTATTGCTTATACTATATGGAAAATGCAAAGAAGAGTTTAGGAAGTATGCTTATGGCAACTAAACAAGCTCAAGGTAGTGTTTTCTATAATAAAGATAGAAAAAATTGGATAGCTTCTTATGTTGTACAAAACTTAACTACTGGCAAACCAAAAAGAATAAGAAAATCATTTGCAACAGAAAAACTAGCAAAAGAATTTTTAAAAGACATAAATTTACAAAAAAATAGTGCTATATTTATTCAAAATAACGGTATTCCTCTAATTAAACTTATCAAAATGTTATTACAGAAAAAAGTTGATTCTAACTTAATAACTGATAGAGCTTATGCAAGAACTATGGACACTATACGAACAATTGAAAAATCTTATTTAGCTGATAAAAACATAAATGAAATAACAACAGATGAACTTCAAGCATATTTTAATTCTTTAACTGAAATTTATAGCAACTCCTCAATTCAAAAAAACTATTTTCAATTTAAAAGTGCTTTTGAATATGCTCTAAACAAAGGTTACATACACGAAAACCCTATGTATGAAACAATAAAACCTAAAAGCAAAAAAGAAGATAAAATATGTAGTGCATTAGAAGTTGAAGAACAACAAAGATTAACTGATTATTTATTAAATGTTGATACAAAAAGTGTGCCATATAGAAATGTATTTCTAATTCAATTATATATGGGACTTCGTGTAGGCGAAACACTTGCATTACAAGCTAGTGATTTTGATTTTAATAGAAATATATTAAAAATAAGTAAAACACTCACAACAGACAAAAACAATAAAGTATGTATAGGAAAAACAACTAAAACTTATGCTGGAAAAAGAGATTTGCCAATACCTGATTTTATACTACCTTATATTCTTGAACAATTAGAAATTTCAAAAGATAATAAAGACAATATGCTATTTTTAACACCTAATAAAAAATTAGTTTTACACTCTACTATTAACAACCAACTCAAAAGCATTGCTAAAAAGGTTAATATTACACACCCTATTTCTACACACACATTAAGACATACTTATGGTACTCGTTGTATTGAATCTGGTATGAGAGCTGTTGCACTTCAAAGATTACTAGGTCATACAGATATAAATGTAACATTAAATACTTACACATCTGTTTTAAATAAGTATAAAGAAAAAGAAATGGAAAAACTAAACAACTATTATTTAAGCAACGATATATTTAATAAAGCAAGAGAATTAAACACAATAAATTATAAACTATTAGACGATAATAATGATTTAACAAGATAGCTTTAAAAGCAGTATTCATTTTTATGAGTACTGCTTTTCCCATTGTATATTTTTATATATTTTTCAATATTTTTATAAAATGTTAAATAATATTTTTTGAAAAAATCACCACTTATGCTCCTCTTTTTAATATTTTTATGTAAATCAAGCAAATCATCAACTTCTGTATCACCTAATACTGTAAGAATACAAAGCTATTTTGTCAACAACTTGTCAACACATTTTTTATTGTTGCCACTTTTGTTGACAATTTTGTGTTTTAAACCGTTTTAATATTTCACTTTCATTTTGTAAAATCCTTATTTTATGCGGTTTACAGAGATACATTGAAATAAAAAAAGACGCTATAAAACGCCTTTATTGGAGCGGGTACCGGGAATTGAACCCGGGCTATCAGGTCGGAAGCATGACATTCTACCACTAAATTATACCCGCAAAATAATAACTACTTAGAAATTATACTATACCTAGCATTTATTTGCAAGATATACCTTCTCTTCAAAGAAAAAAGCCATCATACTAGACAGGTTTCTAATACAACGACTAATTTTAATGGAGCAGGTAGCGGGAATCGAACCCGCATAGCCAGCTTGGAAGGCTGGAATTCTACCATTGAACTACACCTGCATGTATATATCTTCTTGGAACAAAATAAATTATAAATGAAAGGTGTTAATTTGTCAACCCTATTTTTTAAAATTTTATTATTTTTAAAATTCTTTTTATAAAATTAATTTTTAAAGAGTTGAAAAAAAAATTAAAATAATATATAATTTTTAAATATTATATATGAAGTTTTAGAAAAGAGGTTTTTTATGGATACTAAAACAAAAATTAAAGTAGCTATAGTAAGCGCTATTGTTATAATAGCAATAATATTTATTTTAATGATTATATTTGTAAAGGGAAATAATGGTACAAAGAAAAATAAAAATATACCTAATAAAGCAAATTCATCATCATCAAATACTTCTAATAATGATGATAAAAATAATAATGAAGGAAAAACAATTAGTTTAGATGATGTTTGTTGTTTAGCAATAAAAGATGATGTTTTAGTTAAAATAAAAGATGATGGAACTTCAGAGAAAATAAAATCACTTAAAAATGAAGAAAAAATATTTATTGATTATACATATGATTCAAATAAAGCGTATTTAGTGTATACAGATAATTCTCAAGATTTTACTAAAAATGTAATTTATAGTATTGATTTACAAAAAAGTAATTATCCAGAAAGTTTAGTATATGAAGCTAATAGTCAAAATTATGGCGGAGATTTAATAGTTAATGGAAATACAATCTATTATACTACTGTTTCAGGAAATTTATATGAATATAATATAGATGAAGAAAAAGGTTCAGAATTATTTGCGAATAACACTCATATTTCAAATGGAAGTGTAGAGATTAGTAAAAAAGATAATAAATTATATTTTATATCAGAAACAAATGAAATAACAGAAGCATATTCAATGGATTTAAC
>CANDKR010000015.1 GCA_947385375.1 uncultured Clostridia bacterium
ATGGAAAAAAGTTTTAAAGAATATTTAAAAGAAACTGGTTATGAAAGGTTTTATATTCCACAAGAGCATAGAATCTACATAAATGATTACTATTATGAAGCACATCAAAATTATAAGAAAAATAAATTAACAGTATAAGATGCTAAATAAGCATCTTATTTTTATCTTAAAAAATTCTTAAGATATTGACAAGTTTTCATTGAAAAATGTCGAATTTTCTTATATAATGTAGTTAATTTATGCGAAAGGTAATAAAAGCAAATGATTTTTTCGACATATTCATTTATTTTAATATTTCTACCCATAGTTTTTGGCGTATATTTTATATTAAATAAATTTAAACAACACACAATAGCTAAGATTTGGCTAATTATAGCTTCACTATATTTCTATGGACAAGGCAGTCCAAAGTTTTTTCCATTCTTTTTAGGGAGTATTTTTGGAAATTATTGTGTAGGAACTGCGCTTGGAACGCTTACTCAAAAAGGAGATAAGAGACAGTCAAAGTTACTTCTTCTTATTGGAATACTAGCAAATGTAGCACTTTTAGGATATTATAAGTATACAGATTTCTTTATAGAAAATATTAATTTCTTGACAGGAGCAAATTTTGCACTTAAACACATAGTTTTACCAATAGGAATTTCTTTCTTTACTTTTCAACTTATTGCGTTTTTAGTAGACTCATATAGAGGTGAAACAAAGGAATATAATATTATAGATTATTTACTATTTATAACCTTTTTCCCTCAACTAATTGTAGGACCTATTGTCCATCATAAAGAAATGGTAACACAATTTGAGGACGAGAAAAATTTAAAATTAAATTGGAATAATATTGCACTTGGTTTGTTTGTATTTGCAATAGGTTGTGCGAAAAAAATGCTTATTGCTGATGTATTAACTACAAGTGCACAGAGCTTTTTTGGTACAACAGATGGATTTACCTTTTTAAATACATGGTTTTATTCTTTAGAATATACAATTTCATATTATTTTGATTTGTCAGGATATGCAGATATGGCAATTGGTTTAGGTCTTATGTTTAATATAGTAATACCTCAAAATTTCAATTCACCATATAAGGCAACAGACTTCCAAGAGTATTGGAAGCGTTGGCATATAACACTTTCAAGGTTTTTAAGCACATATATTTTTAGGAGTGTATATAAAAAAGAAAACAAGTGGAGAAATTATTATATAGCAACAATGGTGACATTCTTTGTTTCAGGCTTTTGGCATGGTGCAGGTTGGAATTTTGTTGCTTGGGGAATTTTAAATGGAGTTTTAGTTTGTATTGCAGCATATAGAAATAGACAAGGCAAGAAATCTCCATATTTACTAGCATTTATCTTGAATTTTATTTTAGTAATAATGACTAGAGTGTTATTCGTATCAGAGAGCTTTGGTTATGCTTTTGAAGTTTATAAAGGAATGTTCAATTTCGGTAGCCTTGCAAGTACAGATTTTATAGCTTTTTGGAACAATAACAGAAAAGAAATTATTGTAACTTTACTTGGTATGGGAATTTGCTTCTTTGCACCAAATACGAGTGAAATATCTGAAAAATTTAAAACTAATATACCATATCTATTGTATGCAGCAGTGTTACTTGGAGTATGTTTAGTAACAATGGATAAAGTTGTTAACTTTTTATATTTTCAATTTTAAGGAGGCAAATTATGACATCAAAAAAGTGGACAATATCATTTGTCGTAATAATACTTATCTTACTATTAGGAATAGCAATTTTAAATGTAGTTGTTGATCCTTATGGATATTTTGATGGTATAGATGGTAAAAATAAGAATATCCACGATAATAGTTATATAAGAGTATTTAAAGCAAATCATATAAAAAGATATGGAAACAATTATGATGCATATCTAATTGGTGGTTCTAAAGGCGGTTGCTATACTTCAGAAATGCTAAAAAAATTAGAGGGTTATAATTATTATAATACTTTCATAACTTGTGGTAATTATGAAGAATATTATATTTTTGCAAAATATATTATAGATAATACAGATGCTAAGAAAATTGTACTTAATTTAAGTGGCTTTGAAGGATTATTTGATGTAAGAACTGGATTAAAGCAAGAAACACCAGCAATCCTTACAGATGAAAATGAAATAGGAGAATTTATAAGTTTCTTATTTAAAAATCCAAGTACTAGTATAAATGAAATTATAAAATCAACTGCAACAGATAGACAGCTTGATGATGGAAGTAGAAATCTTGCTCGATACTATGAAAAACGTAGTGAAAATCCAGAAAAATATGTACAAGAAAAAGTAATATATGACTTAAATAAAGATATGGATTTGCTTACAGAGAAGATAAGTACAAGGAATTTTTCATCAATTCCAAACGACTTAAAATATGTAAGACAAATTGTTAATTTATGTAAAGAAAATGATGTTGAGTTATTAGTAATTAACAGCCCAACACCACTAACTTCAAGACAAGATTATGAGTGTGAAGTTTATTGGAATTTCTTAGCACAGCTTGCACAAATTACTGATTTTTGGGATTTTACAAGCCTTAATGATATAAACTTAAATCCATATAATTTCTATGATGATGCACACGCATTTTATGAAGTAAATGACTTTGTTATAGATACAATTATGGGGACAAAATCTTATGAAGGCTTTGGAAAATACGTAACAAAAGATAATGTTTATGAATATTTACAAGAGAGAAAAACAGAAATGGCTGAATTATTAGACGAATATAAAACTACTGGTACAGTAAGACTAGGAGGATATAAAGATTCAAGTAATTTAGTTAAATAAAGGAGAAGAGAGTATGAATGATAAGCAATTTTCTATGGGAATAAAAATAAGTGTAATTGTAGCATTTATCCTACTTATAATAATGGGAATTATAGCTTTTTGTACTTTGAAATCTAATGATGTTACAGCGTCAGTATTAGAAGATGTGCCTGAAGCAAACCTAGAGCAATTACAAACTGAAAATATGTAGAAAGATTATAGGGTAAAATAGATGAGTGAAGTAAAGAGAGTTGCAATAATAGGGGCACCTGGTTCTGGAAAGACTACACTTGCAATGAAATTAAAAGATATATATAATTTACCAGCTGTGTTTTTAGATTCATTTTATAGACTTCCTAATTGGGTTATGCGCGATCCTAAAGAAAGAGATGCTATGATACTAGAAGAGGCTAAAAAGCCAGAATGGATAATTGATGGTACTTTTATTGATACTCTTGAGGAGAGAGTAAAAGTAGCTGATTTAATCATATTCTTAGATTTTAAAACTTCTGTGCAACTTTGGGGAATTATAAAAAGATACTTTAGTAATTTAGGCAAAGAAAAACCAGATATGCCCGGTTGCAAGGAAAAATTAAATCCAAGTTTTATAAGTTATGTTGCAACATATAATAAAGAAAGAAGAAAATATTTGATAGAGATTTTAGAGAAGTATCCAGATAAAAAGGTATTACAATTCAAGACTAGAGAAGAGTTAAATAGTTGGATAAACAGCGAAAAAGATGGCGATTAAACCATCTTTTTCTTTTGGGGATTAAATTATGAATATGATCTATATTCTATGTGATTATAATATAATATCTTCCTTAAAATAACCTTAAAAAAATATTAATTTTTATGACTTGAAAAAAAATCATAATATGATATTATTATATGAGTATATGAGGTAAAAAATGGAGAAAGAAAAGATAAAGAAAACAAGAAAAATAATATTCTTTTTATTATTGGTGGTGTTTGTTGGAATTATCATAAAATTATCACCATTATTTATAAGTTTGTCAACTTATGAAGGTAGGGAAAATTTTAGTAAAAATATTACAAACTTAGGTATAGGCGGAGCTTTGCAGATTGTGTTATTAGAAATTTGTAAAGCGGTAGTAGTGTTTCTACCTGCCGAACCAATAGAGTTACTTTCGGGAATGTGTTTTGGTCCAGTTTTACGGGGCAGTTGTTATTTATATTGGAGTGTTTATTAGTACTTCTCTAATATATTTAGCAGTTCACAAGTATGGACATGCTATGGTCGAAGATATCGTACCAGAGGAGAAACTTAAAAAAGTAACTGATATTCTAGAAAGTAATAGTAAGAAAATGGAAGTAATATTATTTGTTCTATTTTTCTTGCCAGTAGTGCCAAAAGATTTCCTTACTTATGTTGGAAGCTTATTGCCTATGAGTATGAGAAAATTCTTGTTTATAACTATTTTTGCAAGATTTCCAGCGATAATTTCGTCAACCATTGTTGGTGATAGAATATTAGATGGAGATGTAAGGACAATAGTTCTTACCTATGCAATAACTTATACTATTTCTTTGATAATTGTATATATTTATAATAAGAATTTCAAAAAATCTATCAGAGATAAAAAGAAAATGGAAAGGAAAAAGAATTAATGGAAAATATTTTGAATTTTATTAGAGGCTTTTGTATGGCTCTAGCAGACAGCGTTCCTGGTGTATCTGGTGGTACGATTGCTTTTTTATTGGGCTTTTATGATAAATTTATTGGTTCATTAGATAGCTTAATAAAAGGAACAAAAGAAGAGAGAATAGAGGCAATTATATTTTTAATTAAAATTGGAATAGGTTGGGTTACAGGATTTATACTTGCAATGCTAGTGCTAGGAAGTATATTTGAAAAACATATTTATAATATAAGCTCACTATTCTTAGGATTTGTAGTATTTGCAATACCACTTATTATACTTGAAGAAAAAACAGAATTTAAGGGAAAATATAAAAATATAATTTTTGCAGTAATAGGACTTGTAGTAGTTTTAGCAATATCAAGTTTTAGCCCAACAGGTGGAGAGAGTATAAATCTTGCATGGGGAAGTTTTGGAATTGGTACAGCAATTTATGTGTTTGTTGCAGCAGCAATAGCTATTTCAGCAATGGTATTACCTGGAATTTCAGGTTCAACATTACTTTTAATTTTTGGACTATATATGCCAATAGTAAGTGCAATTAAAGAATTTTTACATCTTGATTTTGCATATTTTCCAATTTTATGTGTTTTCGGACTTGGAATACTTACAGGAATTATTACTGTAATTAGATTAATCAAAAAAGCATTAGAAAAATATAGAAGTCAAACATTATATTTGATAATAGGATTAATGATAGGTTCATTATATGCAATAGTTTTAGGACCTACAACTTTAGATGTTCCACAACCAGCACTTACATTACAATCTTTTAGTCTAATTTTCTTCTTAATTGGAGGAGTAGTAATATTAGGACTTCAAAAGTTAAAAACTGTTAGTACGAAAAAAGATTAATAAACAGAAAACTCTGCTATATAGCAGAGTTTATTTTATTTTATTCAAATTTGTTTCAGAAGTAAATCTACAAATGCTTGCACAAACAGCTAAATACATAGCCGGATTGGATTTGCTGTTTTCTTCATATTTATTAGATAGTTCAACTATAGTTTCATTAGTGTCTGAGTATAATTTGCTGTATTCGTTAAGCAATTCTTCAATAGAAGAATTTTTTAATTTTTCTTCAATTAAAATCTTTATGTCAGCAATTGGCATAACTTGTTTTAAACTACAAATAATAATAAGGTATGCGATATGTATTTTTGAGTATTTTTTCTTTGTAGGTGATGGAATAATGCCAAGTTTCACATAGTTGTTAATCATTGAAGGCGTAATTAATTTATCTTTTGGTGTGCTTCCTAAATACTTTTCCATTAGAACTATGATTTGATCCATATATAAATCAAGTTCAGGAAGCTCATTCCATAGTGGAATTTTGCGAGTATTTAAAGCTTCTTTAAAATTAGTTTCCATATATTAATCTCCTTTAATTTTATGACTGACTGTTCAAATTAATGTAATCTATTAAAAATACATATATAATATATCATAAAGGGAAGAAAATATCAAGATTACTTGACTTTATATTAAAACTTATATATAATAGTTTTGAAAACTAGATTAGGAGGTTGTATGAAAAAGGACGAATACTTTTTTACATATCCAGAGTTTAATAATATTAGAGAAATTGTGATGAATTCAGTTAATAAATTTCCTAATAATAGGGCATTTATTTTAAAAGATAAAGAAGGAAATTTATATAATAAAACTTATGCAGAATTTATTAAAGAAGTAAAAGATTTAGCAACAGGTTTATATGATTTAGGTTTAAAAGATAAAAGAATTGCTATTATTGGGAAAAATTCATATACTTGGGCTTTAGGTTATATAACATGCCTTTTAGGAGGATTTATTGCAGTTCCACTTGATAAAGACTTAGAATTTGGAGAGCTAGAAGAGTCTTTGATTAGAAGTAAAGCAGATGCAATCATTTTTGATGAGAAACGTACTGAATTTATGGAGAAAATTAAGCTAGATAAAAAGACAAATGTAAAGCTTTTTATTTCTGAAGCAGATGTAATAGAAATTCAAAAAGCTGGAGAAAAGTTAGTAAATGCAGGAAGTAAGCAATTTGATAATGTTGAAATTGATAGTGAGGCTATGTCAATATTATTATTTACTTCTGGTACTACATCAAAGTCTAAAGCAGTAATGCTTTCACAAAAAAACATTGCTTCAAACATTGTTTCAATGCGTTATACTGAGGAGTTTAAAGAAACAGATGTGAACTTAGCTTTTTTACCTTTCCATCATACTTTTGGCTCAACAGCTATGCTTATGCTACTTTCAGCTGGAGCAGCAAATGCTTTCCCAGATGGACTAAGATATGTAGCACAAAACTTGAAAGAATATAAGGTAACATTCTTTATAGGAGTTCCGCTTTTAATAGAATCAATTTACAAAAAAGTTCAAAAAGAAATTGAAAAACAAGGTAAGACAAAACTAATAAATGTTGCAAGAAAAGTTACTAATTTCTTGGATAAGATAGGAATACACGTAAAAAGAAAAGTATTTAAACCTATTATAGATAATTTAGGTGGAGAACTTAGATTTATCATAAGTGGTGCTGCAAGTTTAGACAAAAATGTTAGTAAATTTTTTAATGAAATTGGAATAAAAACACTTCAAGGTTATGGTTTGACAGAGGCATCACCAGTTATATCTGCCGAAAATTGCAGATATATTAAATATGGTTCAGTAGGTTTTCCTATGAAAGATGTGACTGTTGAAGTAGTTAATAAAGATGAACAGGGAATTGGCGAGATTAGAGCTAAAGGTCCAAATATAATGCTTGGATATTATGAAAATGAAGAGGCTACAAATGATGTTTTGAAAGATGGCTGGTTTTATACAGGTGACTATGGATATATAGATCCTGAAGGTTTTGTGTTTATTACTGGCAGAAAGAAAAATATGATTGTCTTAAAAAATGGTAAAAAGATTTTCCCAGAGGAAGTAGAAGAACTAGTTAATAAAATCGATTTGGTAAAAGAATCAATGGTATTTGGTATGCCAAAAGGTGATGATGTAGTAGTTTCAGTTAAAGTCCAATATGATGAAGAAATTGCAAAAGAGAAATATTCTAACAAGTCTTTTGAAGAACTTGAAAAAATCGTATGGGATAAGATAAAAGAAATGAATAAAACTTTACCAACATATAAATATGTTAAAAATTTATTTATGACCAAAGATGATTTTATAAAAACTACAACAGCTAAAATAAAAAGATTTGAAGAGTTTAATAAAATAATGGCAAATCAGCATTAGAATAAACGGCTTGCAACTTAAATAGTTGTGAGCTTTTTTGTACACAAAAGCTTAATAAAAATTTCACATTTTGTTCGCTTTAAAAAGATAGAAAAATAATGTATAATGTATAAAAATGTAAGGAAAGGAATAAGTTATAATAATAAATGAAGATACTTAAGAGAATTTTTATAAGCATATTTGTGATAGCTTTAATATTTCTAGGGCTTGTATTTTACCAAGGTTATGATTTATATCAATCTACAATAGAAAAATTACCGATAGAAAAAATGATTTCTAATATACAATCCATGGAAAATTATTGTACTATTGAAGAGATGCCAGATGATTATATAAATGCAGTAATAGCAGTTGAGGATAGAAGGTTTTATAAACATAATGGTATTGACCCAATTTCTATTGGTAGAGCTATAATTACAGATATTAAAGAAATGTCTTTAGCTGAGGGTGGAAGTACTATTACTCAACAAGTTGCGAAAAATAATTTATTTACTCAAGAGAAAAAAGCTACTAGAAAAATTGCTGAAATGTTTGCAGCAAGAGATATAGAGAAAATGTGTAGCAAAAATGAGATTTTTGAATTATATGTTAATACTTCGTATTTTGGAGATGGGTACTACTGTGTAAAAGATGCAGCAGAAGGATATTTTGATAAAGCACCAAAGGATATGGATTTATACGAGTGTACATTACTTGCTGGAATTCCAAATGCACCATCGGTATATGCACCAACTAAAAACCCAGAACTTGCAAAGCAAAGGCAAGCACAAGTTTTAAAGAAAATGATTGATAATGGATATTTGACAGAAAGTGAAGCAAAAGATATAATAGATGGTGAGCTTGAATTTGCAAAATAATTTTAGCTTAGTATTACTAAGGAGGAAGGTTTTTTGAAGAAGAAAATAATTATTTATGTACTTATTGCTGTTTTATTTATTTCAGCAATTGTGGTAACTATTGTTTCTAGAAATGGAGAGAAAGAAGATCTATCTACAAATTTAGATAAAAATATTGTTCAAAATAATACAACACCTGAGGTAGATGAACTTGAACTTAGAGGAGATAAGTTTTCTGGGATATCTGAAGCTGGAAAACCAATGATTATTTTATATTGTAATCCTAAAGAAGAAAGTAGTATGGAAGCTGTGAAGTTGTTACAAAGTTGTTATGCTGATTATCAAGAACAAGTTACTTTTAGAGTAATAGTTGCAATGGATAATGAGGAAGAAAATGGAAGTGCAGATAGTTTTATTGCGGAAAATAACATTGAAATACCAGTTATGTATGAATTAGTTTTTGATCCAGAAAGTACAGCTAATGAAATAGACAATATACCAACTCTTCTTATGGTAAGTAAAAGAGGAGAGAAGATAAATACATTGATTGACCATATAACAGAAGATGCTATTAAAGCTAATTTAGATATTTTGACTGAAAATTATTAGAATTTACATGGTGGAAATTATTATAGCACCAATAGTAGATAAAATATCTACTATTGCAAAAAGCCATAGAAGACTTGAAAATTCTAAGAAGTTCATACCGAAAAAACCTAAAATAATAGGTGAAATATACTTAAAAGCAATTAGTAAAAATAATTGCTTTTTTTGTTTGAAAACTTTATGAAGACTTAGAAAGAAAAGGCTAAGCAAAGGAGAAAACATAAATAAATATTTAAAAAGGTACATAGTAAAATTTGCAAGTCCGTTTGTTACACCAAAAAAATTTAAAATATTTACACCAAAATAAAAAAATATGAAAGATATGAAAATAGTCCAGATAGAAGAAAGTAGAAAAAACTTTATTCTATCTTTTTTTAATATATACATAAATATTATTGAAGGTAAACTTATAATTAAAGAAATGCTAAGTAGAATCGAGCTGCTAGAAAGGTTTGAAAAAAATTCAAAACTATATAATACGTAGTACAAGAAGCTATAAAAGATTAAGTTAAAAACTATAAAAATAAAACTTTCCATAAATTTCCTCCAAAGATATTATACAGCATAGAAAAAAATTTTTCAAAAAATTTGAAAAAAGGCTTGCAAAAATATATTTTATATATTAAAATCTAATTGAAGTGGAGAGAAGTGGTAAAAAGTGGTGGAAAAAGGAAGAGGTGTCCTTAAATGTTAATTGGTGAATATGAGCACTCTCTTGATACTAAAGGAAGGCTTATAATGCCTGCAAAGTTGAGAGAGACAATAGGTGAAAAGTTCATAGTTACAAAAGGTTTAGATGGTTGTTTATTTGCCTTCTCTTTAGTAGAATGGGCAAATTTTGAACAAAAGCTAAGAACACTTCCTATTTCTAACAAAGATGCTAGAGCTTTCTCAAGATTCTTCTTCGCAGGAGCTATTGAATGCGAAATTGATAAACAAGGTAGATTCCTTATTTCAAGTAATTTAAGAGAATTTGCAAATTTAGATAAGGACATTATTATTGTAGGTATGGATTCTCGTATTGAAATTTGGAGTAAAGACAAATGGCAACAATGTGATAGCGACATTTCAGCAGATGATATTGCTGAAAAGATGGAAATGCTTGGTATATAACTTGCTAAAGTTTATATAGTTACCTAAGAAAAAATTTTAAAATACAAAAGAAAAAACAATTGTAAAGTTTCGTACACTTATACAAAAGAAAACAAAGTACAAAAGATAAAGCTATAAGTTTTATTCAAAAGACAAATTTATAGTTTACAAAAGTTAAAATGTTATAATACTAAAGATTTTGGAAAACAAAAGATAAGAAAACAAAAAGAATTAAGGGCAGTTGGTACATCTTTACCAACTGCCTTTAATAAAATAAGCAAAAATTAGAGGGCAAAATGGAATTTAAACACAAATCTGTATTATTACAAGAATGTATAGATGGTCTTAGCATAAATCCAGATGGAATATATGTTGATGGCACAATGGGTGGAGCTGGCCATAGCAAAGAAATAGCAAAGAAAATATCTAAAAAAGGGCTTCTTATAGGAATTGATAGAGATGAAGAAGCTATTTGTGTTGCTAAAGAAAGATTAAAAGATTTTCCAAATGTTAAGTTTATACATGATAATCATGATAATATTATAGAAATTTTAGAGGACTTAAATTTAAGTGGTGTTGATGGGATACTACTTGATTTAGGTGTTTCTTCGTATCAGTTAGATGAGCGAAATAGAGGCTTTAGCTATATAGGTGAAGCTGAGCTCGATATGAGAATGGATAAAACTCAAAAACTAACTGCAAAAACAGTAGTAAATAAGTATCAAGAAGAGGAACTTGCTAAAATTTTGTGGGAATATGGAGAAGAAAAATTTTCTAGAAGAATTGCAAAAAGTATTTGTGAATATAGAAAAACTAAAACCATTGAAACAACTTTAGAGCTTGTACAAATTATAGAAAAATGTGTACCAAAATCTAAAGATGGACACCCAGCCAAAAGAAGTTTTCAAGCAATTAGAATAGAAGTAAATAATGAAATTGAGCCTTTATATGATACAGTAAAAAACTGCATATCTTGCTTAAATTCGGGCGGAAGATTATGTATAATAACCTTCCATTCATTAGAAGACAGAGCAGTAAAAAATGCTTATATTGAAGCTTCAGGAAAATGCACTTGCCCACCGGGTTTGCCATATTGTGTGTGTGGTGCAAAATCACTTGGAAAAATTATAACAAGAAAACCAATACTTCCAAGTGAGGAAGAACAAGAAGAAAATTCAAGAAGTAGAAGTGCTAAGCTTAGAATTTTTGAAAAGATGTAAAAGAATAGAAAAATACAAAAGGAAAGGGGGAACGAAATATGTCAGCTAGAAATTATCAATATGAGACAAGTCCTAGAAAATATGAGCCAGAATGTAATGATAAACCTAGAAGAAAAAAATCTAAAAAGACTAGGCAAACAAAGAAAAATGCAAATAAAAAAGCAACAAGATTTGAGAATTTCAAATTTAGATTTATGTGTGCATTAAATGCGGTAATGTTTTTAATTGCTGTATTTGTAATTAGTTCCCGCAGTGCCTTAATAACTCAATCTTTTGCAGAAATTCAGAGTTTAAAAACTACAATAAGCGATATAAAAAAAGAAAATGATCAATTAGAAATAAATATACAAAATAGCTTAAATTTAAGTAATATTGAACAAACAGCAAAAGATATGCTTGGAATGCAAAAATTAACAAATAAACAAACTATATATTTAAGTTTACCAAAAAAAGATTATATTGAGCCAAGTACAGAAAAAGTTATATTAGAAGAAAAAACTAGCATAATCGATTGGATATGTAATTTTATAGGTAATATATTTTAAAGACTAGAAATTTATAAAAAATTTTTAGTCTTTTTCTTTTCTAAAAATAATATGATTATTTAAAGTACAATTTAAGGAGAGGCTATGGAAGAAAAGAATAATCTGTCAGCAAAAAAGAGAATGATGCTTGGACTTGTGCTTTATATGTTAGTTTGTATTGTTTTAGTTTGTAGACTTGCATATTTGCAGTTTGTAGGTGCAAGCCAGTTGCAAGCAAAGGCTGAAAATCAACAAAGATCTGCAAGGGAAGTAGGAGCAAGAAGAGGGACAATATATGATAGTTCAGGGGAAACTGTTTTAGCAGTAAGTAGTACAGTGTATACTGTTACAGTTAATCCTATGAAAATACCAGCAGATAAGAAAGAGATTTTGGCAAGGAAACTTTCAGAAATCTTTGAACTTAATTATGAAAAAGTATTAAAAAGAGTGAATAAAAAAAGTGCAATAGAAACTATAATAAAAAGGCAAGACAAAGAAAAAACTGATAGCTTAAGAGCGTGGATGGAAGAAAATGAAATTTATGTTGGTATAAATATAGATGAAGATACTAAAAGATATTATCCTTTTTCAAATCTTGCTTCACATATAATAGGCTTTTGTGGAAGCGATAACCAAGGACTAGAAGGAATTGAAGCAAAGTATGAGAAGATATTATCAGGAAAAAGTGGTGAGATAAATTCTCTTACAGATGCTAAGGGTCAGAGTTTTGGAGATGCAGGAGAAAATTACATAGAGCCAACAGACGGCAAGGATCTAGTTTTAAGTATAGATAGTAATATACAAGCAATTGTTCAAAAACATTTAGAAGAAGCGTGTATCGATAATGTATGTACAGATGGTGGAAGTATTATTGCAATGAACCCTCAAACTGGGGATATTCTAGCCTTAGCAAATTATCCAAGTTATGATTTGAATAGTCCATATCAGCCAGTAGATGAGGAGTTAAAAGCAGTATGGCAGGACTTAGAGCAAGTTCAAAGGTCTAATTATCTAATGGGAATGTGGAGAAATAAAGCAATTGCAGATACTTATGAGCCGGGTTCTACTTTTAAATTAGTTACTGCTTCTGCTTCTTTAGAGGAAGGCTTGGCAGAAGTGGATAGAAAAGGAGCTTTTGCATGTACTGGTGCGATTGAGATTGCAGGAGTTAGAATTAAGTGCTGGAGATATTATAGGCCACATGGCTCAGAGTCTTTAAGAGAAGCTTTAATGAATTCTTGTAATCCGGTATTTATAGGCTTAGGACAAAAAATTGGTAAAGAAAAATATTATGGATACTTAAATAAATTTGGTTTCTTAAAGAAAACAGGAATTGATTTACCTCGGTGAAGCAGGAAGTATCTTTTTAAAGGAAGAAAAGGTAGGACCAGTAGAACTTGCAACAATTTCTTTTGGTCAGCGTTTTGAAGTAACTCCAATACAAATGGTTACTATGGTTTCAACTATTGCAAATAAAGGTAGGTATGTAAAACCAAGGTTGGTGAAAAAGATTATAGATCCTAATACTGGAGAAGTAGAGGAAATAGCGCCTGAATTTGGAGATCAAGTTGTAAAACAAGAAACAGCAGAAAATGTACTAAGTATGATGGAAAGTGTTGTATCAGAAGGAACTGGTAAAAATGCAAAAGTTACAGGTTATAGAATTGGAGGAAAAACAGGAACGTCAGAAGATGGAGTAAATACAGGAAAATATGTTACATCTTTTATAGGTGTTGCAAATATAGATGATCCTAAGTTTGCAATATTAATTACATTATATAATCCAACTGGTGAGCGGAGGGCATCAAGGTGGAGGAGTAGCAGCACCTGTTGCAGGAAAAATATTTAGTGAAGTTTTACCATATTTATATGGAGAATAAATTGACAGTAATTTTGCATAATGATAAAATATGAATAATAATGCTTTATATGTATAAGTATATACAAAAAAGATTTTTTGCTGTATAATAGCAAAACAGGAGGCTTAAATTTATGGAATTAAAAACACTTTTAAGTGGAATTGAGAATCTTAAAGTAAAAGGTGATACAAGTATAGACATAAAAAACATAGATAGTAATTCAAAGAAAATTACACCAGATAGCTTATTTATAGCAATAAAAGGTTTTGACTTTGATGGACATAAATTTGTAGAAGAGGCAATTGCAAATGGCGCAACAGCAGTTATGTTAGATATGAGTGCAGATTTAAAAGGAATAAAAATTCCTGCTTCAGTTACAATAATAATAACTGATGATACAAGAAAAGCCTTAGCAATTTGCTCAGCAACTTTCTATGGTAATCCTGCAAGAAAACTTAGATTAATAGGTGTTACAGGAACAAAGGGAAAAACAACGACAACATATATGATAAAATCTATTTTAGAGGCAGCAGGTCATAAAGTAGGATTAATAGGAACAATAGAGAATTATTCTGGAGAAGATAGCCTAGGAAAAGCAACTAGAACAACTCCAGAAAGCTTAGAACTTCAAAGACTTTTTGCACAAATGGTAAAAGAAAAAGTTGAATATGTAGTTATGGAAGTTTCTTCTCAAAGCTTAAAGCTTAATAGAGTTTATGGATTACAATTTGAGATAGGAATATTCACAAACTTCTATAAAGACCATATTAGTTTAAAAGAACATTCTGATATGGAAGATTATTTTAATTCAAAATTAAAACTATTTTCAATGTGTAGAAAAGGTTTTGTTAATTTCGATGATTTTAAAGGTATGAAAGTAAAGAGCCTTTGCAAAAATTGTGATATAAAGACTTATGCAATAAACAATGAAGCAAATTTACTTGCTAAAGATATCACTATCACAAATATTAGTGTAGATTTTAAAGTAAAATTAGATGGAAAAAACGAAAGAATAAAAATCGGAATACCAGGAAGATTTAGTGTATATAATGCACTAGCAGCAATTTCTGTTGCAAATGAGCTTAAAGTTAGTAATGATAAAATAAAAGAAGCTCTAGAAAACGTTAGAGTTCCGGGCAGAAGTGAGCTTGTACCTAATGACCAAGAACTTGCAATAATGATTGATTATGCGCATACTCCAGAAAGTTTGGAAAATATTTTACAAGCTGTAAAGACTTATACTAAAGGAAGAGTAATTAGTGTTTTTGGTTGTGGCGGAGATAGAGATAGTAGTAAAAGACCACTTATGGGAGAGGTTTCAGGAAGGGTTGCAGATTTTTCAATTGTTACGACAGATAATCCTAGAACAGAAAAACCTGAAAGTATTATAGCAGATATAGAAAAAGGAATTGAGAAAACAAAAGGAAGATATAAAGTAGTTGTAGACAGAAGAGAAGCCATTGAAGAAGCAATTGGTATGATGAATAAAAACGACATTGTCGTACTTGCAGGAAAAGGTCACGAGCCTTATCAAGAAATAAATGGCGAAAAGTTACCATTTGACGAAAGAATTATAGTTAAAGAAATTTTAAAAGAAAATAAGTAAAGGAGCATTTTCGTGAGCTTACAATTTTTACAAATAATATATTTTTTGGTAGCTTTTGTTTTTACAGTAATAGTAGGAAAAATTACAATTCCAATTTTAAAGAAATGTAAAATAGGTCAAAATGAGAGAGAAGATGGACCAAGAAGTCATCTAAGGAAACAAGGAACACCTACAATGGGTGGAATTATAATGATTATTTCAATTGTAGCACTTAGTACAGTTACAAGTTTAGTATGGCTTAGAACAGGTGAGATGGATAATATAAAAGACTTAGTACCAGTGTGTCTTGCTGCAATTGGTTTTGGAATAGTTGGATTTGTAGATGATTTTAAAAAATTAGTTTTGAAAAATACAGAAGGTTTAAATCCAAAACTAAAAATGCTTGGACTTCTTATAATTGCAACTATTTTTACTATATATTTAAGTAATGTTGCAAAAATTGGAACTGATATTTTAATACCATTTACAGATTATAAAATAACAATGCCAACTTTAGTTTATATACCATTTACAATATTAGTAATGCTGTCTGCAACAAATGCAGTTAATTTAACTGATGGAATAGACGGCTTAGCCGCAACAGTACTTACAATAATAACTTTGTCACTTACTGTTATTTCTATTAAATGTGAAGAGGCAGGAATTGCTACATTTTCAACAATAGTAGCAGGTTCTTGCGCAGGATTTTTAATATATAATGTGTACAAAGCAAAAGTTTTTATGGGAGATACAGGTTCACTTTTACTTGGAGGAGTAATTTCAAGTATAGCAATATATATAAAAAATCCATTATTATTAGTGATTATTGCTATTGTTCCAATATTAGAAACACTTTCAGTAATTATGCAGGTTATAAGCTTTAGATTTACTGGAAAAAGAATGTTTAGAATGGCTCCACTACATCATCATTTTGAGCTTAGTGGTTGGAGAGAAAATAAAGTAGTAGTAGTATTTGGATTTATTACTTTGATATTTTGTATATTAGGAGTACTTTCAATTTAAGCTATGAAAGGAAGATTTTAAATGGCACAAAAAGATAAAAGGGATAAGAAAGAAAAAAGAATAACCTTTTTTACTAGAGGTTCAATGGATTATATTATCTTAACCGTTGTACTTATAATACTAGCTTGTGGACTTATAATGGTTTTATCAGCTAGTGCTCCATCTTCACTTTCTGAAAGCGGAGATAGTTATAAATATTTTAGAAAGCAAGCAGGAGCTGCTGGACTAGGAATTGTAGCTATGTTTGTTGTTTCAAAGATAGATTATAGAATTTATAAGAAGTTCAACTGGATTATATACATAGTAGTTATAGTTTTGCTTGCTATAACAGCATATACTCCTTTAGGTATGGAAGATAAAGGTGCAAAAAGATGGCTTAATTTAGGATTCGGAAATTTCCAACCATCAGAGCTTGCAAAAACAGGATTTATTATATTTTTTGCAAGTTTATTAGCAGATATAAAAAAATCAGGGAATATAAAAAAATTTTTAAAGGGCTTTGTGCTTCCAATGGTATTTTTAGCACCAATAGTAGTTATAGTATATAAAGGTCAAAACCACCTTAGTGCGACTCTTTTGATTGCAGCAATTACTTGTGTTCAGATGTTTGTAGCAGGAGTGCCACTTAGACATTTTATAGTAGCAGGTGTTGCAGGAGTTATTGGATTTTTATCATATAAAGGAATTGATGGATATTTACATCCAATTGACCCAGCAGAAGCTGCCCAAAAAGAGAGCTTTAGAGAAGGTAGAATGAAAGTTTGGAAAGATCCATTTTCAGATCCGACAGGTAAAGGCTGGCAGATTATACAAAGTCTATATGCTATTGCTTCTGGAAGCTTATTTGGATTGGGTTTTGGCGAAAGTAGACAAAAATATTTGTATTTACCAGAACCACATAATGATTTTATTTTCTCTGTTGTAGCAGAAGAGACTGGATTTTTTGGTTGTGTTATGGTAATATTACTTTTTGCAATATTTGTATGGAGAGGTATAATTATTGCTATGAAGTCATCAGACACTTTTGGTAGTTTGATTGCGATAGGAATTACAGTTTTAATAGGTTTACAAACTATTGTAAATATTGCGGTTGTTACTGGAACAATACCAGTAACAGGTATGCCACTTCCATTCTTTAGTTATGGAGGTACAGCACTTGTTGTTAACTTAGCAACAGTTGGAATTTTATTGAATATTTCTAGAAGTTGTAAACAAAAATAAGGAAAGGAAATTATTATATTTTGAAGGTAATTATTTCAGCAGCTGGAACTGGTGGACATATCAATCCCGGCATAGCAATAGCAAATAAAATAAGAGAAAAAGAGCCAGATTCTAAGATTATTTTTATTGGCACAAATCGTGGATTAGAAAATGATTTAGTACCAAGAGCAGGTTATGAGCTGAAAACTATTGAAGCTTATGGCTTAAAAAAAGAGTTTTCTTTTACAAATTTAAAGCATATAATTCAAACTATTAGAAGCAGTAAAGAAGTTAAAAAAATAATTGATGAGTTTAAACCTGATTTAGTTTTAGGAACAGGTGGGTATATTTGCGGTCCAGTTATTAGTAGTGCAATTTCAAGGCATATTCCAACAGTACTTCACGAGAGTAATGCATATCCTGGAAAAGCAGTTAAACTTTTTGCAAAAGAAGTGGACTTGGTTTTAGCAGGTTTTGAAGAGGCTAAAACAAGACTTATAGAAAGCAAAAAAGTAGTAGTTACAGGAACTCCTACTAAGATTAGAAAATTAGATATTGATTATAGTAGAAAAAAAGAAATTTTGAGAGAAATTGGTGTAAAAAGTGACTTACCAATTGTTTTAGTATTTGGTGGAAGTCAAGGTGCTCAGGCTATTAATGAAGCTGTTCAGGATATGATAATAAAGAAATTAAATAAAGATTATCAAATTATTTGGGCAGCAGGTCAAAAGCAGTATGAGCTTATAAAAGAGAAGTTCGATAGAGAAAATATGTATATAAATAGCTTGACAAATGTTAGGATTTTGCCTTATATATATAATATGGAAGAAATGTTAAATATTACAGACTTGGCAGTTTGTAGAAGTGGAGCAATGACAATTACTGAAATTGCTATAACTGGTAAACCAGCAATATTTGTTCCTTTACCATCAAAGTCTGCTAATAGACAAGAGGACAATGCTAGAGTCCTTGAAAAAATAGGTGCTGCAAAGATTATTTTAAATAAGGACTTAACAGGCGAAAACTTAGCAGAAGAAATAAATGATATAATATTTAAGAAAACAGAATTAGACGAAATGGGCAGACTTGCTTCTACTATTGCGCCTAAGAACGTCGAAGAGAAAATTTATAACGAAATAAAGCAGATTATAGGAGAGAAATAATGATAGACAAATTAGTTATAGTGGAATCACCAGCAAAGGCGAATACTATTAAGAAATTTTTAGGTGGAAAGAGTAAAGTCGTTGCTTCAATGGGGCATATAAGAGATTTACCAAAGTCTAAGCTTGGTGTTAACCCAGAAAAGGACTTTGAAATAGATTATATAAATATCAGAGGAAAGGCAAGTTTGATTAATTCTTTAAAAAAGGATGCAAAAGATGCAAAACAAGTGTATCTTGCAACTGACCCTGACCGTGAGGGAGAAGCTATTGCTTGGCATTTAGCATATATTTTGGGAATTGATCCAAACAGTATTTGTAGAGTAACTTTTAATGAAATTACAAAAGAAACTGTACAAAAATCAATGAAAGAACCAAGAAGTATTGATATGAACTTAACAGATGCTCAGCAAGCTAGAAGAGTTCTTGATAGAATTGTTGGTTATAAAATAAGTCCAGTACTTTGGAAAAAGGTAAAAAGAGGGTTATCAGCAGGTAGAGTTCAATCTGTTGCTGTTAAGCTTATAGTAGATAGAGAAGAAGAAATTGAGAAATTTATTCCAGAAGAATATTGGAATATTACTCTAATTGCTTCTGACAAAGCAACTAAAACTAAATTTGATTGTAAGTTTGTAGGTAAAGATGGAAAAAAATTAGAGCTTCATTCAGAACAAGAAGTAAATGAAGTTTTAGAAAACTTAAAAGGTGCAAAATATGTAGTAACAGATATCAAAAAAGGTGAGAAGAAAAGAACACCTGCACCACCATTTACAACTAGTACAATGCAACAAGAGGCTTCAAGAAAACTTAATTTTGCAATTAAGAAAACAATGTCAGTAGCTCAAGGACTATATGAAGGTGTTAAGCTTCCAGAAAAAGGCGAGACAGGTCTTATAACATATATGAGAACAGACTCAACAAGAATTTCAAATGAAGCAAGAGCTGCTGCTAAAAAGCATATTGAAAAAGTGTATGGCGCAGAATATTATGAAAACAGATTTTATAAAACAAAAGCAGATAGCCAAGATGCACACGAAGCAATTAGACCAACATATATTGAGCTTACACCTGAAAGTGTAAAAGATTATTTAACGGCTGATCAATATAAATTATATAGATTAATATATAATAGATTTATTGCAAGCCAAATGTCAGCAGCAGTTTATGATACTTTAGCTGTAAATATTGATGGAAACTCATACAATTTTAGAGCTAATGGACAAACTTTGAAGTTCAAAGGTTTTATGGCTTTGTATGTTGAAACAGAGGATGTTCCAACAAATGAAGAGTTTACAAAGATACCACCATTAGAAGTGGGAGAGACAGTAAAGAAAGAAGATATAATTACAAAGCAAAGTTTTACAGAGCCACCAGCAAGATATACTGAAGCAAGTCTTGTAAAAACTTTGGAAGAAAAAGGAATTGGTAGACCAAGTACTTATGCACCTACAATTACAACAATTTTAACTCGTAGATATATTGAGAAAGTACAAAAACAATTAGTTCCAACAGATTTAGGAAAAATTGTTAATAAACTACTTATAGAGAATTTTTCAGATGTAATTAATGTTGAGTTTACTGCTAAAATGGAAGAAGAATTCGACAAAGTAGCAGTAGGTAATGAAAAATGGAAAAATGTTTTAAGAGAATTTTATACACCTTTTGAAAAGACAGTCGAGAAAGTTGAAAAAGAGTTAGAGCATGTTACACTTGAGTATGAAGAATCAGATGTAGAGTGTGAAAAGTGTGGTCGTAAGATGGTTATAAAATACGGTAAATACGGTAAGTTTTTAGCTTGTCCAGGTTATCCAGAGTGTAGAAATGCAAAGCCAATTATCGAGACAGTTGATGTTCCTTGTCCTGTTTGTGGTGGAGTAGTTCAGGTTAGAAAGACTAAGAAGAAACGTAATTACTATATTTGTGAAAACAATAAAGGTGAGAACGAAGGTTGTTCATATATTTCTTGGAACAAACCAAAAGTAGGAGAAGTTTTTAATCCAGAGGCAAATAAAGAAGAACTTGAAAAAGAAACTAAAACTACTAAGAAGAAAGCTACTAAGTCTACAAAAAGTACTACTAAAAAGACAGCAAAAAAGACCGTAGGAAAGCGTAAAAGTTCGACAAAAAGTAAGAAAAAGTAAGAAAAAATAAATATAAATGTAATGCTATTGTAATTGCAATAGCATTTCTTTTTATCTATAATAAAATTATGAAAAAATAGGATTATTGTCGATTTTAGGGGATATACAATGGTTTATTCAAATGATGAAGTTCAAGATAAATTAAATAATTCTAGTAACTCGAATGCAGATGCAAGAGCAGTTCGAGATCTTTCAGCGTCTAATGACAAAAACGCTAAAGAAGAAAGCAATAAAGCAAAGCAAGAGATGTTGATAGAAGAGGCAGTAGAGAACAATGAAGCATTTAAGAGATTAAGACAAACTTTGTATAAAACTACTAGTGGGAAAGTTCAAGTATCAGCAGAAGATATTGTAGAGATATATTCAAGCTTAGTTTCACCAAGTGCAAACACAGTTGGTGATAAAGGAGCTTTCTTTGTTGACGACGGATTAATCACAGTAGCAGTAGGTGCAATGTGTTATGACATCAGTGTTGAAGAAAACGGAGTAGTTTTAAATGTCGACGGTACTCTTAACATAGAGGCTACTAAACACCAAGTAGCAATGATATCAGGAAATGTTCCACGTGATGAAATGGACAAATACAAAGCAGGAATAATGGCTGAGAAGGCATTATTCATTTCTGAAAATGATATTAATAAATCAATGGAACTTGATGTAAAAACTGAAAAGTTTACTCGACAATTTTATGGAAAGAATAAACGAGAATTACGCAATATTTTAAGTGACAAAAATGTATTAGATGAAATGGATAGTTCTAATAAAAGTGAAGAAATGAATCAATCTATTGATGATAAGAGAAGAGAATCTAATTTTGAAACAGCAGAAGATGTATTTGTAATGGCTTATTGTGAAAAAATGTACGATTATGAAAAACAATTGGAAAAAATTACAGATCCAAAAGAACGAGAAACAGTTGAACTTATGCAATTAGGAGTATTAAGAACTATTCAAAATCTAGCTAATACAGGAAATAAAGCTGCTCAAAAAATGGTAAAAGATGGAAAAATTAGCAGGGAATCTGTCTCAGGAGCGTTTAAGAGATATCGTGATAGTTATTCTGCTAAAGAGGGATTGGAATTTTTAAAAGATTTTCCAGTAAAAAAATTAAAAAAATTTTTGGATACAGAAAGTTTAAATTTACAGGATAATAAAACAAAACAGAAAATTATTAAAGTTGCTTTATCATTATATTTTTCTAATAATAGTAAAGTTAGTAAATCAGATAGAATGACTGCATATAGGTATTTAACTGCTTTGGGTCTTACTGATGCAAAAGGGGTTAAGCAAGAAGAACTTACAAAAGAATTTAATTTGTTATTACATTGTGAAAAAAATAGACAAGAGATAGTTAAAGAGGTAAGCGGAGTTGATGAAATTTTAGACATTGCGATGGACGAATTTGATGAAGAGGCAAAACAACATAGAAGAGATTTGCAAGAAGAAATTAATAATGGAAAATTTTCTAATCGTACTGAAGATGATTTAAAAAACTTTAAAAAGCAATCCAAAAATGAAGAAGAGGTAAAATTAAGTCTTAGAAAAAGAATAAATCAAGGACTGCGAAAAATATATCGAGATGCTAGAAATGATAAGATATCAGAAGAGTTAGAAGAACTTTTTAATAAATTAGGAGTAGAGGAAAATATTTATAAATCAGCAATAATAGGTAAAACTTATTTATATAATCGAGAGCTTTGGAAAGAAGCATTAGCTTCAGGAGATGAAGAAAAAGCACAAAAATACCAAGAAAATGTAAGAGTAATTGCTTCATATGTTGAAAAAAATCAAGGAAAATATAGAGATATTGCTGGTGCTTCTGGAAGGATAAATCATGGTAATGTTGAAAAACTTGTTGAAGATCTTGATGGGTTTGAGGTTAATGATTGGCTAGAACAGCAAGGGGCATCGGATGCTAATATAAGTGATATTTTTGAAGAATCTTGGAAAGAAAAAAAGAATCCGAAATATATAGCAAAAGCAATATTAAGAACAGCTAAGAAATTTACTAAAACTGGAATTATGCAAATAAAAGCATCTAAAATTGGTAACGTTTTATTTGGAAATATAAAAAATCTTTTACCATCAGGTAAACAAGAAGAAATAGATAATAATCATTCAGGTGAACTTCTTACACAAGAGCAAATCGATTTATTAATAGCTAAAATGCAAGGAAAAGATATGAGTGAAGAATTAAAAGAAGTCACAGATGATGAGAAATCTTTTGATGAAAGTCTTAAAGTTGATGTTGACCCAAAAGATGTTTTAAAAAAGATTAAAGAAGATAGAGCTAAACCAGTTTTAAAAGTAGATGAAAAAACTTTAAGAAAAATGGCATTTGAAGTTTGCGAAAAAAATGGCTTGAATCCATTAGAAATAAATAATGCTTCAATAGAAGATTTACAGACTTTATTAAATTGCTATGGAGAAGGATTAGATGCTCAAGTACAATTACAAGATGAAAGACCAGCACAAGAAGGAATGGAGATATAGCGTATGAAAGATTATATCACAGTTATAGGTGGCGGTTTAGCTGGTACAGAGGCGGCACTTCAAATTGCAAAAAGAGGAATTAAGGTTAAGCTATATGAAATGAAACCTGTTAAATTTTCTGAAGCACATTCAAATACTAATTTAGCTGAAATAGTGTGTAGTAATTCTTTTAAATCTAATCTTTTGACTAATGCGTGTGGATTGTTAAAAGAAGAGCTCAGAGTTTTAGGTTCTGAACTTATACCGATTGCAGATAAGACAGCAGTTCCGGCAGGACAGGCACTCGCAGTTGATAGAGAAAAGTTTGCAGAGGCAGTTACTAAGGTAGTTGAGGAAGATGAAAATATTGAGATTATAAGAGAAGAAGTAACAGAAATTCCAGAAGATGGGATAGTGATTATAGCAACAGGACCACTTACTTCGGACACACTTGCAAACAAGATTAAAGCATTAGTTGGAGAAGAGGCTTTAGCATTTTATGATGCAGCAGCACCACTTATTGAAAAAGATAGTATAGATATGAACATAGCTTTTTATGGCAATAGATATGACCAAGAAAGAGCTAAAGATGAAAATGTAGACGAGTGGCTTAAAAAGCCTAAGTTACAAGAAGCTAGTTATATAAATCTTCCAATGAATAAAGAAGAATATACCGAGTTTTATAATGAACTAATAAATGCAGAAGTCGTAGAACTACACGAGTTTGAAAAAAGAGAAATCTTTGAAGGTTGTATGCCAGTGGAAATAATGGCAAAACGTGGGGAAGATACTTTGAGATACGGTCCGCTAAAGCCAGTTGGTTTTACAGATATAAGAACAGGTTATAGACCTTATGCAGTAGTTCAGTTAAGACAAGATAATATGGAAGGTACTTTATATAATATAGTAGGATTTCAAACAAATTTGAAATTCGGAGAACAAAAACGCGTTTTTAGCAAGATACCGGGTTTAGCAAATGCAAATTTTGTTAAATATGGTGTAATGCATAGAAACACATATATAAATTCTACGAAGTTATTAGACAATACATATAATTTGAAGAAAAATAATAATATATTTTTTGCAGGTCAGATAACTGGAGTGGAAGGCTATGTTGAATCTATATCATCTGGTTTTGTAGCTGGAATAAACGCAGTGCATAAATTAAGGCATGAACCACCAGAAATATATGATAAAAATAATGTTATAGGTGCTTTGGCAGAATATATTTCGACAGAAAAAGATGATTTTGAACCGATGAATGCAAATTTTGGAATAATGCCAGAATTACCTGAAAAAATTAAAGAAAAGAAGGAAAGATACCAAAAAATTGCAGATAGAAGTCTTCAAATCCTGCAAAAATAAGGAAAAAATACATTTATTTTACATAATTCATTGACTTTTCGACTAAAAAATGGTATTATGATATTAGTGAGAAATTTTAAAAAGATTACAAATCCAAAGGAGGAAATAAGAATGGATTTAAAACAAAGAATAGAGGAATTAACAGCATTACAAGAGAGTTTACAAGCTCTTAGAGCAGCTAACGAAGAGGAAGCCAAAGCAAGAGAGGCTTATAATCAAGCTGACCAAAATGCTAAAAAGGAAAATGATGTAATTGTTAGTGACATTGAAAGAAGAAATGTAGAATTATTACAACATAGACACGAAGCAGCTAAAAAAAGAGCTGAAGAAGCAGCAACTAAATTTACTGAATTAAGAGAAAAAACAGTAGAGGCTGTTCATCAAGATGTTAATGCAGAACTTGAACTTTATAGAGAATCAGGAGAAGAACAAGAAATGTCTGTTGAAGACAGAATGAGAACAATAGGTACTCCTTATGGAAATGTAAAAGATAATGTTCAAAGACAAAATCTTGAGAGAAGATCTGCTGTATATAGAATGGAAGAAAAACTAGAAGAACATCAAAAAGAAATGGATGATGTTGATAAAAGAATTGATGAAGCTCTTGCACAAGGTGCTGATGATGGAGCAATAAAAAAATTAGAGCGTGAAAAAGCAGCAATTGGAACAAAAATTAAAAGAGTACAAATGGCTATAAAGAATTTCTCTCAACCATTCAAATCAATGGAAGAAAATGAGGCTGAATATAATAAATTATATGAAATCTGGAAATCAATGGAAGATATAATGGATCCAGATAAACAAGATGTGCTTGTTGAGACAGAATCAATTGAAGCAACAATCAATGCTATAAAAGAATTAGGAGATATCCAAGAAGCAGCTATTCCAGCTCAAGTTAGATATGATGCTTTAAAAGATCAAAAAGCTGATTTACAAGCTAAAAAAGCAGAAGCTAAAGAAGCAATAGAAAATATTAAAAAAGGTTTAGCAAATGGAACTATTAAAGGACAATATGTAGAAACTTCAAAAGCTAGACTTGCAGAACTTGAAGCAGAAGTTGCAGAATATGAAGCACAAGAAAAAGAATGTGCTGCAAAAATGGAAAAACTTGAAAAAGAAGAAGGCATTAAACCAGAAGCCACACCTATGGAACAATATGAGGCAATGGAGAATTTGAAAAAGCAGACTGAGCAACAAATTGCTGAGAAAACAGCAGATTTAGAAAAAATAAAAGCAGAACTTGCTGCACACCCAGAAAAAGCAGAAGAATTAAAAGCAAAACAAGCTCAATTAGAATCTGAATTAGCAGTATTAGAAAAAGGTAAATCAGCAGCAGAAGCAAGAATGACTGAATTAAATGATAAATATAAATTAGGTCAAGATATAGGCAAAGGTGAAGGCGCTGGAAAAGGCGAAGGTGACGGAGCTGGAAAAGGTGAAGGCGATGGCACTGGCAAAGGCGAAGGCGACGGAACCGGAAAAGGTGAAGGTGACGGAAGTGGTAAAGGCGAAGGAGATGGAGCTGGAAAACCAAAAACACCTCAAGACGAATTGAAAGAAGTAGAAGCAGAGTTTGCTGATGTAGATAGCAAAGTTAAAAAATTGAATGCTGAAATAAATGCAAAAAAACAATTAGAAACTATTGAAACAGATCCAGATAAACGTAAGGCATTAGGTGAAGAATTAAAAAGATTAACTGATGAATGTGCTGAAGCAACTAGAAAGCAAATTCAATTAAGAGGTAAAATTGGTAGTTTGACTAAACAAATAAAAGCTGAGGAAGAAGCTAAAAAAGCTCCAAAACCAGTGCCAATAATTGGTGATGAATATTATGAAAGCAAAGGTATTTTTGGAAAGGCTAAATTAAAAGCAGAAGCTTTTGAAGCAGCAACTGGAACAAAACCAGGATTTTTCAAAATAATGTTACTAGCATTGCCATCAAATGAGTATAGTAAAAAAGCAGCTGATATGCTTACAGCAGGACAAATTAAACCAATTGCAGGAGATGAAGAACTTATTAAGGAAGCAGCAGAGAAAAGAGCAGCAGATGCAGCAGCGGCAGAGGCTGCAAAGGCAGGTAAAGGAGCAGATCCATTTGCTACACTTACACCTGAACAAAAAGCTGAAGCAGAAAAAGCAGCTAGAGAAGCAGCAGCAAAAGCAGGAGAAGCTAAACCAGAACCAGCAAAAGATGATCCAGCAAAAGGTGAAGGCGATGCTAGATAATTTTAGTAAATAACAAAGCTTGAAAAGGAGGACACTATGCCAGATAATGAAAAATTCATAGAAGGTGTAAAAAAAGCAAAAATTGAACAAAGAATTGCTCATTATGATGAAATTTTACATTCAGGCATTTATACAAAAGAGAGTGCAGAATACATAAAGGCAGAAGATGTTATCGAAGAAGTTGTTAGTTTACTAGGAAAAGGCAAACCAGAATATAGTTTTATCGAAAGTTCTGAAATTGAAAGAAGAATAGAAGAATATCTTAAGACTTTAGAATATTTAGATAGAGATTATTTAGAAAATAAAAAAGAAAAATTAGAAGGAGAACTAGCCTCAGCTAGTTCTTCTTATGATGTGCAAAATATGCCTAAAACTCCAGAAGAATTGTTAGCGGAAATCGAAAGAGTAGCTTCAATGAGCGTTAGAACTCCAGCAGAAGAAGAAATCGAGGAGTGGAGAAAAAACAGAGCAAATAGAAGAGATACTCAAGTTGTTAAAGATGAATTATCACAGATAGATAAAGCAATTAAGGATTTAGATAGCAGAGATCCAGCTGATGTAGCTACACAAACTAGAGTTACAACTCATAGAGTAGAAGAGTTACAAGATATAGCTAAGGAAAAAGAACTTTTTAAGATTAATGAAAAAGGCGAAGTTACTATTGATTATCCTGATATAGTTCCTGAACTAGACGAAGAAGCTATTAGAGCAGAATATGCTATGCGTAGAGCAGATATGGTTGATAAATTCTATGGAAATAGACAAATGGCAAAAAAATATTCAAAAATTATTAAAAAATTTGAAGATAATGTTGAATATAAAGATTTCGAATATTTAGATGAAAATGGTAATAGACAAGTAGGAGTGTACAGAACAATAGCTTCATATCCAGGAATGGAAGAAGATTTGAAATTTGCACAATTAGAGGAATTAGTTGAACGATTAGAAAGATTATCAAAGTATGAAGCTGGTGATAAATCTGTATATGAAGATCTTTATATTAGAAATGAAGAAGGTAAGATAGAAAAACTATCTCCAGAAGATGCAAGAGAGGCTGACGAAGAGTATATAGGAAGCAATAACCACGCATATAATACATTAGTATATACTACTGAAAATTTAAGAACTCTTGGAAAATATGGCGAAAGAGTACCATATAGTAAATTTCAACAAGGAGAACATGTAAGAAATATTATAAGAGCCGTTGGAAATGCTGGTAAATTTGTTAGAAATAATGTAACAGCACCAATAAATAGATTAATAGGTAAAGCTGTTTCACCAACTTATGCACTACTTACAGGAGCTAAGAGAGATAATGTAGCCGGATTATATTCTAATAAACGTACACACAGATATGTTGCAAGAAGAGAATATTATCAATCACAAGGTCAAGGATTTTTCAAGAGTAGATTTAACAGTATTTTCCATGCAAAAGAAGCTAATCAAGCGATACTTAATGCAGGTGCTTATGATATACAAGAGTCTCTAAGAAGAAAATATGTTGAAATTGCTCAAAAAGAAGCAATGAGAAAAAAGACTGAGTTTGCTGCTAAATCTGTTGCAGAAAAAATAAAAATGATTGAAACAGATATGCAGCAAGCAACTAGTGAAGCTGACAAGGCAAAATTTGCAACAACTTTAGAAGATTTAAAGAAGGCTCAGCATCAAATTAGCATAGATAGAGGCTTAAATGAGTCAGCAGGTATAACTCAAACAAGACAGACAGATGCTATAAGTGAAGCAACACATGATGTTGCAAATAAAGAAAATGTTACAAGAACAATTACAGGATTTAAAATTGCTACAAGATTAGGATTTAGAAAGTTAATCGGACCAAAGATAGAAGATTGGTTATTAAAACATACAACAAAAACTGAACAAGTAGTAATTCCTCCGTCAGAAGAAGAAATTAGACAAGCTTTAAATATTCAAGATAAAAGATGGGTACCAGAAACATATAAAGAAGTAGAAACTGATGTGCTTGAAACAAGACCAATAGGTACAGTTAGTCCAAAAGTATCTGAAGTAATGACTTCAAATACTGCAAGACAAATTGAAGGATATTATTCAGTGTATGGTGGAGAAAGAAAACCTGCTTTATATGACTTAACAGGTAATGAGAAAATAACTGCAATATTTAAGAGTGAAGGACAAGGCGGTACTGGCTTATCAGATATAGCAGGATTAAAGGCTCCAACACTTGTTGATGGAACTTTCCCAAAAGAGTTATTAGATGCAAATGGAGTATTAAGACAAGATATAGATCTTGATACTATAGTAAATGCTCTTGGTGCTAATACAAATGATTTAAGTGGTATTTATGTTTCAGTAGGAGATAGATATTGGGCTAAGCTTTCAGACCTATATAAAGGTGTAACAGAGAAAGCAACTGAAGCTGGTACAATTTTGACAGAACAAGTAAAGGTTGGCACAGGAACATATAAAATAATTGATGTTCCAGGACATTATGAGTATTTGAGCGCAGAAGAATTATCAAAGGTTGCTGGTGAAGCTTTGGAAGCTAAATTAGCAGCAAATCCAAATTTCTTAAACGATTTAAGTAAGACAGTAACAAAGGTTGGAGAAAATTCAAAAGTAGTAGATGTGTTAAGAAGATTGGATATACCAGTAAATGGTGCACTTATTGTAGATGATGCTTATGAAAATATAAGAGAAACTTTTCCAGACCCAGAAGCAATTGTTCCTACTGATAGACATTATGAGACAAAAACAAGCTTTACAGGTAAGAGAAAAGATGATTTAGCAAATAAAAAAGAAGATCGTGAAAGATAATATAAAAAAGAATAAAGGTGCTTCTTAAAAAGCATCTTTATCGCTTGAAAAGAGAAAAAATATGGGATTATTTAGTATGTTAATTGACTTGTATGAAAATACTAGAAAAACAAAAACAGATAAAAAAGATAATAAGGCATCAGTCAGAAATTACGATTTTGATGGCGGATTTACAGGAGATAAAAGAATAGATATTGCTACTCCGAGAGTACCAATATCAGAAAAAAGGTCAATAGAAAAAGATGATGGAGAAGAAAGATAATATGGAAAAACTTGAGGATAAAATTTCAAAAATCTTTGACGAATATGAACAAACTTCTAGTAGCGATATAAAACAAGCTTCTGATGCAGAAGCAAAAGCTGTAGTAGCGTTTCATAGTGCAAAATCAGCAGATGATAGTCAAAAACGCTATAAAAGTAAGAGAAAAGATGTTAAAAATTATTATAAAGCTCTTAGAAAAGAAGTAAAAAGCAAAGAAGCAGAGAAGAAAAGATTTACTAAAAAAAGACAAAAAAAGGTAAAGAAAGTGTCTAAGCAAGTTAGTAAGTCTGTTACTAAAACACTAAAAAGGTCAGAAGATACTACATATGTAAGATTAACTCCACCTAAGGGCAAAAGAAACATTATAAGCAGGATAAGGAATAGAGGACATTATGATAGAGGAGATTATGACTATATTGAAGAAAATATCGAAAACGGATATATTACACCTGAAACTATTGAAAGTGGCGAGGTAACTAAGCGTGAGTGGAAAGAACTTCAAAAATATGAGGATGCAAGAGAAGATGTTACAGTAAGAAAAAATTGGGTAAGGTTTAAAGCTCTTGTAGCTGCTGCTGCACTTATAGGTTCTATGGCACTTTGTAAAAATATGTATGATGGAATACAAGAAAGCTTTGAGAGGAGTGGCATTGTAGCAACTGAAACAGCAGAAAGAGACCGCCTTGATATGCTTGCAAGAAGTGCTAAATATTCTTTATTCAATTTTACTGATCAACAGCTATTATATGAATATACAAATGGAGATATTACTGAGGCAAATTGGGAAGCATTACCAGAGAATATTAAAGAATATATAAGAAATCCTATTGTAGCAGCAGAGGCTGAATACAAGCATGGTATGGATTTATCACATTTTTATGTGATGGTAGATGGTGACTTTACTACGGAAACATGGGAAAAATTGCCAGAAGAAATAAGACAATTTGTAAGAGAACCAGTATCAACTGCTAGAGAGTATTTTGAAAATGGAAAAGATCAAAGATATTTATATGAAGTATCAAGAGGAAAATTAACAGAAGAGTTTTGGAATGAACTTCCAGCAGAAATAAAGCAATATGTAAGAAATCCGGTAGAACTTGCTAAAGAATATGAAAGACAAGGAAATGCTTTAGGTTATTTAGAAAATCTTTCAGAAATAACTGATACAAAACAATTAAGCAATGAAGTTTGGCAGTTTTTACCAGAGGAATTAAAGGCACATGTAGTAGATCCAAAATTAGTTATTAGTGTAGACGAGTTAGAAAACGGAGAGCAGAATCAAGAAAATAATTCAGATTTGGAGAGATGAGTATGGAATTTAAAGTCGGCGGAAAAATAACTTTAGAAGGAAAAAAACAGTATATTATAATAGATATTATGGAATTTAATAATCGTAAATATTTATATTGTATAACTGTTAAAGGTAAAATAAAAGCGGTTATATTAAGAATAGGTACTTTTGAAGGAAAAACTTTTATGAAAGAAGAGGAAAATCCACTGATTATTTATGAATTAAGCAGAAAAATACTTGAAAAACAAGACAAAGAAATGTTAAAGAAAATTGAACGTAAAAAAATTTAAAACCTTAGGGCAATAAACATTAGGAAAGTTTTTTAAAAGTATTGACATTATATGGTAAAGATGATAAAATAGATACGCTATTGTATAGGGAAATCTGTACTTTGGCGTATTTTTACTTTATAAAAGAAAGAGGGTGAATGAAACAAGATGCCAACAATTAACCAATTAGTAAGAAAAGGAAGAAGCACATCAGAAACAAAATCAACAGCTCCTGCATTACAAAAAGGATATAACTCAAGAAAGAAAATACAAACTGACAACAGAGCACCACAAAAAAGAGGTGTATGTACAGTTGTAAAAACAGTTACTCCTAAGAAACCAAACTCAGCTTTAAGAAAAGTTGCCAGAGTTAAACTTTCAAACGGATACGAAGTAACTTCTTATATCCCAGGTGTAGGACATAACTTACAAGAGCACAGTGTTGTTCTAATCAGAGGTGGAAGGGTAAAAGACTTACCTGGTGTTAGATACCATATCATTAGAGGAACATTAGATACAGCTGGTGTTAAAGATAGAATGCAAGCTAGATCTAAATATGGTGCTAAAAAACCTAAAAAATAAAATCCACTAAAAGCAATGTCTTACGTTGTCAAACTTCGTAAAAAACGCGGTTACGTACCTTTGTACGCGCCCTTGCCTTTTTTACTTGTTTTCCTAGTAATACATCACTTTTATTGAATTTTTAAATTAGCCTATGTAATAGGCAGAATAGTGTAATTAGAATAAGATATATCAATGTAGATTGATTTTAGATAGATTTTAAGTGCACTATTACGGAAAAGCAATAGGCTTTTCAGAGTACCTTTTAGTGTTATAAATGGTTAAACACTAAGCACGTTTTTTATAATTTATAGAAGGAGGGAAGAATAGTGCCAAGAAGAGGATTTATAGCAAAAAGAGATGTTTTACCAGATCCA
>CANDKR010000016.1 GCA_947385375.1 uncultured Clostridia bacterium
ATCCTACTCTTTCTAGTGAAAGCTCGATTTTTCTCGAAATATTGTTGGAGGCGCCACCCGGATTTGAACCGGGGATCAGAGTTTTGCAGACTCGTGCCTTACCACTTGGCTATAGCGCCATATATATTTAATATATGCAAAGAATATTGAAAAGTTACAACTAAGTAACTAAAATCAAGTTACTTAAATATTATACTACAAACAGACTGACTTGGCAAGTGAAAATTCATTTTTTTTATTATCAATAGTTTTGATTTCAACAGAAGTTATTTTCCCAATTACGTAGTCTCTATTTGTTTCTAGAAAGAAAGATACCAATATTGCAAATATAAATATACATATAAATACTTTTTTCTTTTTCATAGTTAATTTATCTCCTATATTTATTATATATATAACAGTTGTTTTAATCAACATATTATTATATGGTTAGTAAGGTTATTGTTATTACTAATATTTTTATTAGCAATTTTATTATATAAAGAATTATTGATTTCCTATAAAAAGTTGAAATAAGTTGAAAAAAATTTAAAATAGTTGTTTTTTTTAAATTGTGAATTTGTAAAAAATAATATACAATGTACTTACTGAACGTTTAGTAAATATAAATAAAAAGGAGAAAAAATTATGAGATTTAAAGGAATTATAATGAAATTGCTTATTATAATTACTTTTGTGATATTGATTTTTCTAGCTAATACTGTACATGCAAGTGAAGATGCTACAATTAAAGATGATATTATTGAAGTAGTTAGTTATGATGCAAAAACACAGACAGAAACTATAGAAACATACAATAATAATACATATTTGTATAGAGGAAATTATAATAGTGTAATTCCAAATCATGAACCTAAAGTAAAAAATCGTGCAATTATAGATGGAGATGATAGAGAAGGTATGTTGGGTATTAGTAAATATCCATATAGTGCTGTATGCTTACTTATATCTTATTTTCCAAGTGGAACTATTTTTACTGGGAGTGGTGCAGTAATAGGCGAAGATAAGGTTTTAACAAGTGCACATAATATATATAACTATGATAAAAAAGAATGGGCTACAACAGTTAGAGTTATACCAGCAGCATTTGGGGGAACTGTTGATCAAACAATACCAATAAAGCCATATAGCTCAACAAATTCAGAATACTTTTGGGCTGGCTCAACGTATGTTAGCAAAAAAGATGTAGATGGTGATTGGGGTGTATTAAAACTAGATTACGCAATTGGTAATGATACTGGTTGGTATGGACTTCAAGGATATGGAGATGCCAGCATGTTAACAAATAAGTTAGCTGTTTCTAGAGGATATCCAAAACTTAATAATCATGATCGTATTTATTTTGAGATGTTTGAAGCACCAGGAAGAATATTAGATGTATATTCACGTCGCTTTTATACAGATATAGATGTAGAAGAAGGGCAAAGTGGTAGTCCAGTTTGTCTATCTACTAATGATTCTTTTATCGTTGGAATTATAAGAGGAGAACTTAATGCTTCAAAAAATGTGGCTGTTAGACTATCTAATGGTCTTGTTGATACGATTAGAGATTTACTTAGCCAATAGTTATATTGTAAACTGTGACAAAAGGCAGGAAATACTATATTTCTTGCCTTTTTATTATATCAACATAGTAATGTTTAGAAAAATTGCATGCTGGATCTGTTAGTGTAATAATAATAGGTCCTAATGGAAAATATTTAAATCGTAATTTAACTGTATCATGCAAATGTAATTTCTTAGTAGAAGTGATACTAAAAATTCTATTTATATTAATACTATCTAAGGATGTTTCTTTTATTGAGATGTGCGCGTAACAGACATCTTTTGTGCCATTATCTAAAGGTTCAACTAAAATTACTTCTCCAATAGCATAATCTCTGTTTTTTTCTAAAAAAATTATACTCAAAAGAATAAGTAGTATAAATAGAATTATGTGTAGTTTTTTATTTTTCATAATATACCTCATTATTATAGTCTTTAATGAAATTATCTAAAATATGATTAAATTTGTCAATAGGAATAGTTTGTTTTTTTACGAATATTATTTTCGATGATACAAATTATAGTTTTTGTTTTTGGTTTTTTTGAAGAAACATTGAAACCTAAGTAGTTAGATAATTTATCTACAGGGCAATCAAAATAAATAGTTACAGTTGCATTTCTAATGTTGTATTTTACATTTGATGGAGATGTATCGAATTTTTTTGCAACTATTGGATAAATATTTTTTGATAAATTATCCTCAGAATATTCTTCTAAGTTGATTAGAAGGAATAATGTTTCTATTAAATAGTCAAAACCTTTATAGGTTTGATTATATTCTAAATAAATCAACTCATCTTTTATTATTTCTCTTAAATCTTTAACATTATAAACTTTTCTATTTTTAAGAACTAAATCGTTTAACTTTTGATTTAAAATACCTATATCTTCCTGTTTATTAATAATTTGGTAGCTTTGAGTATAGTATTTACAAACAAATTTAGTATTGCTATTAGTAAGAATAATGATAGAATTTTCATATTTCTTCAAATATTTTATATCTATGTCTTTAATCATTTCAGCATTTATTAAAATTATATCAATACAATCATTTTTGATACAATTTAAAGCATCATCTACAGTGGTAGCAACACCAACAAGTTTTAATTCTTTGTGATTTTTGATAATAATATTGATAAGATCAATACAATAATTTACATCTTTTTCTACAATTAAAATATTTTCCATAATTTTTCTCCTTAATTCCCTTATATAACATTAGACGGTAAAAAATGGAAAATAGTTGCAAAAAAATAAAAAAATCAAGTCTTTTGACTTGATTTTTTCCAGAATATTGACAAACCCTAGAAATTTTTTCTAAGCATTGGTAAGAGCACTAGATTGTATAGTGCTCTTGTTTTATATAATTATGAAAGTTTTAGAATTATTTTTGATATAAAACAATTCTAAAACCTTGTATGCTATTAGCTTTGTTTATTCCAGTTATGCTTGTAATAGAATATTTACTAATATTATCATAATATCCTCCTATACAAGAATAGCTATTTTCAATTTTGTTATTATGGATAATTTTGTAAACATCTAAAAATTCTGCTACATTTCCAGCTAAGTCATAAATATTATTTGTTTTATTTCTTTCAGATGCACCTGTGGATAGTAATATATTTTCTGATTTTTTATTTTTATTTTCTGAATATTGATATGTTTTTCCATAATTATCAGAGTAATATCCTGTAAATGTAAAGTTTATGTTAGAATAATTTCCATAATTTTTACTATCTGTAATGTCTATTGTTTCATTATTACTTAACCAGTTACTAATAAATTTATATTGTTGAAATGTAGGTAAATTGCTTTTTAAGTTTTCTTTGTTGTACATATGTTGAGCATTATTTTTTGCTGTTTTCCAATCAATAAAATTCCATACGATTTGATCTTTTTGACTTAATGGAAATCCTTCTACATTATTAGTAATATTATTAAATTCAATTGCGTTAGTTACTATTTCATTTGGTAATCCAGCTTCATATCTTGAAATATAGAAACCTTCATAATTTACCAATTGTAAAAATTCTTCTTCATTATAAGTGTTATCAATTATGTTTTTGTATACTTTTATTGTCGATAAATCTAATGCTATTCTGCAAGGTATCCAAACGAATTGATTTCCTATATCATCTTCTATAACGAGTCCGTTATCCCATCCTTTTGGAACTTCATTTTCTATTTCCCAACTAGCGGTATCTGTTTCGACTTTTTTGAAGCCTTCTGGTATGATTGGGTTATTATATGAGGATTTTTTTGATATTTTATCTCCATATAGTTCTAGTACATTTTGTTCTAAATTCTTTTTTTCAGTTAACGAAAATGAATCTTTTTCTCTTTCTTCTTTACTTATTTCTGTAATTATTCCTTTATATTTGTTTCCTAAAAAACGACCTAATAATAAACTAATTCCAAAACATACTATTACTAATATGACTATTATGAATATTATTTTTTTACTTTTCACTTTAAATCTCTCCATATTATTTTTTTAATCTCCATTATAATAACCACCAATGATTTTGCCTGTGTAGATATCTATGTATCCACAAACTTCACTTAAATTATCTTTTTTTGTATATTTAAAAAAATATGCTTCTCTTTCAAAATCAGCATTTCTTATAGGTGTTTCTCCCGCTGTAAAGTAATTATTGGGTCTTACCATTACTTTTTTTATTTCACTATTGAATTTTTAGGTATATGGGAAGAAATCCATAATCCTAATTTTAATTATGGCGAATTCGCCATAATTAAAAGTCAAGCAGGTTTAAATAGTTATAAAATTAGTGTAAAGGAATGGGTAGAAAAGACAAATGCGATTGGAATTATGTCTAAAGCAGGAAGATATGGCGGAACATACGCACATAAAGATATTGCTTTTGAATTTGGTATGTGGATTAGTCCAAAGTTTAAATTATTACTTATTAAAGAATTTGAAAGATTAAAAGCAGAGGAACAAAAACAACTTGGTTGGAGTGCAAAGCGAGAACTTTCAAAAATAAATTATAGAATACATACGGATGCAATTAAACACAATTTAATTCCCGTTGAATTAACTAAAGAACAAATTAATTATATTTATGCAGAAGAAGCAGATGTTTTGAATATGGCACTATTTGGTATGACGGCAAAACAATGGAGAAATGAAAATCCAAATTTAGATGGAAATATTAGAGATTATGCTACCATAAATGAATTAATTTGTTTAGCAAATTTAGAAAATCTTAATTCTGTATTTATTAATGATGGATTAAAACAATCTGAAAGATTAATAAAATTAAATCAGATTGCTATTTCGCAAATGCAAATTCTTAATGATAACGACGTAAAATATTTGAAATAGATTTTAGAGGCATAAATAAAAAACAACTTATGATACCTATTGGTTCATAAGTTGTTTTTTTGGAGCGGGAAACGGGGCTCAAACCCGCGACCTTCGCCTTGGCAAGGCGACGCTCTATCAACTGAGCTATTCCCGCATTAGCAAGCATTACTATAATACCAAAAATATTTTGAAAAGTCAACCATTTTACTTGACTTTTTATTAAAAATATTAAATAATTTGTATGAAAGAATTTTTAGGAGGTATATTTATGGAACCAGTAATTTTAAAACACCCATTAATTGATAACAAATTATCAATATTAAGAAACAAAAAAACAGGTACAAAGGAATTTAGAGAGTTAATTAGCGAGATTTCAATGTTTTTATGTTATGAAGCATTAAAAGATGCTAAAACAGAAACAGTTGAGATAGAGACTCCAGTTGCAAAAACAAAAGTAAGTAAAATAAATGAAGACGATTATGCTTTTATACCAATTTTAAGAGCAGGAACAGGAATGCTTGATGGTTTAATTAAAGTATTACCAAATGCAAAAATTGGACATATCGGATTATTCAGAAATGAAACAACTTTAAAACCTGTAAGATATTATTACAAAGTTCCAAAAGATATAGACAAAAAACAAGTTGTAGTATTAGATCCAATGCTTGCGACAGGTGGTTCTGCAATAGATGCTATAACAATGTTAAAAGAAGAAGGTGCAAAGAATATTAAGTTCTTATGTATTATTTCAGCTCCAGAAGGAATTAAGAAATTACAAGAAGTTCATCCTGATGTTGAAATATATACAAGTGCAGTAGATGAGAAATTAAATGAAAAAGGGTATATAGTTCCGGGTCTTGGCGACGCAGGAGATAGAATTTTTGGTACAAAATAGTATAATTTTGGAAAAATGCAGGATAATACTTTTATACAAATTATAAAGGAGAACTTAAATGTTAGTAGATAACTTTGAAATAAAGTCTGGAATTAAAGCACATTTGATACAAAATGACATCTTTAAAACTAATATAGCTTGTGTTATTTTAACTACACCACTTGAAAGAAATACGGTTACAGCAAATGCGTTAATACCTTTTCTTTTAAGAAGTGGTACTAAAAATTTGCCAAGCCAGTTAGAGATAAATAAAAAACTTGAAGAAATGTATGGTGCGACTTTTGATTGTGGTATTGACAAAATGGGAGACAATCAAGTTTTAAAATTCTATATAGAAAGCATAAATGATAAGTTTGCTGGAGATAAAAGTGAGATTTTAAAAGAAACAATAGATTTTATTTTAGATATTGTTTTTAATACTTTGATAGAAGATGGAAGTTTTAAAGAAGATATTTTAAGCATTGAAAAACAGAACTTAAAACAAGTTATCGAAGGCAAGATAGATGATAAAGATTTATATGCTTTTGAAAACTGTATTAATTCAATGTATGGTGAAAAAGGCTTTGGGCTATATAAGTATGGATACTTAGAAGATGTCGAAGGAATAACTGCAAAAAGCCTAGCAGAAAGCTATCAGAAGCTTATAGATACCTGTAAAATTGATATATTTATTTCAGGTGATTTAAAGGAGCTTGATGTAAAAAATATATTAGAAAGTAATGAAAATGTCAAAAAATTAGTAGAAAGAAAGCCAAATTATATTTTAAATAATGAATCCACAGAAAGCAAACAAAAAGTGGATAAAGTTCAAGAGAAAAATGAAAAATTAGATGTTGCGCAAGGAAAATTAGTAATTGGTCTAGACGCATTATCAAAACAAAAGGACTTGGGTTGTGTAGCGCTAGTATATAATGCGATTTTAGGTGACGGCGTTAATTCAATGCTTTTCCAAAATGTTCGTGAGAAGGCAAGTTTAGCATATTCTGCTAAGTCAAAATATGTTAAACAAAAGGGAAATATATTTATTAGATGTGGAATTGAAATCGATAACTACCAAAAGGCATTAGACATTATCAAAGAGCAACTTGACAATATTAGAAATGGTAATTTTACAGATGAGGATATTGAAAATGCAAAATGTTATTTGATTTCTGGAATTAAGTCAATTGAAGAAGAACAAGATTCTGAAATTGTTTTCTATATTGGTAATGAAATTACAAATGTAGATATGTCTTTGAAAAAGTATATGGAAGTTATAGAAAGTATTACTAAAGAGCAGATTGTAGAGTTTGCTGGTAGCTTAGAATACAATACAATCTACTTCTTATCTAATAAATAATTGAAGGGAGACTTTTGAAGTGCAAATTGTCGAAAGCAGTAAAGTAAAAGAAAAAGTATATGTTGAGAAATTGGAAAATGGCTTGACAGTAGCTATTATTCCAAAAAAAGACATATTAAAGAAATATGCTATATGGGGCACAGAATATGGTTCTATTGACAACAATTTTAAAATAGACAAAACAGGTGAAGAAGTTCGTGTTCCAGATGGTATTGCACATTATCTAGAGCATAAATTGTTTGAGCAAGAAAATGGAAAAAACAGTTTAGATGTTTTATCAAGTCTTGGAGTAGATGCAAATGCTTATACTACTAACAATCATACAGCATATTTATTTGAGTCAACAGATAATTTCTACGAAGCTTTAGATGAGTTTATGGATTATGTTCAAAGTCCATATTTTACTGATGAAAATGTTGAAAAAGAGCGTGGAATTATCGGTCAAGAAATTATGATGTATGATGATTATCCTGACTGGAAATTATATATGAATGGCGTAAAATGTATGTATCATAACAATCCTATAAATATTGATGTTGCTGGTACAAAAGAAACAATAGCCAAAATCGACAAAGAAAAATTATATACTATTTATAATTCTTTTTATAAACCTGATAATCAGCTTTTAGTCTTCTGTGGTGACTTCGATGTGGATAGTTTGCTTGTAGAGATAAAAAAACGTCTTAAAACTAATCCTGACAAACAAGAGGTACAAAGAATTTACCCTGACGAGCCAGAAAAAATCGTAAAAAAATATGCAGAAGCAAAAATGGATATTAGTAAACCGATTTTCTTAATTGGTTATAAGGACAAGCTTGAGCCTGGAGAGATGGTTAAAAAGGATTTAGCAATAGAGTGTATTTGCAATATTATAATGGGTAAGAGTTCGGATTTTTATCAAAGACTATATAAAGAAGGTTTGATTTCGACTGAATTTACCTATAATTATGAATTTGCAAAAACTTATGCACACATACTTATCCAAAACACAAGTAGTGATCCTAAAAAAGTTGCAGATGAGCTTAGTAAAGAGATAGAGAAGTATAAGCAGACAGGTTTTTGTGAGGAAGAATTTAGCAGAATTAAAAAGAAAATGTATGGTGAATATGTAAAATCATATAATGATGTGTCAAGTATTGCAAATAACTATTTGACAGATTATTTAAGAGAGATAAACACTTTTGATTTCTTAGAAGAAGTATTGGTTCTTGATAAAGACTATATAGAAAAGGTTTTAAGAGAAGTCTTTGACGAAGAAAAGAAAGTTTTATCAGTGGTATTGCCTAATGAGTAAGATAGTATTTCCGAGTTTAAATTTAGAATTTAATATATCGAAAATAGCATTCAAGATAGGAAGTGCTGATGTCTATTGGTACGCCGTATTAATAGTATCTGGTATAGTCCTATCTTTATTTTTAATGGGTTTTACTAAAAAGAAATATGGAATAAAATACGAAGATTTTTTAGAGATTTTTATATATGTTTTAATAGGTGGTTTGCTTGGCGCAAGGCTGTTTTATGTGTTATTTAATTTAGAATATTATTTGCAAAACTTAAATCAAATCTTTAATATTCAAAGTGGTGGATTAGCAATTTATGGCGGAATAATCTCAGGAGCTATAATTGCATATATAGCTTGCAAGATAAAGAATTTAAAGTTTTTCAATCTTGCAGATTTTGTAGTTCCATATTTAGCTTTATCACAAGGTATTGGAAGGATAGGCAACTTCATAAATCAAGAAGCTTATGGCGTGGAGACTACAAATTTTTTTAGAATGGGAATTGAAACAGAATATGGATATATGGAAGTCCACCCATGCTTTTTATATGAGATGATAGGCTGTTTTGCAATTTTTATAATTTTAAAATTATTACAAAACAGACAGAAATATGAAGGTGAAATTTTTGGATTTTATTTACTTTTTTATGGAATAATCAGATTTTTTGTCGAACTACTTAGAGTAGATAGCTTAACATTTGGTAAAATTAAGGTGTCTTGCATAATCTCTATAATCCTTGTCTTTCTAGGAATAAGTCTATACATAAAAAATATGATTTGTCGAAAAAAGTCAGATAAAGTCAACGAAAAGTAGGCGCAAACTTTGTCAAATTCTTGCTTTTAAAGACGAAATATGATAATTTATTATCAATAGATAATTATTTTATGGAAGAGGTAAGAAATGATAGAGCAAAAGATTAATGAATTAAAGAAAAAATTAGACAAAAGCATTGAAGACAATTGTGAGTTCAGTATTATCTACGATTTAAGTATAGCGTTAGATAAATTGATTGTGCAATATTATAAAAAAGATGCCTAAAAAAAGAAGCAAAATTTTATTGCTTCTTTTTTTTATTTAATATATAATATCAATGAATTATTAGATGTAAAAAGTAAGGAGAAAAAATGACTGCAATAGAAAATCTTTTATCAAGATTTGATATAAATAGTTTAGTAACTATACTAGATATACAAATTGCTTTAGCTATCGTAATTATATCTCTTTTAATCAAAGGAGTTGTAGCAAGAATTATTATTGGTATTGTTTATAAACTAACTAGAAATACGAAAAAAGCAAAAGATAGTGAAATGTACAAACCAATTAAGCAGATGGTTGTGTTTATATCAATGTATGTAGCTTTGTATATTATTCCAAAAGGCGAGAGAACAGCATACATAATTACTGAAATTTTTAAAGTAATTATTATAATTTTCGTTACAAAATTGATTACAACTTTAGTATATTCAGATTCAAAATTCTTAAAAAAATTTCTTAAGAAAAACGATAGTGATAAAGTAAATGATTTTGTTTGTAAGATTATAAGAGGGTTGATATGGCTAGTTTCTTGCTTTGTAATAATTAATGAACTTGGTTTTACTAGTAAAATTACAGGTCTTCTTACTGGACTTGGATTTGCCAGTGCTATCATCGCTTTGGCAGCACAAGAGCTTGTAAAGAACCTACTTAGCCGGAGCTTCAATACTTACAGATAAGCCTTTCGAACTTGGTGATTGGATAGAAGTTGGAGCATATGCAGGGACAGTAGTAGACATTACTTTTAGAAGTACACGTATAAAAGCACTTAATAATACAATAATCACAATACCAAACTCAGTTATAACTTCAGAATATGTTATCAACTGGAATAGATTAAGAAGCAGAAGATTAGAGATAACTTTACCATTACACTTAGATACAAAGAGTGAAGAGATTAAGAAAATTGTAAAACAAATTAAAGTTGTTTTAGCAAGCAATCCTAATGTTATTGAAGATACAATACAAGTGAATTTTTCTGGTATTAGTGATTCTAGTGCAGATATTTATATGTTTATGTATATTAACAAACAACAATATATAGATTTCTTAAATGTTAAAGAAGAGGTATTTTGTAGTTTACTTGCTTTGATTGAGAAAGATAATATTGAACTTGCATATCCAACACAAACAGTTTATTTGAAAAATCACAGCGAAGGAGAAACAGTATAATGAGTTTAGGAATTGCTTTTGCAGGTGGTGGATTGAAGGGAATTGCTTATATAGGAGCTTTGAAAGCACTAAATGAAATAGGAGTTAAACCTGATTATTTATCAGCAACTAGCTCTGGAAGTATATTTGCAAGCTTTTATGCAATGGGCTTTACACCAGAAGAAATGAAACCACGTGCAGAAAAATATTATAAAATGCTAACAAGTTTAGATAAAAAGCCAATTATAAAGGCGGGTGTAACTTATGCAACAACTGGTGTAGCTAAGATAGAAGGTATTATGCCCGGAGAAAGAATTTCAAATTTAGTTGAAGAACTTGCAAAAGAGAAAAAAATATCAAATATGAATGAAATCGATATTAATTATGCAGTTTGCACAGTTGACACAATTTCTACTAATGAATGTATTTTTTTATCGAAGAAATGTAATAAAAAAGATGAGTGTGTAGACTATATATATGATGCTCCAATTTCAACAGCTGTAAGAGCTAGTATGTCTTTTCCAGCAATTTTTACACCTTGCAATTACGGTAAATATAATTTTATAGATGGCGGAACGAAAGACAATTTACCAATCAAGGTTTTGAAGAATATGGGAGCAGAGAAGACTTTAGCTATAAGTTTTAGAATTGATGATTATACTCCACGTAAGGACATATTTGCGGTATTATTAAGGGCAGTTGATATCTTTTCATTAGAAGATGTAAGAAATGCTCAAAAACTTGCAGATTTATGTATAGAGATAGATGCAGCAGGTACAGGACTTCTAGAAATAGATGACTTTGATAAATTGATTAAAGTTGGGTATGATACAATTATGGCAAACAAAGAAAAGATTTTAAGTTTAATTTAGGACGGCAAACAAACCGTCCTAAAATTTTAAGGAGAATTTATGAAAGCTTTAATAACAGGTGCTTCTTCTGGAATAGGAAGAGATATGGCAAGATATTTGTCAGGTTTAGGATATGAGTTAGTAATTGTTGCAAGACGTGAAAACTTACTAGAAGAGCTTAAAAATGAGTTAAAAACTAATGTAGAAGTCGAGGTAGTAGATGTAAGTAATATAGATAATTGTAAAGCTTTATATGAAAGACATAAAGATATTGATTTGCTTATAAACAATGCAGGCTTTGGACTTTTTGGAGAATTTACTGAAACTGATTTAGATAAAGAAATGTCACTTATTGATACTAACATAAAAGCTACTCATATCTTGACAAAATTATATGTTCAGAATATGAAAGAAAAGAATAATGGAAAAATCTTAAATGTTGCATCAATTGCAGGTTTTATGACAGGTCCACTTATGTCTGCGTATTACGCTTCAAAAAATTATGTAGTAGAACTTTCAAGTGCGATTAATAAAGAACTTAAAAAATCAGGTTCAAAGGTTAGTATTAGTATTTTATGCCCTCGGACCAGTTGAAACAAATTTCAATAATGTTGCAGGAGTGAAGTTTGCAATAAAAGCATTAAGTAGTGAGTATGTTGCAAAATATGCAATTGATAAAACTTTAAAAGGTAAAGAAATTATTATACCAGGAAGTTTTATAAAAATATTATATGGCTTAAATAAGCTATCACCAAGGGCTATTGCGACTGAGATAGCTTATCATTCACAAAAAGCAAAGAAAAAATAATAAAAAACTTTCCAAAATAATTACTTAATGATATAATAACTTTATCAAACAATAGGAGTGATAGATTTGACTAGAAACAATACTATGATGCAGTATTTCGAGTGGTATCTACCTAGCGATTCTACACTTTGGGGTAATCTTACAAAAGATGCGAAACACTTAGAAAGTCTTGGAATAACTAGCGTATGGCTTCCGCCAGCTTATAAAGGCTGTGCCGGAACTAATGATGTTGGCTATTCTGTATATGACTTATACGATTTAGGTGAGTTTAATCAAAAGGGTACTATCCCAACAAAGTATGGAACGAAAGATGAATATATTAACGCCATAAGAGTGCTTAGAGAGAATAATATAAAAGTTTTAGCAGATATAGTGTTAAATCATAAAATGGGTGCAGATGAGGCAGAAGAAGTTCTTGCTGTGCAAGATGATGAAAATGATAGGAATGTTAGTCTATCAAGTGCAATACCTATTAAAGCTTGGACTAAGTATACTTTTCCACGGAAGAGGAGAAACTTATTCTAATTTCAAGTGGAACTGGACACATTTTCATGGCGTTGATTGGGACGAGAACACTTCAACTTCTGCTATATATAAATTTTATGGAAAACATTGGGACGAAAATGTTGATACAGAAAAAGGTAATTTTGACTACTTGATGGGAGCTGATATCGACCTTAATAATTTTGATGTTATAAATGAGTTAAAAGCTTGGGGCAGATGGTATATAGATACTACTGATGTTGATGGATTTAGACTAGACGCAGTAAAACATATTAGATCAGAATTTTTCCCAGAATGGCTTGGAAAACTAAGAACAGATACTAAAAAAGAGCTATTTTCAGTAGGAGAATACTGGTCAGCAAACATAGATACTTTACAAAAATATATGGAAAAAACTGAAAATTGTATGTCATTATTTGATGTGCCTTTACACTATAACTTATATAGAGCTTCAATCAGTAATGGCGAATACAATATGAGTAGTATTTTCGAGGGGACTTTAGTAGAAAGAAATCCAGATAAGGCAATTACTTTTGTTGATAATCATGATACAGAGCCAGGGCAAGCTTTAGAATCATACATATTAGATTGGTTTAAACCACATGCTTATTCACTTATTCTATTAAGGAAAAGTGGTACTCCTTGTGTGTTTTATGGTGATTATTATGGTATTCCAAGTAAAGAGATTGCACCACAAAATGAGTTGTTAGATAGACTTTTAAGAGTTAGAAAATATTTTGCGTATGGAAAGCAAACAGATTATTTTAATCATAATAATATAATAGGTTTTATACGTGAAGGTGATGATGAACACCCTGATTCTGGACTAGCGGTAGTTATGACAGATAAAGAGGGTGGATGTATACAAATGAATGTTGGAAAAAGACTTGCAAATACTGTCTTTTATGATTGTACAGGTAACTTAAGTGAAACAGTATATGTTGACAACGAAGGAAATGGAATTTTTTATTGTAAAGACGGAAGTGCATCAGTTTGGATAAAACAAGGAAAATATGTAAATTAAAAAGCTCTGATTATTCAGAGCTTTTATTGTATTTATACAGCTTCTATTGGTTTTGGTTCATCTTCTTTTTTTGCTTTTTCAAAACTCATATTTAAAAGCATTGGTGCTACAAAATCTACGATTAATATAGCTACTAACATTATTGAGAAAGCTTGTACTTGTATTAGTCCAAACTCGACAGCTGCTTCTAGCATAATAAGTGCAACTTCTCCACGAGCTGACATTCCTATACCAATTCTAAGAGCATCTTTTTTCTTGTATCCGCAAATTCTTGCACCTAATCCATTTCCGATAATCTTTGAAGCTATTGCAACTGCTGCAAAACCGAAGATAAATATCCATTCGTGGAAAGAAAAGACTAGTGATGCTAAGTTTAGTCCAATGCTAGCAAAGAAGATTGGTTCAAAGAACATATTAGATATTGAGTCTACTTGCTTTTTAATATGTTTTGCATTATCTGTTGTTCCAAGCACAAGTCCTGAAATGTATGCACCGATTATTCCGCTAAGTCCGAAAGCTTCTGCTATAAATGCCATAATTAAAGCATAAGCGATTGCATAAATTGGTGTATCATCTGTTTTAAGTAATTTCTTAAGTAAAGTAAATAGTGTATATACTGCAAAACCAATTGCACTAGCTAATAAGGTGAATAAGAATATTTTTGCAAGTATAATAACAAAGATATTTACTGTAAGATTAGAGCTATGCATAATCATACTTAAGAAAAATACTCCGATAAGGTCATCAAATACGCCAGCACCAAGAATGGCTAGACCTACATTTGATTTCATTTTCTTAAGTTCAATAAGTGATTCAATTGTGATACTTACAGAAGATGAAGTTAATACTAATCCGAAGATTAAGTTTTCAGTAAAGTTATTTGTGTGTAGTGTGCTAAATAAAACACCAAAAGCTAGTGGTACAACTACGCCTGCAAAAGCAATAATAGCAAATTTTTTTGTCCCTGCTATAAAACTTTTTAATCTAGTTTCCATACCCGCTAAGAACATAATAAATATTACCGCAAGTTTTGATAGTACATTTAAAAAGCTTGAAGTATGTACTATATCCAGCATAGCTGGACCTAATACAACACCTGCTAGCAGTGCTCCAAGCACTTTGGGAATATGAAATTTTTCTGTTATTAATGATAAAAACTTGACTAATAAGATTATTAAACCAAGCTCTAAAAAATATATGTGTGTCATTTTTTTAGCTCCTTCTTTTGTATTCAATTATAATTTTATCTCTAAATGAAAATTTTTTCAATACAAGGTAACAAAATAAGTAGACAATTCATAATCTATAATGTAGACAAAAAATATGGAGGTGAGAGATATGATAGATCCTCAAGAAGAGTTCTGTGGTTGCAGAAGAGGTAGAAGAAAATGCTGTCCAGAAATAGTGTTAGCTATTTTAATTACTGTGCTTGCTTTAGTCATTGGATTAGTAGTAGGAGCAGTTGTTGCAGCAACTATACTTGCTGCTTTACCTGCACTAATTGTTCTTATATCTGTATTAGTCTTATTGATAATCATAACTTTAATTTTAATTGCGTGTGATGGAAGACGTTGTTGTTCTTAAGTAAGAAATTTACTTGCTTCACAAGTATAGCTTGTGAGTGGTATTATAGAACCTCGTTGTTTGCACAATAAGAAAATCTCCGACTGTTTAAGTCGGAGATTTAAGTTTTAAATTTGTATAAATTCTTGTTTTAATCTAAGATATCCTAATTCTTCCCAGTGGTTATAAGCTAGATTTAGTCTGAATAGTACTGTCGGTTTAGCACCAGCCCTGTTTTTATCAACTACACAAGCGTAATATCTTACATCTGGGTCAGGAGATGGTTCTAAGTCGAAACATTTTTGATAATCATCTGTCAAAGAATATTCATATTTTGAAAGTGTTTGATTATTTATTTGTTTAATTAAGCAAAGTGTGTCTAGAACTTCTTTTACAGTTTTACTTGCTGACATATCATTGATAGTTAAGTTAACTGGTAAAGTTGAGCTTTCTAGTAATTGAAGTGAAGAAGCAATGAAAATTTTGAATTTTTGTGCAATAGTAGAAAGAATTGTTGCTGTTTTCTTAAGTTCTTCACCATTTCCAATATCTGCAATTTCAGTTTTCATAGTATCATAGAAAGCATATTCGATATTTTCTTTATAGTAATAATTTAATATAATTTTTCTTAAATCCTCGTTAGAGTGTTCAGAGACATGTATAAAGTATATTGAGTTTTCTATTTGCTGTGCTACCCAATCAGTAACTTTTATAGTTTGATTGAATTCAGTAGAAACTTTGCTTAGACGTTCTGTAAATTCTGCATTTGTTTCATCATCTTCTTTTAGTATAAATCCATCTTCGTCAAGTTTTACTTTCCCTTTTGCTTTTTCGTCAGGTCTAAAACGAAGTTCTAGTAATTCACCTTCAGTTTTAGAAAGTTTTTGACCATGCATTTCTTGCATTTTTTCATTATTTAAAATTGTTGTGATTAAACATAATTTCATTTTATCTTCAGTCATTTCGTTTGAGATAATTAAAACTTTTTTCTTTTCAACAAAAGCAAGATGTGCTGCTAAATTTACAGTAAACCTACTTTTACCAGAGTTTGAAGGCATTGCATAAGACATAGTTTCACCTTTACGAAGACCTTTGAAAACTGTTGATAAAATATTAAAAGGTATTTCAACACCATTTGTTAAGTTACTTTCACCAGCAAGTAAGAAGCTAGTAACATTATCATTTAATACTGCTTGACTAAGTTTGTTAGTAACTGTAATTTGTTCGATAGCGCTTTCTACTTCTTCAACAGACATTTGCTTATAAAGTTTGTAGCTTGCAATTTCTAAAATCTTATCTTGCATTTTCTTTGTTGGAGAATTCAAGAAAGACTTTTTTAAGGTAAATAATTTTTTTAGTTCAGTATATATTTGTTCTAAACTGAAATTCCTTTTAGAAACAGCACCTTTTAGTTGTAATTTCATATCATAAGTTTGTGCGTCTTCAATTGGTAAGCTAAAGCCTTCTTTAGCTTGTGGTGGAGCATATTTTTCTCCATCTTGAAATATTACGATTTTATATAAATTTTCTAAAGCTTCATTAGAAAAAAAGCATTCATCATATCTAAAATAATATACAGAAATACCTTTTGGATTATTGAATAAAAGCCCTAGATAAGCGTATTCTAACTGTATGTTTGCAAGTTGTGGTGGGTTTAAATCATCATTTATTTTTTGAGCAGCTTCTGATAGCTCTTCTTCTGCTGGAGCAGGGGTAGTTTCTGATGTTCCTTGACTAATCTCATTTCCATCTTCATCAACTTCCACATATTCGTAACCATCTTCTAGTTCGCTATCCTCATCAACTTCAACATACTCGTAGTCATCATCTAAATCACTATTTTCGTCAACTTCAACATATTCAAATTCGTCATCTTGATTAAGTATTTCTTTGTTTTCTTTATCTTCAGTATTTGTTAGTTTTTCTTTATCATCATCATTAAAAGACATATAAAAAAACCTCCTAAGTATATAGGTAAATTATATATATATCAATTTTTTTTGTCAATTAATTTGTAAAGATAAATTCAATATGCTATAATATTATAGCACAAGTAATTTGGAACCAAAACACAAAAGAAGAGGAGAAGTATATGGAAAATGAATACAAAGCAATAGCTAATTTTGAAGGTGGGATAGGAAGAGTTTTTAATAGATGTTTTAAATCAGAAGGCTTTAGCATAATATTAAGCGAAGGAAATTTGTTAATAGCTAAAAAAGGTGATGACAACAATGTAAATGTAGAATACGAGAGAATAATTTCAGAACAAGTTAGAAATAAAACTAATAAATGTGATAGCAAAGGAGTGCTATACTTAGATTTAACAGAAGAATATTCAAATATTATGAACTCGCTTGGAAACCAAAAAGATTTACAAAATATTGATAATAAAATTTTTGATCCTATTAGCAATGCTATTAATAAAGCTAAATTTTAAAACATAGGAGCAATAAATGAGGAAATTTAATAAGATAGTTTTTGTGTTTATCATGATTTTGATATACATAAGCTACATGCTACCTTTTCAGGTGTTTGCAGCAGAATATTTAAATGTATATTCAGAAAGTGCAGTTTTACTAGAACAAAAGACTGGAAAAATTTTATTTAAGAAAAATGCACATAAGAAGATGTATCCTGCAAGTACAACAAAGATTTTGACTTGCATTATAGCCTTAGAAGAATGTGATTTGAGTGAGACAGCTGTTGCATCAGAAGAGGCAATATCAAGACTAACAGAAGGGTACACTAAGGCAAATATTGTACCACGGTGAAGAGTTTACAATTGAACAATTATTACTACTTACAATGCTACAATCAGCAAATGAAGCAGCTAATATAGTAGCTGAACATATTTCGGGAACTATTGAGGATTTTGCAGAATTGATGAATAAACGTGCAAAAGAAATTGGGTGTCTTAATTCACACTTTGTAAATCCTAATGGTATGCATGATGAAAATCATTATTCGACGGCTTATGATTTAGCTATGATTGCTAGATATTGTATGCAAAATGAAAAGTATAGAGAGATAGTGTTAACAAAAAAATGCGAGATACCAGATACTGAAATATGGAATAATTATAAGATTGAAAATGAGTTAGAAGATGAGCCTTATCGAGAGTTTTATAATACTAATAGAATGCTAAAAGAAGGCAATGAATATTATTATCCATATTGTACAGGTGGTAAGGCAGGATTTACCACTCCTGCAAAGAATTGCTTGGTATCAACTAGTAACAAAGACGGATTTGAGCTTGTTTCAGTTATCATGCATGCAGAATTAACAGAAGATGAGAAAAGTGCAAGATATGTAGATACTATTAATATGTTCAATTATGGTTATGATAATTTTAAGTTAGAAGATATTGTAAAAGAGTCAGAAGACGAATTATATGATGGAAAATCTCCAGCTAAGGAAGATAACACAGAAGAAAAAAAGCTAGACTTAAGACCTCTTGTAATGGTTGGTGTTGGAGTTATAGTTTTGATGATGGGATTTTTTATGTTAAAGAAAGACAGATATAAACCTGCTCATTAATATTGAGTAGGTTTTCTTTAAATAGAAGGGGTAAGATATGGGAAGAAAACGTAGAAATAAAAAGATAAGTATTACAGAACTTGCTATTGCAATAATTTTAGTTGCAATCTTTGCAGTTTATGAGTACATAAATCCAGAAGCAGAATACTTAGGAACATCAAACAATGTTGCAGTTCAAAATGTAGTACAGCAGGAAAAAGTTGCTACAGCAGTCGATTTAGAGAGTGTTCCAGAATATAGTGAAAAGCCGTATGTAGAAATAAATAATAATGTTCCATATTTTACTGAGGAAGATTATACAGTTGAAGCCTTTGAGAAATATAGTGAGTGGGATAATTTGGGCAGAAGCGGTGTAGCTTATGCTAATATTTGTATGGAAGTTATGCCAAAAGACGGAGAAGAACGTGGCGAAATCGGTATGGTAAAAGACCTTTCAGGTTGGCAACAAAAAAGATATGATGATATTATTAAAGATAAATATTTGTATAATCGTTGCCATTTGATAGGTTGGCAACTTGCGGGTGAGAATGCAAATAAACAGAACTTAATTACAGGAACAAGATATTTGAATACAGAAGGTATGCTACCTTTTGAAAATATTGTCGCAGAATATATTAGAGATAATCCTACTAAACATGTGCTTTATAGAGTTACACCAATCTATGAAGGAGATAACTTGCTTGCAAGTGGTGTACAGATGGAAGCTATATCTGTTGAAGATAGAGGTGAGAGTATCTGTTTTAATGTTTATTGCTATAATGTTCAACCTGGAATTTTAATTGATTATTCAACAGGCGAAAGTTTTGAAGGCTAAAGCTTGATTTTTTACAAGAAACGCGATATAATCACTCCTAGTTTAATTCTTATTACTATTTTTCGATAGTAAATTTTCCAAATTAAAAAAAAATTAAAAAAGGAGTGATTGCGTATTGAATTTAAACTTAGAAAATAATGCTCTGAAACGGTACAACAGATAGGAAGTCCGTACAAGAGATTATGTCTGAATTGTCGAATTATTTGAAAGGCAATTTAGGACTTACGAAAGAGGAAAAGCCAATTGTAGATGAGTTTTTGGCAAATAATATACTAACAGACACTAGTAAGAATGCAATAATTGATGGAGAAATAGGAATGGTGCTAGAGTGTGCAAATTCAAAGTTTCAAAATCAGGAAATGTATTTTGTCAAAGATACTAAAGTACCATATTGGAGGGATAATGTTAGGCAGTATGATGAAAGCTCATTTTCAGTTTTAAAAGTGCAGAATGGTCAAATTGAAAAAGTAGCAGTGCCAAAAGAGCTTTTACCAGAAATTTCATGCATTAACAAGGTTTTTACAAAAGAAAATGGTAAGTATGTATATGAAAAAGAAGCTAGTTTGTATTTACAAGATGCTCTTAAATATTTGACAGAATCAGTAGCCACTAAGCAAGAGTTGTATTTAGGGGCGCAAAGGAAAGAAGGGCATTTGTATTTAGTAACAGAAGAACTTGGAAATAATCGCTGTTTGTGGGATTTAACAGGTAAACCGAAAAACGATTTTGAAGAAGTTTGTATTCCTAAGAATATATTAGATGTAGCTAACGAAGGTGCAGTACTAAAGTTTAATAATGGAAAATACGAATTTTATTCAGATGATGGGTTTGATAGAATGGTACAAATGCAGTAAAATTTGATTTTTTTGCGAAAAAAAGGTATAATTAAAGTGTAATGAGCCTTTAGCCATTACATAGCAAAACTCCCAAAAAACTTTAAGGAGATGAGGCAAAATGGAAAAATGGCTTGAAGCTTTTGCGAAGGGCCTTCTTATCCAGAAGACCACAGAAGAAGGAAGCAAGACTGAGCCGGCAAGTGAGGAGCAAATCCAGGCTTTCAAAAAGGCAGTGGAGGAAAACCTCGCTTATCAAGGCATGTACCGGCAACCGGGTGACACCATTACCTATGATTACCGGCGCGGGACTGTCCGCGGACGCCAGAACTGGCAAGAGGTGATGCATACTGAAAGTGCCAATGGCAATCTGATCAGCGTGCTTGCTGAAATGCCGCAGCTGCCGGATGGCGAAAGCTATGTGTTCCCTGTACCGACTTTTATTACCTTCAAGATGAGGGACAAGGTCAGTGCGAGCGCTGACTTTGCGGTGATTAACGTCTGCTACTGGATTCAGCAGAACATGTAAGCAATAACATTTTCCAATCCAAAGAGCCCTGCTTTTTACGAAGCGGGGCTCTTTGGTTTTGTAAAGAATTTATAAATTAAATAATATACTTAAGGTTTTGTATAAAAGCTATTGTAGCATACCATTTACTAAAATACCTAAATTTTTATTGTAAATGTCGTTGAATTGAGATATAGGAAGTGGGTTAGTGCCACGACCAGCTTCGATAGTAAAGCCAGGAAGTCTGTAATAGTATACAAACCAGTCTTTTAGTCCAGCAAAGCTAGATTCAAAAGGAGTATCAGCTACTGTATATCCAGAAGTGCTAGCAAATTTGTTTGCAATATCTAGTGAATTTGCTGGTGCATAATTTTGGAATTGCCAGTAGATAACTTCTCCTTGAGTATGGTAAGTTAGCATTAATGAGAAATTTCTAGACATAATGAAATTGTATATGCTAACTGCTTCACGAGCTGTAAGCGGAGCATATCCTACGAAATCACGTGGAGCAGGTTTATCGAAACCTTGTGCATATTTTATTTCCTTAGCCTGAGCCCAACCAGCAGGGAATTGAAGGTTTATATCAACACCTTCTAGATTAGCTTTCCAGCCTGATGGAAAGGAGATCTTTGGAAAATTTGCTGTAATTGCTTTAGCTCTATTATAACCCAAAGAGCCTTCTGCAATTTTTCCTGTTACGAGATTAACTCCATCTGGATTTAACATTGGTACAACATATAAGCTGACATTTTCAAATAATTCTCTAGCATCAATACCAAAAACTTTTAAGTTATTTACATATGCTTTAGAAAGTGTTTCTAAAAATTTCATAAGTAAAGGACTGGTAATCCACTCGTTCGCATGCGTTGCGCCTACATATAGTACTTCTTTTTTACCATTTCCGAATTTGATATATCTAATAGGTTGATTAAGTGCTGTTATTCCAATAGTACCAGTTTCTAAAAATGGATAAACTATTCTAAAAGAATTAACATTTACATCTAAAATGTCAGTAGTATAGCTAATATTAGTAGGTACAATGTTTCCAAAAGGCACTATGATTTGTTCACCAATTTGCAAATTATTATAGTCTACATTTGGGTTTGCAACAATTAGAGAATTTACTGTTGTACCAAAATTTATAGCGATAGAGTAAAAATTATCACCTTGTCTAATAGTATATAGAGTATATCCATTAATATATGGCATTAAAGCATTCCAAGTGTTAGGTCCAACAATCCCGTCAGCTGAAATTCCTACACTTAATTGAAATGCTATTACTGCTTGCCTAGTTGAAGGTCCAAAATTTCCATCGATATTACCTTTATAAAAGCCCATTTTCTTAAGTAGACTCTGTAAAAGTTCAACTTCAGGACCTTTTGAACCTAATTTTAAAATATTCATAAAAATCACCTAAAATATATTATGAAAACACTTGTTATTTGTGACATAATATTATAAAATAGCAATATAAAATGGAGTAATTATTGTAAAAAATGAGGTAGAAATGTTAGTAGAAAGAGATTTACAAGAATTAGCAGATAATAGAGAGTATATACAGGTGCTAAATTATTTTCATAGTGAGTATACGGATATGCTTCGTAATTTTCTAAAAAGACACGATGTAGAGGTAAAAGATACGGACTGTTTAATAAATTACATTTATAAAACTAGAGCATTTATGCCTAGATATACTACATACACTATACCGATTACACATGCGATGTATAATGAGAGTGTTCCAGAGGATATGAAGTATACTTTACTTATGAATAGTTATAGAATTGTTAGAAAGGCTTTTAGTGAATAATGAATAGAGATAGAACAGCTAAATTTTTAGCATATGAAGGCAAAGTTTCTGTAATTTGCTCAAAAACAACAGATTTAATTGAATATATAAGAAATTTGCATGACCTTACACCCACTACAACAGCAGCGCTTGGAAGGTTTGCTACAATATCAGGAATAATGGGTCATACTGAAATAAAAGAAGAAGAGGATAGCATAACTATTCAGTTTAATGGTAAAGGTCCAGCAGGTATAATGCTTGCAGTTGTTGAAAAAGAAGCAAACCAAGTATTTGTAAAAGCTTGTATAGATAATCCAGGTGTTGAACTTCCACTTAAATCAAATGGAAAAATAGATGTTAGTGGAGCAGTAGGTACATCAGGATATTTGAATATTATAAAAGAAAATGGTATAACAGAAAAAGAATATAATGGTATTGTTCCATTAGTGTCAGGAGAGATTGCGGAAGATTTTGCTTCATATTTTGCAAGATCAAAACAAACACCAACAGTGCTTGCGTTGGGAGTTCTAGTGAATAAAGATGGAGTTAAAGCTTCGGGTGGATATATGATAAGTCTTATGCCAGATGCAACAGAAAACGAGATTACAAAGATAGAAGAGGCAATAGAAAAAGCACCAACAATTAGTGAAATGCTAGATACAGAAAAATCATTAGAAGAGATTGCTAAAATTATTACAGGTGATGAAAGGCTTCAGTTAATTGAGGATAATCTTATTATTGGTTATAGATGTGATTGTTCTAAAGAAAAATTTGCAAGAGGACTTACTTCACTTGGAAAAGAAGAAATAAAAAATATAATAGAAGAAGATGGAAAGGCAGAGGCAAAGTGCCATTTTTGCAATAAAATTTATACGTTTAGCAAAGAGGAGCTTGAAGCGCTTTTAAAATAAGAGGTGAAAACAAAAGATGAAGAAATTTGAAGCAGTTCAAATGAATGAAAATAATGAAAAATGGAAGAAAGCTATACATAGAGAAGAAGAAATGTACAACCCTGTTTTTGGTGTGAAAACAATGAGAACAGATTTTGACAGAGATTATACTAGGGTGTTAAATTGTAATGCCTATAAGCGCTTAAAACATAAGACACAAGTCTTTTTTGCACCTAAGAATGATCATATATGTACAAGAATTGAGCATGTAAATTTAGTAGAGTCAATAAGTCATACAATTTCAAACCATCTAGGACTAAATTTAGAGCTTACAAAAGCAATTGCAATAGCACATGACATAGGACATTCACCTTTTGGACATCAAGGTGAGCATATTTTATCTAATATTTCTGAAAGAGAGTATGGTGAGAAATTTTGGCATGCCAAAAATGGCTTACACTATGTAGATGATTTAGAACTTTTAAAAGATTATGTTGATGTAAAAAGAAATTTGAATTTAACTTATGCAGTAAGAGATGGAATTATTTCACATTCTGGTGAACCAGATAGAAAAGGTTTAAAACCTAGAGATAAAGTTATTGATTTATCTACATTTAAGAGGTCAGGAGAGTTTAATCCATATACTTGGGAAGGCTGTGTTGTTAAGATTGCAGATAATATCTCATATATGGGAAGAGATATTGAAGATGCTCTTCAAATGAATTTACTTACTGAAAAAGATGTTGAAAAGTTTGATAAGTTAATTGAAAAAGTTAGAATTAGTAATTCAAATATAATCAATTATTTAGTAGTAGATCTATGTGAAAATAGTTCAGTTGAAAACGGATTGAGATTTTCAGATGAAGCACTTGATATTATATATCAGATAAAACAATTCAATAATGAAAAAATATATAAACACGATAAAATCAAGCCAACAATACGTTATTTTACAGTAATTATCAACGAATTATTCTATGCACTTAGAAACGAATTTAATGGTAAGAATACAGTTAAAAACTTAAAGAAGATGAAAAGATATTATCCAGTACTTGCTAGTGAGTTTGCTTCTTGGCTTTCAAATTATGCAGTTACAGAAGATAGAGATGAGAAATTATATGCAAATAAAATTGTATATAACTTAGAAAATTTAGAAGACTATAATAGAGCGATAGTAGATTATATGTCAGGAATGACAGATATCTATATTGTGAAAATATATAATGAACTTATAAACTACTAGGAGGAGAAGGTATGGTATATAAATTTAAACCTGTCGGAGTTTGTTCAATGGAAATGCAAGTCGATATTGAAGATGGAATTATAAAAGATGCAAAAATTATTGGCGGTTGTGCTGGAAATACTGTTGGGCTTACACAGTTATTAGTTGGTATGACAGTAGATGAAGCAATAAAAAGATTAAAAGGTATTCCTTGCGGTATAAAGGGTACATCTTGCCCAGACCAATTTGCTTTGGGATTAGAAAAAATAAAAGAGGAAATTGGTTAATATGAATTTAATTCAAGAAACAAAATTTATAATGAATAAATATAATATCACTGCAAGTAAAAGTTTAGGACAAAATTTCTTAATTGATGAAGAAGTTGTGTGTGGTATTGTAGACAATGCAGAAATTTCAAAAGAGGATTTTGTTATAGAAATAGGACCAGGTCTTGGTACATTAACTTCTAGACTTCTTGAAAAGGCTGGAAAAGTATTGTGTATAGAACTTGATAAAAGAATGGTAAATATTATAACAGATAGATTTTCTTTATACGATAATTTTGAGGTTATAAATGAAGATGTATTAAAAGTAGATTTAAAAGAGCTTATAAAAGAAAATTTAGAAAATAATGGATTAAAAAGAGCTAAAGTTGTTGCTAATTTACCGTATTATATAACTACACCAATAATTATGAAATTATTAGAGGACAGGCTAGGTTTAGAGAGCATTACTGTAATGGTACAAAAAGAAGTTGCAGAGCGTTTGGCAGAAGAGCCAGGAGGAAAAGAATGTGGCGCGATTACATATAGTATAAACTATTTTGCAGATAGTCAAATTGTAATACAAGTTCCAAATACTTCTTTTATCCCAGCACCTGAAGTTAATTCAGCTGTTATAAAACTTACATTACTAAAAGAGCCACGAGTTAAGGTAAAAAGTGAAGAAACATTATTTAGAGTAATTAAGGCTTCATTTATGCAAAAGAGAAAAACTCTTGCAAATAGCTTGTATAACGGTAAAATTTTGGATAGTAAGCAAGAGATAGAAGAGATGCTCACAAAATTTGATATTGATTTAAAAATACGTGGAGAAAAGCTAACATTGGAGCAATTTGCACAAATTGCCGACTATATAGAATAATATACAAGAGAGGCGATTGATATAAAAAGTAAAAAGGTAAAAAAAGTAAATAAAGAAAAAGCACAAAGAATAGAAAGACAATGGATAGGAGTTAGACTAGGTATTTGTGGTTGTATTGCAACTGTTATGATGATTGGTTTAACAGGAAGACTTGGATATTTGCAGTTCGTAAAAGGCAAAGAATATAGTCAAAAAGCATATAGTCAGCAAATGAAAAATAAGATAATTAGTCCAAGAAGAGGCACAATATATGATAGAAATGGCGAAGCTTTAGCAATTAGTGTTTCAGTAGATACTGTTTCTATAAATCCACGGTTTAGTATGTTATTCAAATGGAAAAGAAGTCCCAAATGATGTTATAGCAGAAGGACTATCTCAAGTTTTTTCTTTAGATTATAATGAAACTTTAGAGAAGGTTTCAAGTAATAAAAGTGTTGTAGTTATCGCGAAAAAAGTAGAAACAGAGAAAATCTCAGAACTTCAAAAATGGATGGGTGAGAAGAAGATTACAACAGGTATAAATATTGATGAAGATAGTAAAAGATATTACCCATATAATGATGTAGCATCAAATTTAATTGGATTTTGCAGTAGTGATAATGTTGGACTATGGGGTCTTGAGGAACGCTGGAATGACGAACTTACAGGAACTTCTGGAAAAATAGTTACAGCTAAAAACGTTAATGGTGAAGCAATATCAGATGAAAATGAACAATATGTAGAAGTTGAAAATGGAAGTAATATATATCTTACAATTGATACAGCGATACAAGGTATTGCTGAGAAATACTTAGAACAAGCTGTTGTTGAAAATAAGTGTGGTAGAGGTGGAAATGTTCTTATTATGAATCCACAAAATGGAGATATATTAGCAATGGCTACATATCCAGACTATAATTTGAATTCTCCTTTTTTAATTGAACCAACAGGATTAACTGAGGAAGAATGGAATACATTGCCACAGGAAGAGCAAAGTGCAAAACTACTTGGTGTATGGAAAAATAGAGCTGTTTCAGATTTGTATGAACCAGGTTCTACATATAAATTGCTTACATCAGCAATTGCATTAGAAGAAAATATTATTACAACTGACCATGAAGGCGATTTTTTCTGTACAGGTAAATATCATGTCGGCGACAGAGATATTTCATGTTGGAAAACTGATGGTTCACATGGAGTTCAAAGCTTAAGAAAGGCACTTCAAAATTCTTGTAACCCTGCTTTTATGCAACTTGGACAAAAAGTAGGAGCTAAACTTTTATATAAATATTATGAGGCATTTGGGTTATTCGAACCAGTCGGAAGTGATATGGCAGGTGCATATAAAGGCGGATTTTTTGATGAAAACAGAATTGGACCTGTTGAACTTGCGACAATGTCTTTTGGACAGAGAATTACAGTTACACCACTTCAACTTATTTCAGCAGTTTCAGCAATTGCAAATGATGGTATATACGTAAAACCAAGAATTGTAAATAAAATTGAAAATACAGATGAAAATAGTATAGAAACAGTAGAAGTAGAAGAAGTTAGACAAGTTATTTCTTTAGATACTTCTCAAAAAATGAAGAATATGATGCAATCAGTTGTTACAGATGGAACAGGTAGATATGCAAAAGTAGAAGGATATTCAGTAGGTGGAAAAAGTGGTACATCAGAACCGCCAGTAGGTAAACCAGAAGAAGGATATGTAGCTTCATTTATAGCTATATCTCCAATTGAAAATACTCAGGTAGTAGTTTTAGTTATTCTATATGACCCACATGGTGATTCGCATCAAGGTGGTCAAACAGCAGGACCAGTAGCAGGTCAGATTTTATTAGAGGTATTACCTATTTTAGGAATTCCATCAGATGCTACTGAAACAGCTAATATAGAGGAAGATTTGCCAATTGTACCAAATGTAATTGATAAAACAGTAGCAGAAGCTAGAAAAATCTTGACAGCAGCAGGATTTAATGTCCAGATTAACATTGCGGGAGATGAAAATACAACTTTGGTTTCAGATCAAACTCCAAAATCTGGAATTAAGTTAGAAGCTGGAGCTACAATTTATTTATATACTGTTGAAAATGAAGTAAGAGTTTCAACAACAGTTCCAAATGTTAAAGGAATGTCAGCTGAAGCAGCAAAAACAGCACTTAGAGCTGCTAACTTAAATATAAAAACTGAAGGCACAAATGGAGTTGTAATTTCACAAGAGCCATCATCTGAAACACAGCAAGAGGTAGGAACAGTAGTACATGTTGTTATAAAAGAGCAGATGAATGGTGCACAATAATTTAGGCAATTATTTATGAGATAAATCATACAATGAACTTAAGAGGTGAGTTGTATGATTTATTTTTGTAAAATGCAAGCGACAGGCAATGACTTTATAATTATAAATGTAATGACACAGAAATTTAGGTATTCTTATGGAAATCTAGCGAAGTTTTTGTGCAATAGGAAGTATGGAATAGGAGCAGATGGTGTTATTTTTATAGAAAAAAGTGAAGTTGCTCAAGCTAAAATGCGTATTTTTAATAGTGATGGAACAGAAGCTGGGATGTGTGGAAATGGTATAAGATGTTTGGCTAAGTATTTATATGAAGAAGGGATAGTAAATACAGATTGTTTTAAAATCGAGACTATATCTGGTATTAAAGATATTCAGCTAAGCTTAGAAAATAAAACAGTTTCATACATAAAGGTAGATATGGGAAATCCAATATTTGAGTATAATAAGATACCAGTAATTTTTCCAAACATTTTAGAAAAAAGTTTACAAAGCCTAGAAGTAAATTGTAATGATAATGAATATATAGGTTATCCAATTTCAATGGGCAATCCACATTTTGTAATTTTTGAAAACGAACTTGACAAAATTGATTTAGAAAAGTCTGGCAGAATTATTGAAAATTATAAGTATTTTCCGCATAAAACAAATGTAGAATTTGTCAAAGTTATAAGTAGAAATAAAATAAAAATGTTAGTGTGGGAAAGAGGGGTTGGAAGAACTCTAGGTTGTGGAACAGGTAGTTGCGCGGCAGCAGTAGTATCTATATTAAAAGAATACACAAATAATGAAGTAATTGTGGAATTAGAAGGTGGAAATGTAAAAATAAAGTATGATGTTGAAGAAAATAAAGTTATTTTATCAGGAACAGCAGATAGAGTTTTTGAGGGGAAAATTGATATTTAAAAAGGTCGAACTTATATGTTCGACCTTTAGTATTTTATTGTATAGGTGTTTTTTCTCCAGAAGCAATCATCTCATCAATTAATTTTGTAATAACTTGTCTTTCGTCATAAGGATATTTAACACCATTTTTCTCAAGGTATAAGTCATTACCAAGACCGTGGAATAACAATTACATCACCTGGCTTAGCAATTGATATTGCATAACGAATTCCTTCTGTTCTATCAACTATAAGTTTATAAGGTTTGCCAGTTGGGATAATTCCAACTTCAATTTCCTTTAAGATTTTAAGTGGGTCTTCTGTACGAACTTGGTCAGACATAAGAACAGTAAAGTCTGCAAGTCTGCCAGAAATTTCACCCATAACAGGACGTTTTGCGGCGTCTCTATCTCCACCTACACCCCATGCACAAATAATACGTTTTTTTGCATAAGCCTTGACAGAAAGTAGGATACTTTCTAAACTTGATGGAGTGTGAGCATAATCTATCATTATAGATAATCCAAGCTTATTTGGTACAAGTTCACTTCTACCAAGAACTCTTAAATCTTTAAGTGCATTTCTAATTTCATCAGCAGTAACACCAAAGTGTGAAGCTACTGCTATTGCACCAAGTGCATTATAGACACTAAATCTACCAGGAATACTAGCTTCAATTTTTTCTTCCTTTCCACCAAAGTTAATAGTGAAATCTATAAAAGAATCTGTAATTTGTAAGCTTTCTGGGTTAGCTTTAATATCAGCAGGATTGTCAATACCAAAAGTAGTTATATTATGGTCTGGTAGTAATTTTGGAATAGAACCTGTCCTTTCATCATCAATATTTACAACACCGAACTTTGCTCTTTCAATAAGACTTAGTTTTGTATTAAAATAATGTTCCATAGAAGGGTGTTCTTTTGGGCTGATATGGTCTTCACTTAAATTTGTGAAAACACCAACTTCAAAGTCACAACCAGTAACACGGTCAAGCATAAGAGCTTGAGAAGATACTTCAATTACTACGATATCAACATTTTCTTTGACCATACGAGCTAAATTTTCTTGAATTTCAATACTTTCTGGTGTTGTTCTGTCAGTATCATAAAGTTTTTCTTTTCCTATATATACTGCAATACTTCCAATTAGTCCTACTTTATAACCATGAGCTTCTAAGATAGCTTTAGTCATAAAAGTAGTAGTTGTCTTACCTTTTGTACCAGTAACACCGACAATTTTAAGCTTTTTTGCTGGGTAATCGTAGAAAGCGCAAGCAGTTTCAGCTAGAGCTTTTCTAGTGTTTTTCACTGAAATAATAGGTATATTATAAGTGTGGTTTAATTCTTCAACATTAACATCTGGTTCAACAATTACAGCTTTTGCACCGTTTTCAATTGCTGATGGGATAAATTCTACACCATTTTTTGTAAAACCATTTATTGCAATGAATAAACCACCTTCTTTAATTTTTCTAGAGTCTGAATGTATATTAGTTATATCTAAGTTTAGATCGCCAACTTTGTTTATAATTTCAACCTCTTTTAGTAAATCGATAAGTTTCATAAAATTCCTCCTTATCTTATAAAATCGAAAACATTATATAACTAAAAGTAGGTTTTGTAAAGGCAAAAAAATAGGCCTCCACTCGTCAGAGTTTTGGCCACTTAGGTTCCCCGGTGTAAATACGTGCACCTCCGGGTGAGGTGCTCAAAGAAATAGACCAACAAAGAAGCTGAGAATTCCGCCAATCACTGTTATGACCAGCCATAAAGCTAGGACTGCAACGGCAATTTTGATAAGGATACCTAAAATGGGAATTGTGATGTTAACAAACACCCAGTGTAGGATCTTGCAGAATAGCCACAACACGAATAAGTTGACAACTATTCCAACAATCAAGAGTATACCGCTCATTACAAGCACCTCCGATAAAATATGAAAAAATCAATGAACCTAAATATATTATAGCACAAATAATTAAAATAGTAAAATGAAAAAAGACCTCAGCTCTTGCGAGCTTTGGTCTTCGGTTTGCCCGGTGTAAATACGTACACCCCCGGACGAGGTGCTTTAATGTGTAATGCCAAACCAAATTATGGCGATTACAATGGCAACAGGGATTAGCAAAATCAGAAGATTTTTCACAACAAAGTTCGCCATCACCCAGTTGACCAGTTTGCATACGAGGATTACGAGGGTCACGAAGATGATTAGACACATTGCGCCGAACATAATCTCTAGCATAATAGCACCTCCAGTATAAGATATGAAAATTTCAGCGAACTTAAATATATTATAACACAAATATTAAAAAAAGTAAATTTTTTAGTAAAAAGGTATTGACTTTGAAACTGATTAATGATAAACTAATAATCACTCACCTCTATTATATAGATATAGAGTGATAAAAACACTTTTAAAAATATTTAAAAAGTTGATAAAAATCTGTTGACTTTAGAGTTTAAAAGTGCTATACTAAATAAGCTGTCGGAAAAAAATGGACAGCAAAGTACATTGAAAAATAAACAATAAAATATCCTTTAGAGA
>CANDKR010000017.1 GCA_947385375.1 uncultured Clostridia bacterium
AATTTTCTTTTCCCTATCATATCTACTTCCTCCTTCTAGTATTGGCGTCCCCAAACTATCATTTTATCGGCTTTTTTGCCGCATATTGCACAAGTATCTGCTAAATGCTCTTGCTCAAATGGCATACATCTTGAGTGTGCACCTGTAACTTCTTTAACTTTATTCTCACAAGCTACATCTCCACACCACATTGTTTTAACATATCCTTGATTTTCTTCTAAGTTCTTAGAAATTTCTTCTAAACTATATGCAACAGTAGTTTTTTCATCTCTTCGTTTTGCACATTCGTTATACATATTTGTTTGAATTTCCTCTAATAACTCTGAAATTCTATTTTCCAAATTGCTAAGTTCTACTGTCTCTTTCTCTAATGTATCACGTCTAACTAGCATTGCAACTCCATTTTCAATATCTCTTGGTCCGATTTCAACTCTAACTGGCACACCTCTCATCTCCCAGTCATTAAACTTAAAGCCTGGTGTGTAGTTGTCTCTTAAATCAACCTTTGTTCTAAATTTTTTATTTAAGCTTTCAAATAACTCTGTAGCTTTTTCCTTTACACCATCTTTGTGCATCGCAACTGGTACGATAACTACTTGTATTGGTGCAACTCTTGGTGGTAATTTAAGTCCTCTATTATCCCCATGAGCCATAATAACTCCACCAATTAATCTTGTACTAATTCCCCAAGAAGTTTGATAAGCATATTCTTCTTTTCCTTCTCTATTTTGGAATTTAACTTCAAATGGTTTTGTAAAGTTTTGTCCAAAATAGTGTGAAGTTCCAGCTTGAAGTGCTCTACCATCGTGCATTAAGCTTTCAACTGTGTATGTAGCTTCAGCTCCAGCAAATTGTTCTTTTTCTGTTTTTCTTCCCTTTAATACCGGAATTGCAAGTAAATTTTCTATAACATCTGCATATATATCAAGCATTTGTATTGTACGTTCTTCAGCTTCTTTTTGTGTTTCGTGAATTGTATGACCTTCTTGCCATAAGAACTCTCTTGAACGTAAAAATGGTCTTGTTTCTTTCTCCCATCTTAAAACACTGCACCATTGATTATATACCATTGGTAAATCTCTCCAAGAATTTAACCATTTTGAATAAAGCACAGAGAACATTGTTTCAGACGTTGGTCTTATACAATATCTTTCATCTAATTTCTCGCCACCAGCTTCTGTAACCCAAGCTACTTCTGGAGCAAAACCTTCAACATGGTCCTTCTCCATTTGTAGTAAACTCTCTGGAATTAAAACTGGAAGATATACATTTTCTACTCCTGTTTCTTTAAATTTAGCATCTGCATATTTTTGGATATTCTCCCAAATTGCATAACCATAAGGTTTGATAGCTATACAACCCTTTGTGTCTGTATAATCTGCAAGCTCAGCTTTTCTAACTATATCTGTGTACCACTGAGCAAAATCCTCTTCTATATTTGTAATTTCTTTAACAAATTCTTCTTTCCCCATAAAAAACTCCTCCTAAACTTCTACATTTTCATTTTCTGTGTTTTCTTCGCTCTCCCTTGCGGGTTCTGGAGCCTCTTTAGGAATAACATCATCTATAACTATTTGCTCGTTTTCATCTAATTTATATCTTGGAAGTTCTGGTAATTCGTCTAATGAACTTATGCCAAACATCTTCATAAAATTTGTTGTAACTGAATACATTGTAGGTCTACCTGGTGCATCAAGCCTTCCATCATCTTGTATAAGATTATATTCTAAAAGCTTGTAAATCGTTCCATCTGAACTTACACCACGAATAGCCTCAATTTGAGCTCTAGTAATTTTAGGATTGTATGCAATAATAGATAAAGTTTCAAGCGCAGCATTTGAAATAGTTGGCTTTGCTCTATTATCGAATAATGGATAAATATAATCATAATACTCTTTTTTAGTACAAAGCTGATATCCATCTTCTACTTTTATAAGCTCTAAACCACTATCTTCTGTATCATATTTAAGTTTCATATTCTGCATAATCTTCTCAATATCTTCTGAACCAATCTCTAAGGCATTCATAATCTCTTTTACCTTAATTTCACGACCAGTAGAAAATAGCATTGCTTCAATTATTGCTTGTTCTTTAATTAAGTTCATTATTCCTCCTAAAACCTTTTTACATAACAAATATAATATCAAAAAAAAGTGATTTTTTCAAGAGTTTTTTGACATTTCCCCCTATTTTATGCTATAATATATATGTGAGTATTTTCAAATGAAAAAGGAGATTAAAAAATGAATTTGGAAAACGAAAATAAAGAATTAGAAATTGTAATGGGAGATGATACAGAGCTTAATATCTCTGAAGTTGGAGATATGACAAATACTTTAAAACCTAGAAATCACGAAAAAAAGGAAAATATCATTATTCCTGTTAGTTTTACTAAGAAAAAAGAAAAAAATGACGAAGATGATGACGAAGAAGAATCAGAAGAAAACAAATAGAAACCAGCTTTTTTAAATAAAAGCTGGTTTCTTAATTTTATTGTAGTTCATATACATAAGGTATTTCCTCATCATATCTATCAGGGAAATATATATCATATCTTGAATAATCAGGTAAATTGTATATTTCTTGAACTTTTACTTCATTTGCAGGTAAAGCATACATACTCACATCAGTAATTTCTATTGGCTTATCTTCTTCATCATAAAATATCACTTGCATTGTAGAATTGTAATATGTAAGACTGTTTTGGTTTTCAATTTCTATTATCAAAGTATTATCTGCTGTTTTACCAGAATTAACATAGATATTATTTTTAGTTACTTCAACTTCTGAGGTATATTCTGGAATATCTGTAAGGTCATCCATATTAGGTGAACTTATAATAGTATCTTCATAAAAACCTCCATAATCATATGCTGTTGTATCATCATAACTATAATCATATGATGGTATATAACTTTCTGGCTCTCTAGCATTATCTAACTTTTGGGCACTGTCAATAATTCCTGCAATTAATGCTCCAATTATATTAAAACCTATATATATAGCTACTAGGCTAGGAATTAAATTTTTAGGATTTTTTACAATCTCTACCTTCCTATTTGTTTGAGTTCTTGTAGAATACGTATTTTTATATGTATTTCTTCTTTGCTCTTCTGCAAATCTTGCATGTGCAATCTCTTCTCTTCTACTTCCTCTATCACTTAAATCATTAGAACAATTATGCAAATCTGTATATTCTATTCCAGAGTTAATTTCATCATTTTCTGTTAAGTTATCAAGTCCTAATCTAAGCGGATTATTTTCTTTTATTGGATCATCATTCATATTTTTACACCTCAATTATATTGTAACACATAGCATTCTAAAGTCAATATAACTTTTTTCATTTTTAGTATTGACACAGACAAATGTATGTGTAATAATATAAACAGACAATTGTCATTATAAAGGAGGTACTTCCTATGGAAGAAATAATTAAAAGCTTACCAGATTCAGAACTTAAAGTTATGCAAATAGTTTGGAGAAATCACTCTCCTATGTCAACAGGAGAAATTCTTGCACAGTTAAAAGACGAAGTTGATTGGAAATTATCAACTTTGCAAGTAATTTTATCAAGATTAACAGAAAAAGAATTTTTAAAAAATTCAAAAAATGGAAGAATTAACTACTATACTCCAATTGTAGATTATTCAAAATACACAAGAAATGAAACTAAAAATTTCATTAAAAAGATGTATGATAACTCTAGTAAAAAACTTATTGCGTCTTTAATTGAAGGCGATAGTTCTCTTACAGACGAGGACATTGAAGAACTTAAAAATATGTTAAATAGGAGTAAATAATGATAGGAAAAATTTTTTATAATATATTTATTTTAGGTACAATTTTAAGTGTTTTCATCTTACCCATCTTAATATTTTTATCTAAAAATAAATATAAATATTATTCTAAAAAAATTTATAAATTGTTTCTAATTATCTTATTACTATTGTTTTTACCAGTAAATACTTTTAGATTTTCTGATATAAAAGGGAAAATACAAACAGCTTTTACAGCTACTCAATCAGCTGTTTCTACTGAACCTATATCTACTAATTCTAAAAGTATATCTAATAACTTAGTAGAACCAGTAGTAATTGAAACAGATCATACTATTAAAGTAGAAAATAACAAGCTTCATGAAGTTTTCAGCATACTGCCTTATGTTTGGTTAGGTATTGCGGGTATGATATTAGTATATAACTTATTTTGCTATTTATCTTTTTGGCACAAGTTAAAGCTAAAATATATTGATACAAATGTCACGGGAATATCTAAGGATATTGGTCTAAACAAAAAGGTTTTATGTTATACTTCTGAAAAAGCTTTATCACCCATGGCTATCGGAGTTTTTAAAAGTAAAATAGTCCTTCCAAGTGATGTTATTATTGATGACAATTATGAAGCTATTTTGAAACACGAGCTATTTCATATAAAAAATAAAGACATATTTTGCAAGCTTTTATTACTTCTTCTGAATTGTATATATTGGTTTAATCCTATTATTTACAGTTTTACAAACCAATTTGATGAAATATTAGAATTAAACTGTGATGAGAATGTATTAAAAGGCAAAAGTGAATCTTATAGAGTTCATTATGCTGAAATTCTTTTAGAACAAATTGAAAAACATAGAAATCCTAGATACAAATTCTCATTAAATTTTGCAAATAGGAGGAAAAATATAATGAATAGATTTTCAAACATAATTGACAAATCTAATAAAAAAGGTACTATCCGCCTTGCAACTGTGCTTACTGTACTACTTATTGTAGCATTAGCAATTATAATTAGTGTTCCTACTATTAACTTTGCTACAATGCCACAAACCGAAGATAATAGTAAACTTGTTCCACTAGACACACCTGTAAAAGCAGAGCCTACTCTAGTAGAAAATGAAACCTTAGAAAAGCCAAACGTAATAGAAACAGAAGAACCTAAACTTGAAGTTGTTTCTGAAAATGCCGAAGTACCTACTTCAGACGAAACAGAACCACGACTTGTTGTTTCTTCTGAAACTACTTCAACTACTTTAAGCTTGCCAATCAAAAGTGGGTCTTATGAAGCAGTTACAGGTTTTTATGGTGATACACATAAAGGCATTGATTTAGCCGCTTTTAATGGCACAGATATTTATGCTTCAGCAGACGGAAAAGTTACATTTTCAAAGTATGATAATGGATATGGAAATAGAGTTGTAATTGAACACTCAAATGGATTAGTAACTAGCTATTCACAATGTTCTGACCTTTTAGTAAAAGAAGGCGACACTGTAAAAACTGGTGATTTAATTGCAAAAGTTGGATCAACAGGTAATTCTACTGGTCCACATCTACATTTTGAAGTAATGAAAGATGGAAGCTGGGTTAATCCAGAAAATTATATATCATTCTAACAAGAATATTATTATTTATATAATAACAAAAACCGAAAGCTTTAAAACTTTCGGTTTTTCTATTAATTAGCTATCTTTATATCTCCACAACTCATATCAACTTTAAGTGTAATTTCTGAATGTCTGTTATTATTTCCTATTTTGCAATCTCCTAAATCTACTTTAGCATCTACATATATATCGTTTTTCTCTTCTATCTTAACATCACCCATATCGCATTTTATTGAAGAGTCTTCTTTTAAATTAACCTTTCCAATTTTAACATTTCCGCAGTCTGTTTTAATGTTTAGTCTATTTAATACTTCCTCAATCTTAACATTTCCATAGTCATTATCTATTTCAATATTTTTTACTTTTCCTGCCTTGATATCACCACAAGACTCGTTTACTTTTATACTTGCATTTTCAATACTTGTAATATCTAAATCTCCATAGTCTAATTTAAGGTCAAGGTTCTTATCATAAGTTTTTGGAACATATATAATAATTTCACTTAGATATCCACCAAAAGAAATTATATGGTGTTTATGATGTTCTCTATAATCAACTTTTAAGTTGCCATTTTCTAAATCTACTCTTAACCCATCATCTTCTTTGCCATATACTAAAACTCTTACATTTGAGTCATTACTTTCCTCGATTTTTACATCCCCTGCACTTGATAATACTTCAATATTATTTATAAGCCCTACATCATAGCCTTTATCATAAATAATTTTATCTGCCTTGTTTCCACTAAAAAATCCTAACTGTATAAATCCTGTATTGTTTATTCCAAGATATAAAACTCCTAGTAATAAAACAATTATAATAGACAACATTACTATCATAGTTATTATCAAACCTCTATACTTCATCTTCTTCGTCCTCCTTTAGCATAAATGATAATTCTACTATTTTAGACACTGCTGCACCAATAACGAAAATTACCCAAGTTATATGCCAAGCAAAAGTTGTAAAACTAACTATAAAATAAATTGCTGTAGTAATTGCTCCTATTATACCATCAATTTGTTTAAATACTTTTTCTTCTTTCTTCTCTTCCTTTGTTTTCTCAAATTTAGGAATGCTCATATAATGTTTAATAATTCTTACTGTTGCCCATCCTACTATAACTAAAAATATTGCTGATGCAATAATAGGGTTCATTCTTAAAACTGGTATAGTAATCATTATAAACACTACTGCTAAAATATATAAAAATACTGATGTACTTACCACCTCTGCTGATTTTCTTTTAACTTCTTGTTTTGTAAGTGGTCTTTCTTCTTCCACATTTTCTTTTTCTGTTTCTACTTCTGTTTTTTCTTCTGGCTTCTTACCAGTTAATAATTCTTCTGTTGTAATTCCATAAAGTTCACAAATTGGCATAATTTTATCAAAATCTGGCGTACTTTGATTTGTCTCCCATTTTGATACCGTTTGTCTAGTTACATTTAATTTTTCTGCTACCTCTTCTTGTGATAAACCTTTTCCTTTTCTAAGTTCGAATAATTTTTCTCCTATATCCATTTATTTAACCTCTCTTTCTGATTAAAATTATACGTTTTTAATCAGTTGCTTTCTACCAATTTGACTTTGAAATTTGTCAACTAAAATTAACATTTGGCTTTTATCAAGACTTTCCTGCCCCACTTTTATATAAATTATACCACATTTTTTATAAAAAAATAGGTGTAAAAATTAATTTTACACCTATTTTCATTATTTATTTTTAAGTCTTAAGGTATTTAATATAACAGTTAAACTACTAATTACCATTGCAAAACTTGCTATCATTGGGTTAATATGAATGCCAAAAGAAGTAAATAATCCCGCTGCTACCGGTATCATAAGTACATTATAGAAAAATGCCCAAAATAAGTTTTGTTTGATTATTCTTATTGTACTTTTGCTGATATTAATTAATTCTAAAATACTATCTAAACTATTTCTAGTTAGTATTACTTCAGACGAATCCATTGCAATATCTGTTCCACTATTTACACTAACACCTATATCTGCTGACATTAACGCTGGGCTGTCATTTATTCCATCACCACACATCATAACGTACTTATTTTCTTGTTTTAAATCTTTTATAACCTTAGTTTTCTCTGATGGTAAAACATTTGCAATTACTTTAGTAATACCTATTTTACTTGCAATTGCTTCTGCTGTTTCTTTATTATCACCTGTTAGCATAATAGTATCAATTTTGTTTTTATTCAAGCTTGCAATTACTTCATTTACGTCATCTCTTACAATATCATTAACACCTATCAAAGCAATTATTTTATTCTCTTCTACAACATATACTATGCTATTTCCTTGACTTGCTAGGTCTTGCTCATCATCGATATGTGTATTTTCTATTTTATAACTATCAAGTATTTTGGCATTTCCAAGTATGATTTTTTTATCATTTACTTTACCAATAATGCCATAACCTGCAACATTTCCGAACTCTTTTACTTCAAGTTTTGATATTTTATGTTCTTCTAAATATTCTGTAAAAGCCTTTCCTATTGGGTGCGTTGACTTACTTTCAATACTTCCTACTAACTGTAATAGTGTGTCATTATCTAAGTCACTATAATTTTTTATTTCTGCAATTTTTAAAGTTCCATAAGTTAAAGTTCCAGTCTTATCAAATACTATTGTATTTACTTTTTGTGCATTTTCTAATATCTCGCCTTTTTTTATAAGTATTCCACTACTTGCACATTTTCCTTCTGAAACCACTATTGCAAGTGGTGTAGCTAAGCCTAAGCTACAAGGACAAGCAACTACTAATATTGTTACGAAAGTAATTAAACTAGCTCCAAAATCATATCCTAAGCTTAAATATATTATGAAAGCAATAACTGCTATTGCGATAACTGCTGGCACAAAATATCCTGAAACAGTATCTGCTACTTTTGATATTGGGGCTTTTGAATTGCTTGCTTCTACTACTAGTTTTACGATTTCAGATATTGTAGATTCTTTACCTATTCTCTCTGCTCTATATTCAATGTATCCATCATAATTTATACTTCCTGCAATTACTTTATCTCCGACCTGTCTTGTTACTGGCTTACTTTCGCCTGTGATAAAAGCTTCGTCTAAGTGTGCTTTACCAGCTATAATTACACCATCTACTGCAATTCTTTCTCCAGGTTTGGCTATAACAATATCATCTTTATGCACTTCATCAATAGTTACAGTTTTTTCCACTCCATCTACTTTAATAACAGCTTTTTCTGGTGTTATCTTAACTAACTCACCAATTGCTTCTTTAGTTTTATCTTTACTTATTCCGTCTAAGTATCTACCAAGTTTTACAAAATATATTACCATTGCAGCAGCTTCAAAGTATAAATTATGAATTGCGTGCAAATTTCCATTTAAAATCAAATACATACTGTAAGTGCTATATAGAAAACTACTTAAAACTCCAATTCCTACTAAAGTATCCATATTCGGAGTTCCATGTATCAAGTTTTTATATCCATTTTTTAGTACGTCAAAGCCATATATGATAAAAATGATTGTAAAAATAAATAGTGTTATTGTATAGTTTACTGGATTTTTAGTCATATCTATAAGTGGTATGCTTGGTAAGTTCACCATACTGCCCATTGAAACATACATAAGTAAAACTGCTAAAATAGTAAAAATAATAAATATTACCTTATCTTTTTTTCCTTTTTCTTCTAGCTTTATCTCTTTAAACTCTCCCAAGCTTTTAAAACCCGCTTTTTTCACAAACTCTTCAAGTTTTTCTTGATTTAATAGTTTTTCGTCATATTCTATTGTAGCATTTGCCATAACAAGATTTACACTTGCATTTTTTACGCCATTTTGCTTATTCAAATACTTCTCTAACCCATTAGAGCAAGCACTACAAGTCATTCCATCAATTGATAAAATTATCTTTTTCATAATATTATTCCTTTACTTCAAAACCAATGTCTTCAATTGCTTCTTTGATAGTTTTTTCATCGACATCTTTGTTTAGAGTAACTTTAACTGTACCTGCTTCAAAATGTGCTTCTACACTTTCTACTCCATCTATATCTGATACTGCATTTTGAATTCTTTTCTCACAACCTCCACAATGCATTCCTTCTACATTTATTAGTAATTCTTTCATTTTTATTTCCTCCTTTTACTTATTATTTGTAAGTAACGTTATTATATACCCTATGTGGTATTTTGTAAATATAGGGGTATAGTCTTAAACTATTTGATTTAACAAAGCTTTACAGCCTTCTAGCACATCTTTGTAAGTTACATCAAAATTTCCAGTATACCAAGGGTCTGCAATATCTCTTGGGTTATCTGTAAAATCTAATAATCTACAAACTTTTTGCTCTTTATCATCTTCAATAATACGTAGTATATTTATAATATTACGCTCTTCCATACCTATAATATAATCAAATTTTTCATAATCTTCTTTTGTTATTCTTCTTGCTCTATGGTCTGTAAATGGTATGCCTTCTTTACGTAATTTTTGCACTGTCCCATAATGAATACCATTTCCTACCTCTTCTGAACTAGTCGCGGCAGAATCTATATAAAATTCTTTTTCTAAACCATTTTTTCTTACTAGGTCTTTAAAAACCATTTCTGCCATAGGTGACCTACAAATATTACCTAAACAAACAAATAATACTTTTTTCATAGCGCTTATCCTCCATTTTTGATATCATATCATAAAATTGAAAAATACTCTATGATTTATTGATTTAAAAATTGTATAATGCTATAATCAAATTATATAAGGAGATTACAAATGACAATTATTGTAGTTTTAATTGCTTGGCTTTTAGTAATTATTGCATTATATTGCTATACTAGCAAAAAATCTGTACAAATTGATATTGAAAAGAAAAAAGAAATATTGGATAACACTGTACAAGAAGAATATGAGAAAAAATGTAAATTTGTTTTCATAAAGTGCAGAGAAAAATCAGTATCTTCTTTTGATACGCCAGAAGAATTAGAGGTTTTGAAAATTATTGCTGGTTCTTATGGAATTACCGATATTGAAGAAGCTAAAAAATGCTATGAAGTTGGAAAACCTCTCGTAGAAAATGCCGAAATAGAAGAACAAAAGCAAATATTAAATGAACTTAGACAAAGAGACCTAAAAGAGTTCGAAGATGCTGAAAATAGAGCTAAAATTAAAGGAAAAGAAAAATATATTTCTTACTTAGAAAAACTTTATAGAGATGCTCTAAAAACAGCTCAGCTTGCTGGCGAAAAAATTGATGAACCTGTGGAAACAGATACTAAACCAAAAAAAGAAGACTTATCTTCTGTTAGTGAAGCATATTCAACAGTATCTGCCTACAAACTTGCTCTTAACAAGCATAAAGAAGCTATAGATAATTTCCACCAAAAAATTTGTGATGAGTCAAATGTCGAAGAAAAGTTTAGCCACTTAGAATTTTCTGAATTAAAATGCTTAGTTCTAAAAAGTAAAAACGTTAGAGTCTCTGGATTTGTTAGATTAAAAGAAAACTTGCAACTATTAGGTACTGATGCTCTACTAGATGGTTCTATAAAGGTTATTATTTTAGATAAAGATGATAACGAACTTGGATTTGGATATTACTCAACAGGTTCATTTGATGCAAAAGGAGCACTTATACAATCAGGTTTTACTTTATATGAAAAAAGATTTTCTGCTATATGTATAATTAATGACTATGATAAAATCTCAGAAGATATTGAATATAAATTTAAAATCGAGCCTGTCAATATGTGGCTTATCGAATGTTAAAAAAAGCCAGTAACTTTTAGTTACTGGCTTTTATCTTACTCTTTACATCTTTCTTGTTTTGCATAGTAAATTTTTTTATCTTGATGGTCTTCTTCAAATTTATGGTCTGAAACTCTTATAAATCCTGAGCCTACTGGTGCTTTTAAATATGGAATAATATCTGGGTCATAATTGCAAATTGTATTGATTTTAAAAACATTTAAGTTTGAAGGACTTGAACTGTATTCATTAGACTCATCACCTTTCATAAATCTCCAACCACTATCAGGTCTTCCCTCATCAGGTGCTTCTCTATACATATATCCAACTTTCCAACCATCTTTAGTAATCCTATTTGACACAAGGCACCCATCTCCGTTTCCACCTTGCCAGTCAATTAAATCTTTAACTTCTATTTTAATAAAACCTTTATCAGTAAATTCCATTTCAAATTCCTCCATAAAGTTATTTTTTATAATTCTATCATAAAAAGAAAAATTACTCCATACTTTCGTATAAAGTAATTTTTTATTTTAATCTTTACTTTCAACTACAATTAAAACGCCTTTATTTATCGTTATACTTGCAGTCTCCTGTACGAGCTCATTACTTATTCCTAAGCTTTTTCCAAAGCTTAAATTATAATTGGTTAGTGGATATTTAAAACCTCTTAGCGTAATTCCAGTTACCTCACTAGTAAGTGGAATTATTGATATAAATTTACCATAGACTTTATTCCTATCGATTTTAGCAAATTTATCTATTAAATAAATCCTATTATGAGAGTCTACAATATCACACTTTATATTTTTTTCTAGACACTTAGTTAAAATATGTATATTGGCTAAAGTATGGTCGATTCTTGTTCCTATCCCTCCTATAATCCTTATAGCATCTGGCTTTAATGTTAGTGCACATTCAATTCCTAGCTCTGTATCTGTATAATCTTTTTCAGGATTATATTTTTGAATTTCTATTCCTTGTTTTTTATAGAAATCAATTATATTTTTATCGACTGAATCGAAATCGCCTACGATATAATCAGGATGTACATTTTGATTATATATGCTTTCTAAACCTTTATCGACTGCTATAATTTTATCATAAGCTTTTGCTAGAATTTGTATATCTACATTTCCGCCAGATACTATTAATACTTTCATTTTATATATTCCTTTACTTTTTATCTGTTCCAGTTGATTCTGAGGTTGCTGATATATTCATTGTTGCGTTTCCGTCTTCGTCTATATTATAATCTACATTATAATATGCATTTGTGTCTATATCTTTGTAAGTTACGATTTCAACCTCTTCTTCTCCATCAAGTGACTCTAATTTATATTGGTAATACTTATTGCCTTTATCGTCTACTCCTTCTTTTCCTTCTGTTTGTTTATATTTAGCTGTATCAAAAGTGCAATTTATAATATTTTTAACATCTTTGGCGAGTTGCCCATCAGTTGCAGCATTTACTGTAAGGAAACTACCTGACATAAACACTAGCAATATCGCAATTACAGAAGTTATTGTTTTTCTTCTAGAAATCTTCATATCTGCCTCCTTTTCTAAGTTAGATACAACTATTTTGTTTCTAACATTATTTATTATTCTTCTTTCTAAATCGTTATTTCCCATAGTTGTATCCCCTTTCTTTTAGTTTTTTCTTTACTAATTTTCTTACTCTATGTAACGTTACTTTCACCTTTGGCGTTGATATATCAAGCGTTTTAGCTATATTTTTAATTTTTTTATTTTGATAATAAAACATAATGAAAATTTCTTTTTCTTGGGCTTTTATTGAATTTAAAACTTCTTCTATAATATCAATTTTATTAGAATTGTCTAAGCTACTTACAACATCTATGTTAGAATAGATTTCATTTTGTAAATCATCAAAGCTTTCAAATTCATAATTTACCTTGTAATTCCTGTATTTCTTTTTTATTAAGTTTCTTGCAATGCCGATTAAATAAGGTTTTACTTTTATTTCTTCATCTAGGGTATCTGCCTTTTTCCAAAATATAAAAAACACATCTGACAATATCTCTTGTATATCTTCTTCATTTGCTATTGAATTTTTTAATACAGTATAGATATATGTATTGTACGTTTTAATTACCTTTTCGATATTTAATTCGTCATTTTCTTCAAACTCTCTTATTATTCTATTATCGTCCAATTTAGATCTAAACTCCCTGTAAAAGTACTTTCACTTATATAATACCGTTTTTTTAGAAAAGGTTACATTTTTTCTTCAAGGAATTTTATAATCGTATTCATTACTTCTGCGTCTTCTTCTGTTATCTTTTTATAATCAATATTTCCATATAATCTTTCACACTCTTCTTTTGGAATTTTACCTTTATATTGTTTACCGATATTTCTAATCTCTGCAAATGTATCTGTTACGTATTTTTCAGACTCTAAAGTTTGATATACATTATGATTTTTACCTTTATAAAGAATAGTTTTTATATTTGATTTATCTTCTAGCTTTTTTGAAACTAAACTATTAGAAAGTGCTACTGAAGTATCGCTATCTCCTTGTAATACAAGCACAGGCACTTCTGTTTTCTTTAGTATATCAACTGTATTTTGAATTCCTGCTTTTCCAAAAGTAATAAAGTTTAGAATTGTTATAAAAGGCTTTAAAAATATGAAGTTCTTTTTAGTCATATCCTTCATTGAATCACAAATAATTTGAGAAGAATTATTAAAACCTGACATTGCAACTACTCCTTTTACTTTAGGACTATATTGTAACTCTTGGCAAACTGTATAAGCACCCCAAGAATGTCCTACTAAAGTTATAGAATATGTATTTAAGTCTTTATCCTCACTAATATATTTTAGTGCATATTTCAAGTCTATTACTGATTGGAAAAATCCCTTTAAGCCTTTTCCTTCTGATGTACAAGTTCCAGTATTATCATAAGAAATAACCATAAATCCTTTTTTTGCAAAAGTATTTATTTCTGTTGTATAGCTTAAATGCCCTGCTCCCATTCCATGCACAAATACAACAATCCCTTTATATTCTTTTATGTTTTTATTTGTATATATAAATCCTCTTAGCATCTGCTCTTTGTTTGATTTAAATTCTATTTTTTTACTATCCAGTTCTTCAAAGTCATCTGCTGTAAAGTATTTCAAATTTGGATTTCCTTCACATCTTTTTCCAAAAACTTGATTTAAAATTAGCTTTGTAATTATAAACAAAATCGCTATGATTATAGCCAAAACAATGATAACTATTTTTAACATATTCTTCCTCTTCTTTCTTGATAAAATTCTTGTAAATTATATCATAATTATATAGAAAAAGTAAATTGTACAGCTTATGTTTCTAAAAAAGAATTTTAAATGCTGTAATTTTAATTTTATATTTCCTTTTTGGAAACAATATGATATAATATACAAGAGGAAGTGAATTTTATGAATTTAGGAAGTAAAATTAAATTATATCGTGAAAACAAGAAAATGACACAAAAAGAAATTGCCGAGATATTAGGTGTTGAGCCTGCTACGGTTTCTAAATATGAGTCTAATATGCTAGAACCCAATATTTCTGCTTTAAAAAAATTATCAGAAATATTTGAAGTAAGTTTAGATATATTCTTAAATGATGCAGAAAATGTTTTCGACTTTGATAATATTAATATTTTAGATGTTCTTAGAGAACAAAAATATATGAAATTAAAAGGCAACTTGTATCATAATACACAAATTGCCTTCACTTATAATACCAATCATATTGAAGGAAGTACTTTGACAGAAGAACAAACTAGGTTCATATTTGAAACTAATACACTGTTTTTTGATAAGCAAACAATTGCTAATGTTAATGATATCATCGAAACAACAAACCACTTTAAATTAATTGATTATATGATTGATATTGCTAGTGAACCATTAACTGAAGAAATGATAAAAGAATTTCATAAAATTCTGAAAATGAGTACTTCTGACAGTCAGAAAGACTGGTTTAATGTAGGTGAGTATAAAAAAATAGCTAATTCAGTAGGCGAGATAAAAACCATAGCACCAAAAGATGTATCAAAAAATATGCAAAAGCTACTTGATTGGTATAATTCACTAACAGAAGTTACTTTCAAAGATATTGTAGAATTCCACGCAAAATTTGAAAAAATCCACCCTTTCCAAGATGGCAACGGAAGGATTGGCAGAATAATTGCTTTTAAGGAGTGTCTAAAACACAATATTATTCCATTTATCATATTAGATAAAGACAAGTTATTCTATTATAGAGGGCTTAAAGAATATCAATTAAATAAAGAAAAAGGTTATTTAATCGATACTTGTTTAAACGCTCAAGACCAATACAAAAAAATGATAGAATTTTATTTAAAATAAAAAATGCCCAGATGATTTAAACATCTGGGTTGTTTTATATTACATTTATCCAGTTATCAAACTTATTTAAAAACCTATCTAATGGTTTTATTTTCAATATTCTAAATAAAGGTTTTTCTAACAAATTTACTCTTAAAAATTCAGTAATTATAGCAAGTATATATATTCCAATTACGCATAATATCATATGCAATAGGAAAACATATATTGGTGAGTTAATGACTAAATCAGTTCTACAATCTAAAAACCAGAAATGTCTTTGATATAGTTGATGTCCTGAAATCAAAAATGTAACAAAACTCACTTTCGAAATATAGTTTATAATTTTGCTTTGCTTGATTTTCAAACTTTTAAAGAAAAGGAAATAACCTACTGCACCAACTATGCTATATATACTATACATACAAATGCATTTGTCTTTACTAATATGAATACCAAATTTTTTATCTAAAAATATCACTAAAATTTCTAATAAAAATATACATATTGGGTGAAATATCGCTATTAATAATCCTGTCTTTTTATTTCTAAATTCTATTTTGAATAAATTAATGTAAGCTCCTAAAACATACATATATATTCCCCATCTTAGTTCTGAATACATAAAATATTTATTGAAAAATGTAGGTAAAATTGACAATAGCACTCCAAAAAATATTAGGAATACCTCACAACCTCGTTTACCAAGTCCCTTTATCATTTTGTTTAAAAATGGTGTAAATATGTACACATACGCATAGACAGTAGCAAACCAATATATATTTTGTGTAATAGGCTTTAAAAAAGGAGCTATATCCATATCTTTAAAGCTTAATTGGCTAGTATATAATTCTAATAAAGTTAAACCTACTGAATAGAAAAAAACTTGTAAAAATAATTTTAGTAATTTTCTTATTTTAAACTTTGAATTTATCATAAAATATCCAGTAATTAGAAAAAATATATTTACTCCGACTTGACCTTCTGTTGAAAGAAATAAAGCTACTATTTTATTATTTGTATAAACATATACCTCTGAAATAGCTCCTGCAATCATATAATGATATACAAAAATAAATAGTGTTGAAACTATTCTTAACAACTCAATATTAGACTCTCTTCCCTCTTTTAAATTTGCTTTTTTCTCTTTTTTCACTACTTCTAAAGCTTCTACTTGCATTGTTTACCTCAAAACCTATTTATGACATTAAATGTCATTTGTTAAATAATATCACAACGTGACATTTAATGTCAATACAAAAACTTATGCTACTGTGAAATAATTGTCATAAGGTGATTATATGATAAAAGAATTAAGAACAAAAAAGAACTATACTCAAGCTGAAATGGCTGAAAAATTGCAAATAAGTCTTAGACATTATGTGCGTATTGATAATGAGCAAAGTATTCCTAGACCTGATGTTTTTGCTAATTTAATAAAAATACTTGATATGAATACTATGCAAATAGGCGAATTCATTGAGAATATTCTGAATAATAAAGATAATTGAATAATTTGATAATTTTTAGAGAAAATATTGACAAAAGTCCATTTTGCAAGTATAATAGTTATTGTGTTTATGGCGACGTAGCTCAGTTGGCTAGAGCATCCGGTTCATACCCGGCAGGTCGTAAGTTCGAATCTCACCGTCGCTACCAAAAATCTCGATTTTATCGAGATTTTTTTATTCAAAATTATTTAAACAACAATAGGAAACATTTCTTATTCGGTACATTTTCTTACAAAAGTTATTATTTAATTTAGTATTTCTTGACTTTTATATGAAAAATAGAGTATAATAAAGATAGAAAGTAAGTAACCATAGAAATGTGGTTACCCATATATTTGGTAAACTACACATCGCTTGGCGGAGCAAATGTGTAGTATTTTTTATTTAAGCTGTTTATTAACCCATTGTATGTATAGAATACATAGCAAGGCTAAATTTATTGTTATTGAAAGCATTAAACCTATTACTAGGAATGCAAATATCTCTAACATAGCCTCACCCCCTAACTCTTGATAAGAAATCAAGGTCGAGAGTAACACACACATCTACTTAACTTACTTTCTATGCAAAACATTTTAATATATTTTGATTAAAAAGTCTATAATTTTTATAAATATTATTTTTGAAATTTCTCAAACTTTTTCAGCATTTAATGGAAACATTTCCCAGTTTGAATAAAAATTTAATATATCAATATATTATTTCTTATTTTACTACAAAAAAAGACTGATAAATAGAAAAATCTATCATCAGTCTTTTTATTATTTAGTTTTGACTTGCAAATTTTTGCTTTGCTTGGTCAATTTTTTGTTGTTCCGCACATTCTGCTTTATACCAACCTTTTTCAGCCATTAGATTATAAATTTTGTTTTGGATATCTAATGATTCATTAAGTGCACATTTAAAAGCATCGTGGACATCTTTAGTTGATGACTCGATAGCACCGTGTAAGTATAAATCACAAACACCTTTGATTACTAGTAATTCCTTCTCCATTAAATCTCTATCTTCCATATTTCCTCCTTATAATAAATTTAAAAATTTGTTGTAAATCTCTTCGTGTTTTTTCTCTAGGCTTTCTATATATGCAGATAAACTAGCATCTTTTAGCATAGCCGCAGTATCTTTACTACAACATTTCATAAATTTTTCGTGTCCTAAGGCATCCTCAACATACAAAAGTTCTTTAGTAGTCATACTATCACCTCCCAATAATATTAAGTATTACCATAAAAAGGAAAGCTATCCAATTATTTAAAAAACTCATTAGTATTTAACTAATGAGTCTCTATAATTCTTACTAATTCAGCTACGCTTTTTACACTCTTATTGGTCATTTCTTTTAAAGCTTCTACTGAATCATCCATACGATATCCATTAAAATCTCTTATCATTTCCATATCACTATAACCATCACCAATAGTATAAATATTGTTTTTATCAATACCAAGAAGCTTTGCTAATACTCCTATTGCATGAGATTTATTAGTTTTATTAGAAATAATCTCTATTGCATTACTTGTTAAAAAGTATGATATAACGTAATCTCCATATTTCTTATTAATCTCTTCATTAACTTGCCAAGCTTCTTCTTTAGTCTTGTACTTTACATCAATTTTAGTCAAATTTTTATGGTCAAAGTCTACCCTACTATCAAACATACTACAACAAAAATTACTAATAGAAGTTTCTAATCGTAAGTCATTTTTTATACTAGGTACAATGCTATTCTCAATATAAACACTATCTATTCCATTACCTTCATTATCGATTATACCAGCTCCATGATCTATAATTGCATAATCGTAAACTAAATTATATGTATTTACCTTTTTTTGTAAATCCATATAGCTTCTGCCAGTTGCAATTATAAATAGATTACCCGCATCTCTAAACTTTTTAACAGCCTTTTTATTTAATTCAATATCTTCATCATTCACATAAAAAGTATTATCATAATCACTTGCTAAAATTTTTCTCATTCTACCCTCTTCTATTTTAATTTTCCGTAGTACATATCGCTAAACATACCGTTGTTCTCAATTAATTCGTCATATTTTCCACTCTCTTCAATATGTCCTTTATTTAATACTATTATTTTATTACAATTTTTCAAAGTTGACAACCTATGTGCAATAGAAATAACTGTAGTATTATTTTCTTCTTGTAACTTTTCTATCTCTGTTTGTATATGCTTTTCAGAAGTATTATCAAGTGCTGAAGTTGCTTCATCTAAAATTAGTATTTTTGGTTTTCTTAAAAATATTCTTGCAATTGCAATCCTTTGTCTTTGTCCGCCAGATAAATTACTTCCACCCTCTGCTACTGGTGCATTAAATCTTTCAGGCAATCCATCTATATAATCATATATGTATGCACGTTTTGCAGCTTCTTCGACTTCTTCTATTTGAACTTCTCTATCTATACCATAACAAATATTTTCATAAATAGTTCCAGCAATTAAAAATGGAGTTTGAGGCACTAATGCAATAAGCTCTGCTATATCTTTTCTACTTAGAGTTTCTAGTTTTTTAGAATCTATAATAATATCTCCATAGCCTTTTTCTAGTTTAGTAATTGCCTTTATTAAAGATGATTTACCACAACCACTAGGTCCTGCAATCCCTAAAAACATACCTTTTTCTATGTCTAAATTAAACTTATCTAATATTACTTTTGTTTTATCTTCATTATAATAAAAATCAAAATCTTTTATAGCAACTATTGTTTCTGTTGGTTTTGTTTCAGAGCTCTTCATTATTTCATTGTATGAGAAATCACTTGGAAGCTCTACCATTTTAAAGAAGTCTTTTGCTAAAACTGTACACTCTGATAATTCATCAAATATTCTATGTAACTCCTCTAATGGCTTAATTAGCTGATTAAAGCAAAGATATGCAGTAAGTACACTACCTACTGAAATAATATCTTTTGTAGCTAAATATGTTGATATTCCTATAATAAGTACCGTAAATACTGCTTGATTTACGAACTTCAAGCAGTCAAAACCTGCCATAGCAATATGATGCTTCATTTCCTTTTTTCTTAAAAATTCTGATTTATTATCAAATCTATTGCTTTCAAAATCTACACTATCACAAATCCTAATTACTTCAATTCCATTTATAAGCTCAACTATTGTTCCATCCATCTGTGATTTGCTATCTAATAGCTCTACTCTTATGCCTTTTTGACTGTTTATTTGCTTCATAACTATAAATACACCAATTGGAATTACAAGCATCATAGGTAGTGCTAAAACAACTGGAAGTGTAATAAATATTGTAATTATGGCAGCTATACCATTAAAAATTGCTGGTGCAAAATCCATGAATAGTAGTTTTTCTAATTTAATAGTTCCTTCTAAGCATCTATTTAATCTGCCGTGAATATTTCCAGTCATATTTTCTTTAAAATATGATAATGGTGCTTTTAGTAATGATGTTATTACCATACCTCTTGCTTTTTTCTCAGTTCTTGTTGCCGTGTCTTCTACCATTACTCTTCTTACTATTTTAATGATCTCATTTACAACATTTACAACAAGTATCAATAAAAGGAATGGTATAACTTTTTCAAATGATACATTATTTACATTTAAAATATCATCTGTAAGCCAACCTATTGCCTTTGGGGTTACTTGTGTTAATCCTGCTGAAATTATCATTATAAGGATAATAACTAAAAAGCTTATTTTCTGTTTTCTCTCTAATAATCTATAAATTTTTTTTAATATTTCTTTCATCCTACTCCCCTATTCTTTTTCCATACAGTTACTATTATACCATAAGTTTACATAAGCATCAACATTCAACAACATTTTTTTGCGTATATATTGAATTTCCTTGATAAATCTTATATAATATGGGTATCTTATAATTGGAGGATAATTATGGAAAATATACTTATTAGAGATTTGTTTAGAAACTCTGAAAATTATTATACAAAAGAAATTAAAGTTTCTGGTTGGATAAAAACTGTTAGAGATTCTAAAACTTTTGGTTTTATAGAAATTAATGATGGAAGCTTTTTCAAAAATTTACAAATAGTTTTTGATACAACTCTTCCTAACTTTGAAGAAATCTGTAAATTTACAATCAGTTCATCTATTGAAGTTACAGGTATTTTCACAAAAACCGAAAATGCGAAACAAGCCTTTGAATTAAAAGCAACTAAAGTAGAACTTATCGCAAGTTCAGACCCTGAATATCCACTTCAAAAGAAACGTCATAGTTTTGAATACTTAAGAACAATCGCACATTTAAGACCTAGAACAAATACTTTTAATGCAGTATTTAGAGTACGTTCAGTCTTATCTTATGCTATACACAAGTTCTTCCAAGAAAGAAACTTCGTATATGTTCATACACCACTTATCACTAGTAGTGATTGCGAAGGTGCTGGAGAAATGTTTAACTTAAACACTTTCGACCTTAAAAATGTTCCACTTACAGAAGACGGAGAGATTGATTTTTCAAAAGATTTCTTTGGAAAACCAGCACACCTTACTGTTAGCGGACAACTTGATGTTGAAACTTATGCTTTTGCTTTTAGAAATGTATATACTTTTGGACCTACTTTTAGAGCAGAAAATTCAAACACAGTAAAGCATGCTGCTGAGTTTTGGATGATAGAGCCTGAAATCTGCTTTGCAGACTTAAAAGATGATATGGACCTAGCAGAAGATATGCTTAAATATGTTATTCAGTATGTGCTTGACAACTGCCCAGAAGAAATGCAATTCTTCAATCAATTCGTTGATACTACTTTACTTGAAAGATTACACAATGTTCTAAATTCTGAGTTTGGTAGAATTTCTTATACAGACGCAGTTGCAGAACTTGAAAAACACAATGATAAATTTGAATTTAAAGTATCTTGGGGTTGTGACTTACAAACTGAACATGAGCGTTTCTTAAGTGAACAAATATTTAAAAAACCAGTTTTCGTTACAGATTATCCTGCTGAAATTAAAGCTTTCTATATGAAGCAAAATCCAGACGGAAAAACTGTTGCAGCTACTGACCTTTTAGCACCAGGTATTGGTGAAATTATTGGTGGTAGCCAAAGAGAGGACAGCTTAGAAATCTTACAAAATAAAATCAAGACTCTAGGTCTTAGTGAAGAAGATTATTGGTGGTACTTAGATTTAAGAAAATATGGAAGCGTGCCACATGCTGGATTTGGTCTAGGTTTTGAAAGACTAATGATGTATATTACTGGTATGCAAAACATCCGTGATGTACTTCCATTCCCTAGAACTCCAAAAAATTGTGAATTCTAAATTTGGAATAAAAAAACCTATGAAGATTTCTCTTCATAGGTTTTTTTATTCTTCTAAGCCGAAGCTTATACCTATTGCGCTATTTACTTTTCCCATTAGTTTTGTATCATCTATATGTCCTATTTTCTCTTTCAATCTGCTTTTGTCGATTGTTCTTATTTGCTCTGCAAGCACGACAGAATCAGATTTCAGACCATTTCCATTTGAACCTATCTCTATATGAGTTGGTAACTTGTTTTTTCCTGTCTGTGAAGTAATTGCAGCTGCAATTACCGTAGGACTATATTTATTTCCAGTATCGTTTTGAATTATAAGGACTGGTCTTATCCCCCCTTGCTCAGAACCAACAACCGGACTTAAGTCAGCATAGAACATATCTCCTCTTTTTATTACCATAATATTCACTCCTACTAAATAACATATAGAATTGTTGATTTTATTTTATTTCTATACTATTATAGTTTATGCAAATATTAGTCTTTTTGGTATTATCTTTGATTTCTAATTTCGTAGGCTTTGAATCTTTCATATCTACATATAATTTTGCAACTCTTGGGATTTCAAACACGATAAAATTCCCTTCCATATATGTAGTAGAATCACTTTCCTTAAAGCATTTTATGAACGTATTTAAAAAGAGCAAATTATCCACCAGTGGTTCATAATTTTCGTAGATTTTATCTAGCTTAAGTTCCGTATTCTGCACTTTTAAAGTCTTATCCTTAAACTCAATTTTTAAGCCTCCGATTTTGCCTTTGCTAAGTACCTCTAAACTACTACTATCTCCTGACACACACTGTTTCAGTTCATAAATATTCGTAGTTTTGTTGCTTTCAACTGTTACTTCAATTTCTGCTTCATAATCATTAATATTTAAAATATAATCAACAACCTTGTTTTCATTGTTTACACTTATATTGTTTCCAAAATTTGAAGTATTATAATAGCAAATCGCAAAAATAATTAGTAAAATTATGACAAAAAACAAAATTATGTACTTCTTTTTCAAAATAAAAAACCTCCCACTACAACTTATGAGAAGTTTTTCACGTTTATGTATTTTCAAAGTATTCTTTTAAGATTTCTCTAAATTCTTCTGTCGAATTTACCGAATTTATCCTATCACGCATTACGCTTGCATTTGGTAAACCTTTTACATACCAAGCAATATGTTTTCTAATCTCTCGAGTGGCTGTGTACTCGCCTTTTTCTTGTTCTAACAAATCATAATGTTCTAAAATAACCTTATATTTTTCTTCTTTTGGCACATCTTTAGCTAGTTTTCCATTTTCTAAATAATATGCTATATTCTTAAATATCCAAGGATTGCCAAGTGCTCCTCTTCCTATCATAATTCCATCTACTCCAGTAGTTTTGAACATTTCTAAAGCACTTATTTCTGATTTTATATCGCCATTTCCAATTACTGGAATTGATACACTATCTTTAACTTTTTTTATGATATTCCAGTCTGCTATGCCACTATAAAACTCTTCTCTTGTTCTTCCGTGAACTACTATTGCTGATGCTCCAGCCTCTTCTATAATCTTTGCTGCTTCTACTGCAACAACATTTTTATCATCCCAACCTTTTCTAATCTTTACAGTAACTGGCTTACTAGAATTTTTTACTACTTCTGATACAATCTCTCCTACTAAATCTAAATTTAGTAAAAGCTTACTACCATCTCCATTTTTTACTACCTTTGGAGCAGGACACCCCATATTTATATCTAATATATCTGCAATTTCACTCACAGTTTTTCCTGCTTTACCCATAGTTTCAGGTTCACTTCCAAAAATCTGCATTGAAATTGGTCTTTTTTCTTTTTCTGTAGTTAGCATTAACTTTGTTTTTTCGTCCTCATACACAATAGCTTTACTACTAACCATCTCATTACAAACTAAACCCGGATTTCCATACTTTTTGCAAATAATACGAAAAGGCAGGTCTGTTACTCCTGCCATTGGCGCTAGTATTATATTATTTTCTAACTCAACATCACCGATTTGTAATTTTTTTAAATACATATTTACTCCACAAATATTGCTCTTTGACGCCTACTACTTATATTTAATAGTAGTCCTATACAAATAAAATTTGTGACCATAGAACTTCCACCATAGCTTACAAATGGAAGCGGAACACCAGTTATAGGAAGAAGTCCAATAGTCATTCCTATATTTTCCATAAAGTGAAAAAAGAATATTCCTGCAATTCCTATTGCTACATACGAACCAATATTATCTTTCGCTGTTTTAGCTATATATATAGATTTTGTAATAAGCACTATATACAAAATTACTATTCCACCTGTTGCAATAAACCCTAATTCTTCCCCAATTACTGAGAATATAAAGTCAGTAGTCTTTGGATGTAAGAAACCTAGCTGTGTTTGATTTCCTTGTCTATATCCCATACCCAAAACCTGTCCTGCACCTATTGCAAGTTTTGACTGTTTAATATTATAACCTGCACCTCTTGGGTCTAATTCTGGATTTAAAAATACTTTTATTCTGTTTACAGCATGATCTGGTAATACATAATTATACAAAATCGGAACAGCTATTACTACTAATAAAATAGCTGTGATAACATATTTCTTATCAATACCTGAAACAAAAAGCATAAACGCTATTGCTGTAATAAAAGCTGCTGCTGTTCCATAGTCTGGTTGTTTTACGATAAGTGCTACTGGTATTGCAGCAAATATAGCAAAAGCAATCAATTTCCAGATTTTATTTATCTCTCTTCTACCTTTTAGTTGTAATTTATTTAAGATAAATGCTAAAAATAAAATTACAATAATCTTTGCAACCTCTGATGGTTGAAAAGAAAGATTTTCACCAAGTTTATACCAGCTTCTTGCCCCACTTCTTGCTTCTGTAAACAAAACTCCAACTAGTAATGGTATTGTTAGTAAATAGCCTAGTGAAGAAAATCTTATAATTACATTATAATCTATCATTGTAGCTAAAATAAGAAATGGAATACTAATTGCTATCCATTGCAATTGTTTTTGAAACTCTTTATAATCCGTACTTTGAGTTGCAGAAAACAATGCAAATAATCCTATTATTACTAATAAAGCAGTAACAACTAGAATACTCCATTCCATATTTTTAAGTAATTTTTTCTTCATTACTTACTCCTATCTTTTCTTTTTCTTGGCACCTGATTTTTTCTTTTTAGTAGTTTTCTTCTCAGCTGGTTTTTCTTCTTCCTCAGCTACAGTTTCTTCTACTTTTGAAGTTTCATCAGATTCTGTACTTTCTACATCTTCACTACTTTCTTTTGATGTTTCGTCTTCTTTATCTTCTTCCTTCTCTTCTACATTAACTTCTTCTGCTTTAACTTCTTCGACTTCTTCTGACTTTGTTTCTACAGTATCTGCGTTTTCCTCTATTGTTTCTACACTCTCTGTTTTTTCTTCTACTGGTTCCACACTCTCTATATTTTCTTCTACTAGTTCTGTAACTTCTTCTTTTTTCTCTTCTATTTCTGTAACAGTTTCTTCCTCATTTTCAACTTTTTCAACTTCTTCTACTACGTCTTCTTTTTCTTCTTTAACATCTTCTATCTTTTCATCAGCTTCAGTCTCAGCCTTTTCTTCAATCTCAACTTTTTCTTCAGTTTCAACTTTTTCAACTTCTTGGGCTACTTCTTCTGGCTCTGTTACTTCTTCTTTTTCAGTTTCTGCCTCTACTGGTTCTGTTTCAACTTTATCTTCAATTCCTGCTATTTCTGGCTCAATAGTTTCTACATCTGCTCCTATTTTATCACTTTCGCCATTTTCTATGCTTTCTTCTACTTCATCTGTTGTATTATCAACAGTTATAGTTGTATTTGTAACTTTTTCTGGCTTTTCTTCTATTTCTTTTTCTTCTTCCTCAGCAAATTTAACTATTGGTTCGATAGCTTCTTCCTCTTCAGCTTTTTTTAATAAATCATCAAAAGTAACGTCTTCAATATCTTCATCATCTAATTCTTCAATATTGTCTAACCCTTCAATATCATCATCTACTACGTGTGTTACTTGTACTTTAACTTCTGGTATTTCTTCTGCAATTTCTTCAATTGCTTCTTCGATTTGTTCTACTACACTTGATGCTTCTTGAACAGGTCCTACTTCAATTACTTGTTCAGAAACAGTTTCTGGTGTTTTTTCTAGCTCGCCATTTTCATAGGTCAAAGTTCCATCTTTTATTTTTTCAGCTTTTACATCATTTTTGATATTAAGAATCGGAATATTTGCATATAGAGAAGGTGCTCCCGTAGTACCATCTTCATTTTCTTTATTTGTTAATCTAACATCTATTGAGCTTTCATCAATTACAATGTACTTTTTAATAACATCTATAATTTCCTGTTTCATAAGCTCTAAGAAATCCACTGATACATTTGCTCTATCTTGCATAAGCACTAAGTGCAAGCGCTCTTTTGCTGCATCTTTTGATGTGAGCTCTTTTACTTCTGGCTTAATCATTTTATTAAAAAAGTTTCCTAATTTTTCAAACATTTTCTCTACCCCTTTTTACTACTTTCTAAGCTTTTCCAAATAATTGCTTTAATTTAGCGAGAAAACCACTTTCCTTTCCTGGAACTGTAACTTCAATATTTTCGCCTAATAATCTTCTAGATATCTCAATATAAGCCTTTCCAGCAGGCGCTTTTTTATTTGAAATTACTGGTTCACCTTTATTTGTTTGAATAATTATATACTCATCATCAGGTACAACACCAATCAAATCTATAGATAATAAATCCACAATCTCATCAACGTCCATCATTTCGCCTTTTTTAACCATACCAGGTCTTAATCTGTTGACTATAAGTTCTGGATTTTTAATTTCAGACGCTTCTAACAAACCTATTATTCTGTCAGCATCTCTAATAGCTGAAATTTCTGCTGTTGTAACAACTAACGCTCTATTTGCACCAGCTATTGCATTTTTGAAGCCTTGCTCAATACCGGCTGGACAGTCAATTAATATATAATCAAACTCTTCTTTCAATTTATTTGTTAGTTCTCTCATTTGTTCTTCATTAATAGCTGTTTTATCTTTAGTTTGTGCTGCTGGAAGTAAGAAAAGCTCTTTAAATCTCTTGTCTTTAATTAATGCTTGTCTTAATTTGCATTTTTCTTCGATTACATCTATTAAATCATATACAATTCTGTTTTCTAAACCCATAACAACATCAAGGTTTCTTAAACCAATATCAGTATCAACAAGTGCTACTTTTTTCCCAGCTAATGCTAGAGCAGAACCTAAGTTAGCTGTTGTTGTAGTTTTTCCAACTCCGCCTTTTCCAGATGTAATAACAATAACTTCTCCCATTGTTTTCCTCCTTAAACATACTATTAAAATTTAATTTTAACGATATGTTATATCTTATATTTTTTTCTAAAAAAAGTCAATGAAATTCGTGATTTTTTTGTAATATTTTTGTAGTATTTTTGTAATATATTATTTTTTTTGTAAATCCGTAGTCTTTTAATTTTTTTTGTGATATAATGACTTTGTTTATAAGGAGGACAATATATGAAAGATTTAATCGAAATTAGATGGCACGGACGTGGCGGTCAAGGTGCTAAAACAGCATCTCTTCTTTTAGCAGATGCAGCATTTAATACAGGTAAGTATATTCAAGGTTTTCCTGAGTACGGTCCTGAAAGAATGGGTGCTCCTATTACAGCCTATAACAGAATTGGGAACAATCCAATAACTGTTCATAGTAATATCTATGAACCAGATTTTGTTGTTGTCGTAGACGACACACTTCTTGAATCCGTAGATGTTACAGCCGGTCTTAAAGAAGACGGAGCTTTAGTAATTAATACTACGAAAGATAAAGACTACCTATTATCAAAGTTAAAAGGATACAAAGGTGGCGTTTATAAAATAGACGCTAGAAGTATCTCTGAAGAAGCTTTAGGAAGATATTTTCCAAATACTCCTATGCTTGCAGCTATTGTTAAAGTTAGTGAAATAATGTCTGATGAAGATTTCTTAAATGACATGATTGGTTCATTTAAGCATAAATTTGCTAAGAAGCCAGAAGTTATTGAAGGAAATATGAAAGCATTAGAAATGGCTCTTAAACAGGTAGAGAAAGTTCAATAATTTAAGAAAGGAACTAGAAAATTATGACTGAAAATGAAATAAATTCAAAAACACCATATCAAGATTTAACTATTGGTGGAAATATTTATAATGCTGGAAATGCTAAAGAGTTCAAAACTGGTGACTGGAGAAGTACTACTCCTTGTTTCATACCAGAAAAATGCAAACAATGTGGACTTTGCTATCCAGTTTGCCCAGAAGATTCAATTCCTATAAAAGACGGAAAAAGATTAGACTTCGATTTTGATTCTTGCAAGGGTTGTGGCGTATGTGCAAAAGTTTGCCCATTTGGCGCAATAGAAATGAAATAGAAAGGAATATAAATATATGAGTATAAGAGAACGTTTAAGTGGTAATGAAGCTGCTGCAATTGCTATGAAACAAATAAACCCAGATGTAGTTGCTGCCTTCCCTATCACACCTTCAACAGAAATACCACAATACTTTTCAACTTTTGTAAGTAATGGTACTGTTGACACTGAATTTGTTGCAGTTGAAAGCGAACATAGTGCTATGAGTGCTTGTATCGGTGCTGAAGCTGCTGGTGGAAGAGCAATGACTGCTACTTCTGCAAATGGTTTATCTTTAATGTGGGAAATGATATATATTGCGTCAAGTTTAAGACTTCCAATCGTTATGTCATTAGTAAACAGAGCTGTTTCTGGACCACTTAATATTCACTGTGATCATTCTGATGCAATGGGAGCTCGTGATAGTGGTTGGATACAATTATTCTCAGAGACTAACCAAGAAGCTTATGATAATTTAATTATGGCTCATCAAATAGCTGAACACAAAGATGTACTTCTTCCACTTATGGTTTGCCAAGATGGTTTCATAACTTCACACTCAATTGAAAATATTGAATTAATTGAAGATGACAAAGTAAAAGAATTCGTTGGAAAATACAATCCAGAGCATTATTTATTAAATCATAAAGAGCCTATCGCTGTTGGTCCTTTAGATTTACAAGCATATCTTTTTGAACATAAAAAACAACAAGCAGATGCTATGGTAGCTGCTAAAAAAGTTATTTTAGAAGTATCTGAAAAATTTGAAAAAATGACTGGTAGAAAATATGGTTTCTTCGAAGAATACAAATTAGATGACGCAGAAGTTGCAATAGTTTGTATGAACTCAACAGCAGGTACTTCAAAAGCTACTTGCGACAAACTTCGTGCAGAAGGAATTAAAGCAGGTGTATTAAAAGTTAGAGTATTTAGACCATTCCCTGCTGAGGAAATTGCAAAAGTTCTTTCAAAATTAAAAGCAATTGCAGTTTTAGATAAAGCAGATTCTTTAAATGCAGCAGGTGGTGCATTATTTGAAGATGTAACATCTGGAATGTTTGTAAATAACATTCATGTACCTACTATTAACTATGTTTATGGTATTGGTGGTAGAGATACTACTGTTAATGATATTGAAAAAGTATATAGAGATTTAGAAGAAATCGTAAAAACTGGGGATATTAAAAATCCTTATAGATATTTAGGTGTAAGGGGGGATAACTAATGGCTTATAATATTAAAGATGTAATTGAAAATCGTCCATCAAGACTTACATCAGGACATAGAATGTGCGCTGGTTGTGGAGCTCCACCAGTTGCAAGAATGATTTTAAGAGCTGTAAAACCAGAAGATCATGTTGTTATTGCAAACGCAACAGGATGTATGGAAGTTTCAACTTTCATTTATCCATATACAGCTTGGACAGATTCATTTATTCATACAGCATTTGAATGTGCTGGTGCAACACTTTCAGGAGCAGAAGCTGCTTACAGATCAATGAAAGCTACTGGAAAGTTAGATAAAGATAAAGTTACTAAATTTATTGCTTTTGGTGGTGATGGTGGTACTTATGATATAGGTATTCAAAGTTTATCTGGAGCTATGGAAAGAGGACATGATATGCTTTATGTTTGCTATGATAATGGAGCATATATGAATACAGGTATTCAACGTTCTTCTGCCACTCCAAAATTTGCAGATACTACAACTACACCAGCTGGTACAAAAGTACCTGGTAAAATGCAATCTCGTAAAGATTTAGCTAAGATTATGGTTGGTCATCACCTACCTTATGTTGCTCAAACTGCTGCTTTCTTAAATTTCAAAGATTTATATGAAAAAGCAGAAAAAGCTATTTATACAGAAGGTGCTACTTTCTTAAATGTACTTGCACCTTGTCCAAGAGGTTGGGGTTATAACACAGAAGATTTAATGCTTATAAATAAACTAGCAATTGAGACTTGCTATTGGCCTTTATATGAAGTTGAAAATGGAGTTTATAAAATTACTTATAAACCAGTTAACAAACTTCCAATAGAAGAATTCTTAAAACCTCAAAAGAGATTTAAACACATGTTTAAACCAGGAAATGAATGGATGATTGAAGAGTTCCAAAAAGAAGTTGACGCTAGATGGCAAGAACTTCTAGACTTAGAAGAAATCACAAACAAAAATAAATAATAAGAAAAGACGGCTTATAAAGTGAAGTGGTAAGATGAAAGTAGACACAAAAAGAGAGTGTTTGCTTTCATCTTTTT
>CANDKR010000018.1 GCA_947385375.1 uncultured Clostridia bacterium
GGCTCTCCCCAATATCTTTGACGAGAAAATACCCAATCACGAAGTTTGTAATTTACTTTTCTTTCACCTAATTTATTTTCTTCTATATATTCTATTGCTTTTTGAATAGCCTCTTTACTATCTAAACCATCTAAAAATCCTGAATTAATAGCAACTCCATTATTTACATCTGTAAAAGCTTCTTTAAGTTCTCCTACTTCTCCATCTTTTGCTTTGATAACTTGCTTAATTGGTAAATTGAATTTTGTAGCAAATTCAAAGTCTCTATCATCATGCGCAGGAACAGCCATAATTGCACCTGTTCCATAAGTAATTAATACATAGTCAGAAACCCAAATTGGTATTTCTTCTTTAGTCAATGGATTTATAGCTTTAATACCTTTTATTTCAACACCTGTTTTGTCTTTGTTCATTTCTGAACGTTCAAAATCAGATTTCAAAGCTGCTTTTTCTTGATAAGCTTTTACTTCTTCTAAGTTAGTTATTTTATCAGCATATTTTTCAATCAAATTATGCTCAGGAGCAACTACCATATATGTGGCTCCGAAAATTGTATCTGGTCTTGTAGTATAGATTAATAAACTATCATCTCCTACTGTAAGTTTGAAGTTTACTTCTGCACCTTCACTTCTACCAATCCAATTTCTTTGTTGAGTTTTTATCTTCTCTAAAAAATCAATATCATCTAAATCATCAATTAATCTTTGCGCATATTTTGTAATTCCAAGCATCCATTGAGATTTCTCTTTTTGAACTACTGGACTTCCACATCTTTCACAAACGCCATTTACAACCTCTTCATTAGCTAAACCTACTTTACAACCTGTACAAAAGTTAATAGGCATTGTTGCTTTATATGCTAATCCATTCTTATATAATTGTATAAATATCCATTGTGTCCATTTATAATAATTTGGATCTGTTGTATCTACTTCTCTTGACCAATCAAAAGAAAAACCTAATGCTTTTAATTGTTCTCTAAAATGATTTATATTGTTTTCTGTCGTAATCTTAGGATGTACGTGATTTTTTATAGCATAGTTTTCGGCAGGGAGTCCGAACGCATCAAAACCTATTGGATATAAAACATTATATCCTTCCATTCTTTTCTTTCTTGCGATAATGTCAAGTGCTGTATAACTTCTTGGGTGACCTACATGTAATCCTTGACCAGAAGGATATGGGAACTCAATAAGACCATACCACTTTTTCATTGTGTAATCATTTTTTGCATTAAAAGTACCTTCTCTGTACCATTTTTCTTGCCATTTTCTTTCTACTTCTTTAAAATTATAACTCATAATTTGCGTCTCTCCCTTTCTTTAAATTGATTTCTATATTATATAATGTTTTGCAAACTTTTGCAAGCCTAAAAAAGCATACAAAAAAGAGCTTTGTTTTAAAGCTCCTTAATTTTAAATTTTATTTTTTGTATAACACCATTCTAAAGCCCCAGTATTCATCAGTAAGTTCTTCTGGATATCCATTCCTACTGCTTGCAATTTTATTTAGGCTTGCACTTCCTCCACGAACTACTCTGTTTATACCTGTTGACGTATCATCCTTTTTATTAGGTTTTCTTTTAGTTTGTCCTTCAACTTGACTATATTCCTCAGTAGTCCATTCTCTAACATTTCCAGCTAAATCACAAATATGATTCATTTGATCGCTTTCTGTTGAACCTGTTGGATAAATAGTTCCTGAATAATTTCCATAGCTTGTATTTGAAGAATAGTTTGCTACTGACTCTTCTATCCAGCTAAGTGTTGTATCCCAAGCATAACTGCTAACTAAAGCTGTTGCAACATCTTCATATCCAAAAACATTTGCTGACTCATAAGATGCTGTTTCTGCCTCTCTAAAGCTTATATCAGTCCATGGCATTTTGTCTCCTACACTAGCGCCAACCCTAACGCCATCTTTTTCATAAGAGCTAGCTTCAAATCTACCAATATAAAAACCATAATTTTTAGCAACACTATTTACTAATGCTGTTGCAGAAGAATTTGATTCTGTATAATCTGTACTCATCATTGTACTACGTGAAAGTATACCTGATGGTACTGGTACCCAAACATATTGATTACCAAAACTGTCTTGGATAACATATCCATTTTCAACTTCTCCACCTACTTCTTCAAAGCCTTCTGGTATATATGGATGGTCTGATGATATCTCTCTAATGTTTGTAACTTTAATTTCCTCTGTTGTACTTACACCATTTTTTCCAACAGCTTGGAATCTATATGTTCCATTTTCTGTAACTTCAAAATCATGTGTATCTGACGGAATTCTTGTTTTTTTGTCTGGTAATATAATATAGTTAATACTTTCATCACCCTCACCAGGTGTTGCTGTTACATAAATAGTAACTTCTTCTTGATCTGGTTCTTCTGTACTTAAACTTAAATCAAGTAAAGGTGCTCCTGCTTCTGTCATGTTCCCATCTTCTACACCTTGTCCTTTATTATTTCCACTTGCTTTTTTTCCAAAAGTCTTAACTCCAAAGAAAACCAAAGCTCCTAAAACTATCACTACCAATACAATTAGTAGTATAGATACTATCTTATTATCTTTCATAAAAGTCCTCCTAAAAAGGTTTATAATTATACACATATTAAATCATATACAAAAAGTTTTTTCAAGCAAAAAATAAAAAACTTTTAGTTTTGTTCTAAAAGTTTTCTACTTATCAATTTATAATTTATTATTCAGCTGGATATACGCTAACTTGTTTTTTGTCTTTACCTTTTCTTTCAAATTTAACTTTTCCATCAGATAAAGCAAATAATGTATCATCACTACCAATTCCAACATTAGTTCCTGGGTGCACATTAGTTCCTCTTTGTCTAATAATAATATTTCCAGCTTTTACGATTTGTCCGTCAGATTTTTTCACACCAAGTCTCTTTGACTCACTGTCTCTTCCGTTCTTAACACTACCTTGACCTTTTTTGTGTGCCATTTTTCAGTTCACTCCTCTCGGTTTTAAAATTTTATATTCTCTTTAAAATTAAGCTTCTACTTTTTCAGCTTTTTCTGTCTTTGTAGATTTTTTTGTTGCAGTTTTGATAGATGTAATCTCTACTTTAGTGTAGTCTTGTCTGTGTCCTATTGTTTTTCTTTCATTCTTTTTAGCTTTGTATTTGTAAACTAAAACTTTTTTGCCTCTACCATTGTCAACTACTTTTCCTTCTACTTTAGCTCCGTCAATAACAGGTGTTCCAACTTCTACTTTACCGTCTTTAGAAATCAAAACTACTTTATCAAAAGTAACTTTTTTTCCTTTTTCTTCATTTAATTTTTCGAAGTAAACTGTCATTCCTTCTTCTACCTTGTATTGTCTTCCACAAGCTTCAATAATTGCGTACATTTAAAATGCACCTCCTTTTCGTATACTCGCTAACTCCAAAAATATGGTATCTAAAACTTAATTAGACTTTCTGAACCATAGTTAAGCAGTCTACAAGTAAAGATTATAACACAGTTTATATCCTTTGTCAACGAAAAAACCACTATTTTTTGCTAATTACATTTACATAATTTGTTCATTTCTTTACTTATTTGTAAAAATTTGGTATAATATATATAGATTTATGCATTTGTGTTAACGTATGCCCCACTTAGGGCAAACACTCTTATTAGCGTGAGAGATACAAACCACTTGTGCATACATCTAAGGACTTTGACAACTGAATAAAAAAACTAAGAAAGAATGAGGTTTATACACTATGAAAAACATTTTGAGCTTTATCCTTGCCATTCTGATGATTGGCACCATGACCGCCTGCGGAGCTTCTCCTGTCAGCAACTCTGTTGAGCATGATGCTCCCGAGACCTCCCAACCCGAAGTCAGCTCTACAGTCACTGTCGACGTTGTCGACTACGTCGCCAAGCCCAGCGTTCCCAACCTGATTGGGAGAGCACCCGCAAGTACCACCACGTGGTCTGTTGAAAGCGAAGCAAACTATATTCCCTTCACGCCTGACGGCTATGAGGGAATTATGGCTGACTACGCTCAGGACTACACCGACACAAACGGCAATACCACAAAAAAGACCTATCATGTTGCTTTCTTCACCGATGACACGTACAAAAACTATGAGTACGATTGCTCCATTGGTTCGAAAGCACTGGTCAACGGTGAGATGGAACATGGCACTTTCATCACTCACCTCGAGAGGATTTTCTTCTTGGAGGGTGAAAAACTTGATGGGAGCGTCACCCGTTATTATCTTGACATTGACCTACCTGATCCCATTTGGTATGCCTTGGTCGTCGACCAGACAGACAAGAGGGTTCTCATCTCTGCCGATAGCTACCTTTTCGTTTACAATTTCGAGAGCAAGTCCTGTGAGCTTATCACTAAGGACGCCCTTGACTACGACTACGGTACTGACGGCAAGCTGTATTTCTGCGACTGGTCCAATGACGAGTTCGTCTGTGACTGGACAAAATCTTCCGAGTACAACAAAACTGGCAAGAAGGTCATTCACTATTTCAGTGATGACTTTAGCCTGACGGTCGACGAGAGCTTCGAGAGCGATTTCTATACCATGCAAAAAGCTCTCCGGGATGGTACAGCAGATACTTCCGCTTTCGACCACATGTACCCCACCTACTCCTTTGGCAACATCTACGACAACTCGGGGTACTACTTAAGCAACATCCACTACCCCGCCCCTTATGTCTTCAACAGCAATATTTTCTGCTATAGCTACTTTGGAGTTTGGCTGAGTGAAAACACAAAGGTCACCCTCTACCGCTATGGTCAGCATGTTCGTGACTATGACTTTGGCGACGGGCTCTGGAAGATTATCGAAACTCGTGAACCCATCCGTGAAAACGCTGATGGCAAGTATGATACTGATCCCGACAAAAATGGCTTGATCAGTCCGGAAGAAGCAGATCGTGCCATCGAGTCAATTCAGTTCTTGCTCTTTAACGCAAAGGACAACTGCATCTATATCTCTGTTAACGGCGATAAACCTTTGAAGGTTGCCGAAGATGTGGTTGACTACTGCGAAGCTTATGGCGAGCTTTACTGGATGAACAGTAAGTTTGAGGCTTATGAGCTTTCGTGGACTGAAAAGACCGAATCGGTCCTCATTGGCGTCGATGTCGTTGGCATCAGCCATCACACAGATGAGCGCGCTGGTTTCGTGGTCAAACCCGACGACCCGCGCTGTAATGCTGTGAGCGGCGGCACCAGCCTCTGTACCCTCTATGGTAGAGAGTGGCTGAATCAAGAGCAGACCAGTGGCGCTTGGGCGCTTGAACACGAATGGGGTGAATGGAAAAACTGATGCAAAATGTACCTATAAACCTTCTCTCTCACGCTAAAATAATGAAGACCCTAGATAGCTGTTTCAATAAGCTGTCTGGGGTCTTCCCCATTAAAAAAATGGCTTCTGCCATTTTTTTATCTTTTATTAACTTAAGCTTTTTTAGCAATTTCTGCAAGCTCTGCAAAAGCTTTGCTATCAGATACTGCAAGTTCTGCAAGCATCTTTCTGTTGATAGTAACATTTGCTTTTTTTAATCCAGCAATTAATTTACTGTATGTTAATCCATTCATTCTTGCTGCTGCATTAATTCTTACTATCCATAATTTTCTAAAATTACTTTTTTTATCTTTTCTTCCTACATAAGCATACATTCCTGATTTCATAACTGCTTGTTTTGCATTTCTATATCTGTAATGTTTTGCTCCATAGTAACCTTTTGCTTGTTTTAAAACTTTTTTATGTCTTGCTCTTGTTGTTCTAGCTGTTTTTACTCTTGCCATTTGTTTTCACTCCTTTACCTCTTAATTTAATTCTAGTTACCATAAGGTAATAATTTTTTAATTTGTGATTCGCATGTTTTATCTGCTAAACCATCTTGTACTCTTGCTGTCATTCTAACTCTCTTTGTTTTTGTAGCTAAACGATGTCTTCTATTAGCTTTTGTTCTTTTTACTTTTCCTGTTGCAGTATAAGAATATCTTTTCTTAGCTGCTTTGTTTGTCTTTAATTTTGGCATTTTTCATAGCTCCCTTCATAATTTATACTTTTTTTGTTAATATTACAAACATTGTTTTACCTTCTAAAAATGGCTTTTTTTCAACAGTTGCAATATCTTCCAAAGATTCTACAAATTTATTTAAAATGTTTTCTCCCGCCTTAACATTATTAAGCTCTCTACCTCTGAATCTTAAAGTGAATTTTACTTTGTTTCCACTTTCTAAAAAACTTCTTGCATTTTTGCTTTTAAAATTAAAATCATGTTCTCCAATATTACTTGAAACTCTGATTTCCTTAATTTCAACAGCTTTTTGATTTTTTCTAGATTCTTTTTCTTTTTTAGCTTGATCAAATTTATACTTACCATAGTCCATAATTTTGCAAACTACTGGTGTAGCATTTGGTGCCACTAAAACTAAATCTAAATCTTTTTCTTCTGCCATAGCTATTGCTTTATCTGTTGCTAATACTCCTATTTTTTCGCCATTTTCATCAATAACTTGAACTTCCTTTTCTCTAATTTGTCTGTTAATAGGCAATTCTTGTTTTATAATAAAACACCTCCAAAAAAAAAATTTGACTTATTTTAAAAAGTCAAATCCACATAAATATCTTATAACTATTTGCATAAATAATGATATTTTCAACCTTACAATCGCCTTTGACATAAGGTGAGAAGTGGATACTTCTTCTTAAAACATATATATTTTACTACGTTTTCCCCCTCATGTCAAGCATTTTTTAAATATTTTTATATAGTTCATTTAAACCATAAAATATTAAATTTTGGTCTACAATAATATCTTTATCTATGTAATCTTTCACATAGTCAGAATTTCCACCTGTTAATACTACTGTATATTTACTTCCAGTTTCTTTTTCAATCCTAGCTTTTAAGCCATTTATCATACTACTATGACCATAAATTGCACCTGCATTTATACACTCTGGTGGATCCATTCCTATCATATTTTTAGGGTTTCCAAGTGGAAAGTTTGAAAGCTGAGAAGCATTGTTTATAAGAGCATTTACACTAGTTTTTAGTCCGTGGGCAAACCATACCACCTCTGAAAATTCCTTTTTCATCAACTACCATGCAAGTAGTTGCTGTTCCCATATCAAAAATTATAACTGGTAATTTATATTTAATTTTTGCTCCTACGGAATTACAAATAATATCTGTACCAACTACTTTTATATTTTCTGGATTAGCTCCTAAAGTAGTTACAACATCTCTTTGAGCAATTATAGGCTTTACACCTACAACATTTGTTAATGCTTGCTCTAATTCTGATGTTACTTCTGGCACAACAGAAGCTATAATTATTCCATCTACTTTATCTTTTTCTAAATTTTCTTCTAGAACATTCTTTATAACTATCTCATATTCCTCTTCTGTTATATCTTTCTTAGTAGTTATTCTAAAACTTTTTAAAACTTCATCATTTTCAATGACTCCAAAATATATTGTAGTATTTCCTATATCAACTCCAAGTATCATATCTTCTCTCCTCTTATCTTTTAATGTCAGTTAGAATTATATAATATTTTTTATTTGTTTTCAATATACTGACTCTGTATTTCAAAATTATAAAGTTTACAAAATTGACATTTTATGTAAATTAATATATAATGGATACTGGAGAAAACTTTTATTTTTCGATTCATTCTATGGAGGGATCAGCAATGAACAACTTTAAAGTTACATTCACAGCACATTCTCCGTACAAGTTCACCGGCAGTTATTTCAAGCGAAAACGGTTTGCACCCTTTGTACCATTAATACAAGTTATCTTAAAAAGGTACATACCTTTTCCTTTGCAGTACCCTGCCAAAATCACCGTAGTTGGTGATGCTTACACCACAACAGGCATATACATCAGCAATACACAGCAAAACTTTATATTCAGCAACCCTACTTGGAACAATGGTTGGCACAGCTTCGACAGCATTTCTGCTGAGGAGATTAACCCCGACCGAAAGTCCAAAAAAATCCTACACATTTACCCTATGGGTGTCCATTTTTTTGGGAAGGTAGCTCTTAACGACGCTGTCTATCCTACCACCCATCCGTTCCAGAACATTGTATTGGTTCTTCATAACAAGCAGAAACATCTCGCCAAGCATTATACAAATTGCACATATTTGATTAACGAGTTCTGCAATCTTATGAAAGAGACCTCCAGTTTTAGTTTCTTGGACGTGGTAATATCTGTACTTGCCACCTTCAAAGTGCACATCCCAGACATTGACATTCTAAGCGTTGAGGGAGTAATCGATTTTCAATTTGGGAAACTGATATCAGCCCAATCCTATTTTGAAGATGCCCTCGTGGAAGTACGCCCCTATGAGAATGGTTGTACGTTCATCTGTGCCACCAGACATTCCGTCATACAAAAATTTCCTGACGGATGTATCGCTATTCGAAGCGATTTGGTGGATGAAACAGAAAAAAATTCTGAGCTGGAGTCAGCGTTGGCAAAAATAGAGAAAATGCAAAAACAAACTTTTCTTATCCCCAACAGCTGAATGAATGTAACCATTTACAAAAAATGTTCAAACTGCAGACGGCTCTGAGCGCTAGCTTGGAGCCGTCTGCAGTTTATTTAATTATTTACTATTTCAGCATTATAATAACATGAATGATAAGGAGTCTGACTTCCATCCATTGTATTTGGTACTATTACTAAACTTGCAGAATATTGATATTCATCGTTTGCTGGTTCTTCAGTAATTGATATAACAGTTTCGTCAACCAATTGCTCTTCTACTCTTATATCTTTATAATGAATTTGTTTAGAATTATCTTTATCTAAAATAATTACTGCACTATAATTTATGAAATCATCATCAGTTAAATCTCTTAAACCTTTCCATCTTTCTTGCAATTTCTTATAAGTTATGTTATTAGTCACTTTAAAAATAAATATATTAGGATTTTTATCATCTTGTTTAAATCCATTTAAGCTTGAATTCTCATCTTTTGGAATTGTAAAATCATAACTTACCACTGTTCCTGCTTCTTGATCACAATTTGAAAGCTTTGTAGTTATCGTTCCTTCATTTATCCTATTTGGCAATTCATAATCTAATAAAACAATATTTTCAGCATTTATATCTACTTTTGCCAAATCCTCTTCTGACACTTCTCCAACTTGTAAAGTTATATAATTATAAAGATCACTACATTCATATCTATTATTTCTGCTTAAACGTCCTTTATTATCATTATTTTTATAATCTATTAAAAAATCGCCTTCGTCTATTGTAATATACCTTATGTCTTTGAAATTAGCTAATAAATCCCAAAAAGTTAATTTTCTATCGAACTCAAAATATGGAAAAAATGGTGCTTGTCCAATATCAGTATCATACAATTCAAAATATGATGCAGTTGGCGCTCCAATTGGTTCATATGTTTTACTATCAAATTGTCCTCTATACAATATCATTGTATTTTCTATTTCTGTATCATAAATTTGACCTGTTAAATATATACAATCTCCAAAGTGGCTTTTAGTTACAACCTTTTCTGGAGTAAAATAAGTAACGTCTCTATCACCATTTGATCTATTGTATGTTGTATATTCTCTTGCATCTTGTATCATATCTTGATATGATAAATATTTTTTACAAATACTAGTATAACAAAGAAATGAAAAAATTTCTCTCCAAAAAGTAAGTATAAATACTGTGATTATTATTAAAATCACTAGTGCGACTTTGTCTGCAACAGTTAATGGTTTTCTTATCATAATTAATCCTCCAAAATTCTAGTTCTCAGAACTATATACAAGAACTTCTTCTAAATCAACATCTTCTAGCAAAGAGCCTTTTATACTCCCTGTTGTTACAATATCGACTTCTTTTTCTAAAGCTTCTTCTAAAGCCAATTTTACTTCCACAAGTTTAAAACCTTCTGCAACATCTTCAGTTTTTACTAAAATGTCTATATCACTATTCTTTTTTTGTTTCTTTTTAGCATAAGAACCAAATATCCATATATAAGTCAAATTATACTTTTGAGCTACCGGTTTAATTTTTTCTTTTATCTGTTCGATTTCAGGCATATTATATCACCTCTAATTTATTATTCTTTTACAAAATTCTCTTATTTTTATAGTTTCTTTATCTGCAACATTCCATAATATCAACTTATCAATAGTTTCATAATTATGTACAACAATATCTCTCATGCCTGCAATATTTCTCCAAGGAATCTCTGAATACTTTAATCTAAAATCATCTGGCAATTTTTTCACTAATTCTCCTATTTGAGTTACTGGTGTAAGAATAGCATTTTGATAAATACTATTATCTTCAAATTTACCATAATCATTTCCGAAATATTTTTTTGTATCTTCAATTATGTCGCAATGTTTTATTATCGCTAACAAAATTCTTTTTATTCGTTCATCTATCATATATTTTCACTCCTTATTTTACTTATATCATAATAAAATAAAGTTTTCAACATTTATCTTTATAATGAATATTTGGCTCTTTCTCCACCTATATACTTAGGTCTTGTATAGGCACAAGTAAGGTTTGCTTTTCCTAAAGTTTTTGTACTTAGTCTAACCGGAACTGCAACTTTCTTTAAGTGCATACCAATTAATGTATCGCCTATATCTAAACCGAAGTCTGCTTTAACCTCTTCTACTAATACAGGCTCTTTCATATTTTTATATACAGTTACTGGGAAAGATCCGCCAGCATGCATTTGTGGTACTGCACTTACTATTTCTAAGCCTAATCTTTCTGCTACCTCTCTTTCAATTACTAATGCCCTATTTAAGTGTTCACAGCATTGTGAAGCAAGATATATGTCTCTTCTATCTAATTCGTTTTTAAAGCCATTGTAGATGCTCTCAGCCACATCTAAGCTTGACTCTTTTCCAATTCTTCCACCAAGCACTTCACTAGTTGAACAACCAACTACTAATATACTACCTTTCCTTATCTCAGTTTTTTTACTAACTTCTTCAAAAAACTCCTCTATTATTTCTTTACTTTCTTTTTCTATCTCTTCTATCATAATAACTCCTATAATATAATATTCTATGGAGATTATATATTATAGGAGCTTATTTTTCAAGAATTTATTTAATTATTTACTATTTCTGCATTATAATATGATATATGGTAATGTGTTTGCTCTTTATCCATTGTATTAGGTACTATTATTAAAATTGCAGAATATGTTTCACTATCACTTTTATCCTCTTCTGTTATTTTTATAGCAGTTTCGTATGGACTTATTTCACTATCTCCAATACTTTTATATTGTATCTTTTTAGAAGTATCTTTATCAACAACTATTATTGCACTATAATTTATAAAATCTTCATCAGTCATATCTCTAAGTCCAGACCACTTTTTTTGAAACTCTTTATAAGTTATATTATTCGTAATTTTTGCCATTAATAAATTTTTATTGTTATTATCTTCCTTTAAACCTACTAAGTTCTTATCGTCCTTTGTAATTTCAAAATCATAATTTACAACTGTTCCTGCTTCTTGATCACAATCTGAAATTTTTTTCTCTATTTTTTCGCTACCGCTCTTTCTGTTTGGCATTTCATAATCAAAAAAGTACATATTTCCGTTTTCGAAATCTACCATATTCATATCTTCTGGCACTTGTCCTACTTTGAGTGTTTTTGTTTCATCTTCAAGAGTTACTTCAAATCTATCTCCCCTGAATAAATAAAATCTTCTATTAAAGTCTTTTAAATCTAGTTCATATCGACCTTCAACTATTCTAATATTCCTTATCTCTGAAAATGTAGACATTAAATCCCAAAAAGTAGCTTTTTTATCTAATGAAAAAACTGGATAATATGGTTTTAATGTTGCTTCATCATATTTTGGTAAATATGTTAAAGTTGTTGGAAAAATCTGCTCACCAGCATCATTATATCCTGCTTGAAAAAGTATTTGTGTATTTTCTATGTTAGAATTCAATATATACCCAATAACACGAGTTTCATCACTTGTAATTTCTTTATATTGTTCGATAGTTCTTGTAGGTGTATAACAAGTCTGTATTCGTTCTGTATTATTCTTTGAATACACTGTATATTGCTGTGTCTCAAACACCTCTTCTTGATACTTTAAATACCTATTACAAATATCTGTATAGCAGATAAATGAGAAAATTTCTCTCCAAAATACTAATACAAAGATTATGAATAATAACAAAATAATATAAAGTAATTTCTCTGCTATTCTCATTTTCTTTCTAACTTTTTTCATATAATCAATCTCTGCTTTAGGAGAAGTAGTATTCACTTTTATTTCAGCTTTCATATCATTATAAACATTGGTGCAGTTCTCACAAGTTTTTAAATGTCCTTCTATATATTCATTAGTATCTTTTGAAGTTAATTTCTCAATATAACTTGGTAGTAAATCTTGAACTATTTTACACTCTTTCATATCACTCATCTCCCTTCAACTTTTGTTTTGCTCTGTAAAAAGTTACATTTGCCCAATTTTCTGTTTTATTGAAAATCGTTCCGATTTCCTTAAAAGATAATTCGCCATTTATTCTTAGCATAACGACTTCTTTACTTATCTGGTCTAAATTATGTATTTTCTTATACAAAGCTACTTTACTCTCTTGTTCTATAAGTATGTCTTCTAAATTAAAACTACTATCGATTATATCTTCTTTTGTTAGTTTAACATTGTTCTTTTCTCTTCTTATGTTGTCATAAAAAATATTTTTTGCTATCTGACACAGCCACACACTTAATTTACAATTGCCATCAAATTTGTCTATATTTTTTATGGCTCGATAAAACGTCTCTTGTGTAAGCTCCTCTGCCTTATCGCTGTCGTGAGTCAAACAAAATAAATATCGATATACAATTTTACTATATTCGTTATATGCTTGTTCAATATCTACCATTATTTTCTCCTTTATACATATAAGACGTTTCAAAATTCATTTTATTACAAAAAATTTGAAAAATAAATAAAAAAATTCTCGAAAGTAATAAATACTTTCGAGATATATATTTTAACGTTTGCTGAATTGTGGAGCTTTTCTTGCTTTTTTAAGACCGTATTTCTTTCTTTCTTTCATTCTTGGGTCTCTTGTTAAGAATCCGTTTTGTTTTAAAATTGGTCTGTATTCGCTATTTGCTTCTAATAATGCTCTTGCGATACCATGTCTAACAGCTCCTGCTTGACCTGTGTATCCGCCACCTGTTACTTTAACAGTAGCATCATATTTTCCAACAGTATTTGTAACTGTGAATGGTTGGTTAACTATAACTTTTAATATCTCTGTTCCGAAATATTCGTCTAATTTTTTACCATTAACTGTAATTTCACCTTTACCTGCTGTTAATCTTACTCTAGCGATTGATTCTTTTCTTCTTCCTGTTCCAAGGAATACTATGTCTTTAGATTTTTTTGTTGCCATAATTATTTTACCTCCCAAACTTCTGGTTTTTGAGCTGCATTTTCATGTTCGCTTCCTGCATATACTCTTAATTTTTTAAGCATTTGTCTTCCTAAGCTGTTGTGTGGAAGCATTCCTTTGATAGCATGCATCATTGCTTTTTCAGGAGCTTTTTCCATCATTACTCTAGCTGTAGTTTCTTTCATTCCTCCGATATATCCTGAATGATGTCTATATACTTTTTGATCTAACTTATGTCCAGTAAAAACTGCATCTTTACAATTTACTATAATTACAAAATCACCTGTATCCATATTAGGTGTGTAAGTTGGTTTGTGTTTTCCTCTCAATAACTTAGCTGCTTCAGTTGCAACTCTACCTAAAGATTTGTCTGATGCATCTAATATATACCATTTTCTTTCAATTTCAGCTTTTTTAGGGCTATATGTTGTATTATTCATTATGGTATTCCTCCATTCTAAATTTCTAATATTTAATCTATATATACAAACTCGATGTCTCTTAAGTTACCGGGGAGAAACTAGAGTTCATCAAATTTACATATTACGTTATAATGCTATATTATTATAATACAATGAATATATAAAAGTCAAGGCTTTTTTGGAAAATATTTCATATTTATTACAAAACACAATAAAACGCTCCGAGCCTGCACACAAAATGGCTCGGAACGTTTTTGAAAAGACAAAACCTAAGGGGTTTTGGAAAACGAATTGGTTTTCTTTACGCAGGGATTAGCCTTGCCCCAGCGGGCTGGCGGGTAAGCATGATACGTGCATCTTCATCATACGCAGAGTGGTCGAACACCACATAGCGTCCGGTGTTGCTGTCGATAGCGACACTGACTTCCACCTTGAGCAGGCCGGGCATTTTTTTGGTGCTTTCTTCAACTTTTGCACGAATGCTCTCTGCCTCTTCTCTTGTGGGGTATCCCTTGCAGCCCCAACCGGAATAGGTCTCGTCACGATGTCTAATGTTCATAGCTGTACCTCCATATTAATAAAAATTGTTTGGGTCAATCCACATATCTACTTATATTATACCACAAATTCTCCTAAAAGTCAAAAATACCAAGGGTTTAATCCGCATCTAACACACTATCTGTATGCAAGTTATCATAAAAATAATAAGTCTCTGGAATTTCTCCTATAATAACGTTTTCTATAAGCAAAACTCTGCTAGAATGTTCATTTCTCAAAGCGCCAAAAGGCGTCAGAATATTTGTCTTGGTATTTATATCAAGATATATTCTATGTATAGTTTGATTAATTCCGAACTGATGCAAATTCGGAATTAAGTTTTGCAATTACATTTCCAGCTGCTTCCATTTTTATACGGAACTTCGGTCCGATTTCAGACAAACCTGAAAAACCAGTAACTGCGCCTAAATTTATTGATACATATACTTGGTCTTGCTTATCTATTTCGTTTTTTATGTTTGCAGTAATTTTAGAAATCATCTCATTTATTGGCACTGTCCTTGCTTTAACCATTGATATTTCACCTGTATCTTTTCTTTCGATTGAAACTAAATCTTCATACTCATAATCCTTCATAACTTTAATTACTTCTGCTGTAGACACATTAATACCTATACTAATTGCTCTATTCTCACAAGTTGCTACAAAAATAGGATATGCTGCAACTACAAAGCTTATTACTAAACCAAATATTATAGAAATTATAACTATGAAGATAAGTTTCACTTTGTTTATCTTTGGCAAACGCATACGTCTTCTCGAATAGATTTTTTCCAAACTCTCTACCTTCTATTTCAAAATATATAATTTCTCTCCAACATTAATTTTATTAGGGTCTTCTAAATCATTTACTTTTATAATGGAATCCATTGTAACTTTGAACATTTTTGCTATTTTCCAAACTGTATCACAAGGTTTTACAAAATACACTACCATACTATATTCATTTTTCTTTTCGCACTCTTTCTCTTGTACATCTTCTATAATATTTATTTTCTTTGTTTCACCATCAACACAAATTTCAATTTCACTAGATTTTAAATCTACATCTTTTTCCAAGCTATACATATCTTGAATAATTGATGTCTCTTCTTCTTCATATACGTCTAAATCCACGTTAAAATCAATTTCAAAGGTAATTTTACTACTTACAACAGAATCTACCTTAAAGAACATATTTTTAATTCTATAATCGCTCTCACAAATTTGAGTATCTTTTACATTTTCCATATCTATAAAACTTGTAATAGGAAATGTTCCTGATACACTACCTTCTTTTGAATCTTCTGTTTGATAAGTAACTCTCAAATTTAAGTCTGCTTTTGAAAGTACTTTATTGAAACTTATCTTATTTTCTATTTTATCTAAATCAGCTTCTACTTTAATGATTTCAGAAATAGGCACTTGATTTTCTGTTTCTAAAAATTCTTTTACAGATGCCACTGCTTTGTTGTCACCTACTATTTTTTTGATTTTATATTTCTCTTCTTTTATTTCAAATTTTTCGTTCTCAATTGCTTTTATATACTCTACTTCTTCTTTTTCAAAAATCCCAGCTTCAATTTTCACCTTTGCTGTAACACAAATTTTTCTTTCATTTAAAATCTTGCTATCTATTTCTTTTATAGTAACCTTAGTTTTGCTAGTAAAATTATCTTTAATCTTATCATCATCAATATTTTCTATATAATCTAAAGTTATCTCTAAACTTCTACTCTCTCCGCTTTCTGATAAATAAGTTACATATCCATCTATTCTTCCATCTGCTCTTAGCTTGCCAGTGCTTACCTCTTCTTTGCAAATATATGTATTTGCATTTGTAGTTTTTATAGCCACCATATCTGGCTTTATATCAGGAACAATGATATCTGTTTTTACCTCTGTTTCCTTTTCAAGCTCCATAACTTTACGTTTTATTTTTATTTTTTGCTTTTCCATATAAAAAATCCTCCATAATAAATAATATCTTTCATTTATTCTATTTATATGGAGAAAAAAAAGAAAAATTCCTAAAATTAGGAATTTTCCATAAAAGCTTCTTGTTTAATATGTTTTTTTAATTCTACATGATTTTGTAATACTGGTGCTATTGGTGCTCCATCACAAAACTTCACTTCAATTGTTTTTGTAAATAAATCAGTATAATTGTAAGAACCAACTCTATCTACATCTTCAAATTTTACTCTGAAGTATTTTGGATAAGTATTTTCAATTGTTGCTACTTTCTCTTGTGGTTTACTTCTCTTACCTGGTGACTCTTTAACAATTATTTTTTTTCCTATGTTATCTTCTAAATTTTTTCTTAAGTCTGCAATTTCTGATCTGTAAATTCCCATAATTATCACCTACTAATTCCTCATTTATTTATCGCGATTGCTAAATATTTTATATCACGGTTTAGTAGTGTTGTCAAAACAGAAACACGCAGCCTAATTTCTTGTAATCTACTGTTTTCAGCGCTTTTATGAGTTATGCACTTATTGTGTTTTTTGCATTACATTTTTGTATCTTGTTTGTTACATTTCTCGTTATGTTCTTTTATATACTTGAGTTTTGTTGCTTGCCCGCCTCTTATATGTCGTTCGGCTTTATTCTCATCTAATATTTTTCTGACTTCAATTGCTAAACCACTATTTATATGCAGAAGTCTTGATGCAATATCTTTATGTACTGTACTTTTGCTTATACCAAACTTCTTGGCTGCTCCTCTTACAGTATCTTTTGTATCTATAATATATTCTGCAAGCTTAGTGGCTCTCTCCTCTATTGACATTCCTTTCATAAATAAAACCCCCATACGTAATACTTTTGCTTAATTGTATTCGCGTATAGGGGTTATTAGAACTTTTTAAATATCAAAGAAATATGTAGCTTCTAAATCTGCCTCGTGCATTAATAATGCCAAAGGATATTTTTTGAAAGCTGCTCCTAATGTATTATATTGCTCTTTTGGCTCAGTAAATCCCATATGCCAACGTATTGCATATTTTTCTTCACTAGTCAATTTCATATACTCCGTAATCATCATTACAGACTTTTCACCATGTCCATAAGGAATAGTGTCATCTACTGTATAATATGGCACTTTCTCCCATACTCCTAGTTCATTTTTAGCATTTCTATAATCAACTTTATAGAAATTAGCTTTACAAACATCATGTAATAATGCAACTATTTTTATTGTATCTTCTGACACATTAATTTCAATTGGAGTATGCTTTACTTTTTCTGACAAAATTTCATACACCTTCATACTATGTTCTACAAGCCCACCTTCATAATCTCCATGAAATCTTGTGCTTGCTGGTGCTTTATAAAAATCTGTTTTTTCAAGAAAAGCAAGTAGCTCGTCCATTCCTTCTCTGTTTACTGTTTTTAATAATTTAATAAATTCTTCTTTCATATCTTAGCCCTCTATTTCTATATTTTCATCTAATGATTTCTCCTGTATCTTACTCCATTTACATTTTGTCATTCGTACATATCTTAAATTTTTAAGGTTAGATAAATTTTTCAAATATAATATTCTTCCATTTTCAAAATATACTTTTTCTAAATTCTTAAGTATTCCAATATTTTTTAGGTTAATAAATCTATTATTTGAAATTTTTAAAATGTGCAAGTTTTTTAAAATGGAAATATACTTGAAACGTAATTTCTTGCAATTATCAAAAGAAAGAATTTGCATGTTTCCTTGAAGTCTTGACTGTGACTTCATTATACAATTTGAAAACTGCAAACCTTCGACTTTTGTACATCTATTTATCTCATTTGTTTGATAATTATCTATTATGAAATTTTGCAGACTTATAAATTTTAGATTAGGTAATTTTTCGAAATCTCTAAAGTCATAGTTATATTTAATGCCATTGTTATCAATGGCATTAAGTGAAATTTCTTCAATATTATTTAATTTATCGTCTGTAATTTCAGATACTTCTAATTTTTTTAATAAATAATTCTCAAAATCATTACTTAAAAAATCAATTTTCATCTATCTCTTCAATTCCCTTTTCCGCTGCGTGTTTTCCAGCTGGAAGCGCTTTACGCTTATTATATTTAAACACATTTTGTATTTTTTCTATAATATGTTTAATGTGAGCCTTTATTCCTCTTTCGCCTTTAAAATAAGTTGTAATAACTTTTTGGTTTAAAGTTTCTGTACATGCTTCTGTTTTTGAAGCCTGTGGTGTATGTGTTTTTGAAAAATCTTTATCACCCAATAAGCAATAACTTAATTTTGTTTTTATTTTTGTAGAATTAGACATTTTTTTACTATCTAAAGCTAAATCTACATTATACCAATTATCCATAAGGTTTACTTGATTCCAAACATGATTTTCTTCTGTACCTGCAAAGCTTCCTCTAACAATCTTAGATTGTATTCCAAGTATTGCTAGACAGTTCTTTAAAATCTCTGCAAATCCTGAATCTACACATTTATTTTCTAATAATCCATTTTCTAAATTACTTGCTTTTGCATTATTTACTTTTGAATATTCTTCGATATCCTCTTCTAAAATATTGTCATACATAAGTGATGTACCAAGTATTTTATATACATCTAAGAATTGTTTTAGTTCCTCTTCTTCTCTATCAACATTCTCAAGTAACTCGTCAATTCTTTTTCTGATTGCAATATATGTGTCTATTGGATAGCAAAATCTATTTTTCTCATATTCCAATACGCCTTCAAAATCTAATACATTTATATTTTGTATTTTTAGCTTTTCTTTTAAATTTTGTGCAAGTTTTACATCAATACAAGAAACATCTTTTATAGCTATTGTGACTTTTCCTTTTACTTTCTTTAAAGCCTGTAAATTATCTTCCCATTTACAATTTCCACTATCAATTATCAAAATATTATTTATTTTTGCTAAATCAATTGCATCTGTTAATTTTGATAAATCACTACCATTTACAGTAATTGATATGTTGCCATTTTCCTTGATTTCTATTGCATTTGTAATCTTGTTTTTATTATCTGAAACAAGTTCTGCTGAAATTTCTTTATGGCATTTTCCATTTACTAAGTTATCTAATTCTTTAAAGCTTAGTACGTTATTCTCTATATTTATCTTCTCTAAATTAGGCATTTTATCTAAAAAGTCTAAATTATCCAATCTACAATTTACAACGTTTGTAAGGTTTAAGTATTTTAATTTTTTAAAACCAGAAACAATCTCAATAGAATCCTTTGCAAAATCTACTTTATCAAAATTTAAAGCTTCTATTTTTTCTGGATTTACGACTTGCTCTAAACAACTCTTAACACTACAAAATCTAATATTATTTAAAGAAATCATTTTTAAATTTGTCAATTTTTTGAAAGAAAAATTTGATGGTGTTTTTACATTATCTAAAATTAAATTTTGAAGTAATTCAGGCTTACAAATATTCGCAATGATAGCGTTTACATTTGTTCTTTGATCTCCTTCAATAATTATAGTTTTGATATTGATACAAAGTCCAACAATGTTTAAAAGCTTTGATTTAGGGTCGATTTCACTAATAACCAACTCTTCAATTTGATCTAAGTGCTTTTCCATTAAACTGTCAAAGTCTTCTAAAACCGCATTATTAAGTTCAAATTTCCTTAAATATTCTTTCACTTTTCTCTCTCCATTCAATAACCATTAAATATTATATCATTAAAAAGAGATTTTTAATATTTCATTTATGTTAAATTTTTACTATTTTTACAGAAAGATTTGTAATTAGCATAAGTACTATATATACAGCTACAATCGCTGCGCCAGTAGGCATATCTAAAAAGAATGAAAGTAGCATTCCTAGTAAAAAGCAGATAACTGAAATGATTCCTGACTTTATAACTAATCCCTTAAAACTAACTGTTGTTTTTCTTGCAATAATTGCTGGGAAAACTATCAAACTTGATATTAATAGTGTACCCATCATTCTCATTCCTATTACTACAATAAAAGCTGTAAGTAATGAAATCAAGAATTGATATAAAGTAACATTTATTCCAGAAGCTTTTGCAAATTTTTCGTCAAAAGTTATAAAGAATAATCTATTATAAAAAACAATATAAATTCCTAAAGATAATAATGTAAGTACAATACTTAAAATCACATCTTTTGTAGTCATTGCTAAAATACTTCCAAACATATAGTTATAACTATCTGCTCCAAATCCGCTCGTAAATGCCGTTATAATGACTCCAATAGCTAAAGCACCACTTGCTACTAGTGCAATAGTTACATCTCCTTTTTCGCCCTTCTTTTGGCTTATAAGCATAATTACAATTGAAGCAAAAATAACAATTGGAATAGACACTGCAAGTGGCGGTAAATTAAGTGCCATTGCAAGTGCTAGTGATGCAAAACCTACTTCTCCGAAGTCCATGTCCTATCATTGAATAATTTTTCAAAACTAAAATTACTCCAATTAAAGCTGCTGAAAAGGAAACTGCAATTCCACAAATCAATGCTCTTTGTATAAATGGATATGATAATAAATTAATTATTTCTTGCATTATATTCCTTTCCACCCTTCCATCTCGCCATCATATTTTACTGTTTTAGCCAAACAAATAATACGTGGTTTGATATGTTCTACTTCATCTAGGTCATGTGTTGCCATTATTATTGTAAGTTTTTCTTCTTTATTTTTCTTTTCTAAAATATCATAAAGCTCTTTTGTTATATTATAGTCAAGACCAGTTGCTGGTTCATCTAAAATAAGTAGTTTTGGCTCTTTTATAAGAGCTCTTGCAATAAATACTCTTTGCTTTTGACCACCTGATAAATCACCAATTCTTTTATCTTGAATATCCTCTATTTTCAACTGTTCTACAATTTTCTTATATAACTCCTTATCCTTTGCTGTATAAAAAGGAAGTTTTTTATGTTCTTGTCTACCAAGCATTATAATTTCTCTAGCTGTTGCTGGAAAATCTAAGTCTTGAAGATTAGTTTGAGAAAGATATGATAATTTATCTAATGGAATGTTGATTTTAACTTCGCCTTCATCAGCTTTTTTTAGCCCAACAATAGTCTTAATTAAAGTACTCTTACCTGAGCCATTTTCACCCATTAAGCAAACATATTCGCCCTCATTTACTTCAAAATTTATATCTTCGATTGCAGTATGGTTTGAATATGAAACTTTTAAATTCTTTACTTCTAATATTCCCAAAGCTATCTTCCTTTCTTAATTTAATGCTGTTTTTAAATTCTCTAAATTTTTTCTCATTAAACTTACATAACTATCTTTATTAATATCTGCATTGTGTAAAGTATAGAAAACCATAGATTTTGCGCTAGTTTCGTCACCTATCATTTTTGCCACTGTACCTTCACTTAATTCCTCATAAAATACTACTGGCAAATTATGATTATTGATATAGTCTATAACAGATTTTACTTTAGAAATGCTTGGGTCTTCTCCCTCACCACAGTTATTATAGACACTCACAAAACTTAAATCATATTTATCTATAAAATATGAGTATGAAAATTCTCCTGCAAATGCAATTTCATTTCTTTTAGAATTTTTAATTGTTTTATCTATTTCAACATTTAATTTCTCAATTTCAGATTTATAATTTTTTGCATTTTCAGTATAAAAGTCTGAATTTTCTGGGTCTACACTACATAGTTTTGCTAAAATATCGTCAATCATTATAATTGCATTTTCTGGGTTAAGCCAAATGTGGCTATCAAAACTGCTTTCTTCGTGATGGTCTTCATGTTCTTCTGCTATTATCTCAGAATTTTCAAAATGACTTTCAAACTCTTCTTTATTTATCAGCTTAATATTTTTTGAAGTATCTACTACTTCAATTTCAGAGCTTACACTTTCTAAAATATTTTCTGCCCAAGGTTCAAACTCATTTCCTGTATAAATAAAAACTCTACTGTTTTCAATGTCTACCATATCCTTGGGTGATGGCTCATATGTATGGCTTTCAACTCCTGATTTTAATAATAGCTTAACATCTACCTTATCTTTTCCTATCTGTTTTACAAAATCATAATTAGGAAAAATCGTTGCTATTACTTCAAGTTTATCTCCACTCTGATTTATACTATCAGGCTCACAGAAAAAAATAAATAGCATTGTAACTATAATTAAAATAAGTATATCTATAATAAATACTAATTTTCTTTTCATAAATCTCCTCTACTGTTTTATGTATACCATAATAGTTTACTATTTTTTATAGCTTTTGTCAAGTAATCTTAAGCCTTTAAAAGCTCAAAAAAGGTAGAGTTTACGCTCTACCTTTTTAATTAATTCATTACTAAATCAGCAACTTCTTGTGGGTTATCAAAAGAAAGATTTGATTTTTCACCTTCTACTGTTGTTACTGTTTGTATTGAAGGATTAGTTATTAATCCTTTTGCATAATCCTCTAGTTTTGTCTTTGTTAAGCCTTCTTTAATTAATGAATTTACTTCTTCTACATACCCACTTGAAAGTACTTGTCTTACTTCAAGACTTTCTGGATATTTATAATTTTGAAGTAACTGCATATTAGACTTCAATTCCTTTATCTCTTTTTTCATACTACCTGTATAATATCTATTTGCTATCATTTTTCTATATAATTGTATATCACTCTTTGAGAAACCTAAGTCTTTCATTTGATCTATATGGAAAGTCTCAGGGCTAACATAACTTAAAATCCTAGCATAACCTGTAAACTCTGCAAAGAAAGTTAATTTTCTATTTGTCATATAATCATCAACATATTTATTAGTATATTCATCTTCAAGTGATTTTGGATAAATACCATCTACTATAACAAGTTTTTGTATATCATCTGGGTATAAATTAGAATAAGTATATGCATACATACTTGATGTACCTGTTGCTAAAAAGATATATGGTCCTGGCACTCCAAGTGCGTCTAATGCAGATTTTATCTCTTGTGCAAATTTGAAATTATTTCTATCTTCTTTTGTAGATAAACTAAAGCCATAACCGAAATACTCTAAAGTAACTACTTTATAATTTGAAGATAAAGCCTCAGCATATTTCTTATATCTTACTATTGGTGAACACTCAGCTACATCTGGTAAAATAACTACTGTCTGTTCCCCATACCCTGCTGTTCTTGCATTCATTCTATTTTCACTAACAGAAATCAAATTTTTATATCCTGTTCTGTCTTCTTGGTATATTTCTCTAATCTTAAAAACATTATGTATTATAGAACATAAAGCAATAATGATTGCTAAGCCGATTAGAACTGCTAATACAAAGCTTTTTACGTGTTCCCACATAATGCTAAGTGCAATTATAAATTTTTTCACTTTTGCTCTCCTTTATAATCCTACTACATATTTTGTTTGAAATGCTGTACCATCAATATTTATAAGTACTGAAAGCACATCTTTTCCACTTGATTTATCTAAGGATAATTGAAATTTCTCAACATTTTGGCATAACACTATTGAATTATAATATAAACATTTACTCTCATCATCAAAAATAAATGAATTTAAACCATTATCTGACTTTAAAGTAATAAAGTTCTTTAAATCAATTGAGCCACTTTCTAAGTTTGATAAATCTTTCGGACCTTCGCCAGTTGCAGCATCTATACATTGGAAAGCATATATACTTGCTCCTGGTTTCTTACATTCATTTAATAAATATAAATTTAACTTATTATATCCACTATTACTACCAATGCTATCGTCCAATACTTGCATATTACTATAAAAGAAAGTTGTAATACCTCCTACTACTAACGTAATTGCTGCAAAACTTGCAACATAAAGCATCAAGCTTATCATAGTTACACCTTTTTGTGATTTTAACTTTTTCAACTTATTCACCTCTACTCTTTATATGATAACTTATAATTAATTTATGTGCAAGAGTTTAGATAAAAAATTTATATCTTTGTAACAAAAAATCGGCAACAATATTTCTACTGCATAAAACTTTCCTTCGACTTAGTGAAAGTTCATACTATACAAAAAACACCTACTATAAAGTAAGTGTTTTTCCTTTTATTATTAAATTATTGAAGTTCAATAACAGCTCCTGCTTCTGAGAATTTAGCTTTCATTTCTTCAGCTTCATCTTTAGAAACACCTTCTTTAACTGTTTTTGGAGCTCCATCAACTAATTCTTTAGCTTCTTTTAATCCTAATCCTGTAACGTCTCTTACAACTTTGATTACAGCGATTTTATTTCCGCCAGCATCTTTTAATACTACGTTGAATGAAGATTTCTCTTCAGCTGCTGCTCCAGCTGCTCCACCTGCTGCAGGTGCTGCAACTGCTGCTGCAGTTACTCCGTATTTTTCTTCAATTCCTTTAACTAATTCTGATAATTCAACAACTGTTAAGCTGTCGATTTCTTCTAACATTTTTTCTATTTTTTCACTCATTTTTATATCCTCCTATTTTTTTATATTTTAAAAAGTGAATTATTTTGCTTCTTCAGCTTCTTTTTTAACTTTAACTGCTTCAAGTGTAGCAGCAAGTTTTGACACATTTGCAAGTAAGCATCCAGCAAGTTTTGCGATAAGCTCTTCTCTTGATGGAAGTTGTGCAAGTACTTTAAGTTCTTCAGCAGTTGCTGATTTTCCTTCTAGAACACCAGCTTTAATCTTATAGAAATCTGATTTCTTAGCATAAGAATAAATTGCTTTAAGAACTGGTAAGTATTCTTCGTTAGCTATTATAACTGCTGTTGGTCCAACTAAAGAATCATCTAAATCTTCGATTCCGCATTCTTTTAATGCTCTTCTTGTGATATTGTTTTTGATAACTGAGTATTCACCATTTACAGTTCTAACAGCTTTTCTTAAAGCTGTTACATCAGCTACGTCAATTCCTCTGTAATCTGTTAAAAGTACTAAACTAGCATTTTTCATTTTTTCAGCTAATTTCTTTACTTCTTCTTCCTTTTGTTTGATAATTTTTTCACTAGCCAATTTATTTTCACCTCCGTACTTTATATTAAATTAATTTAAAACTAAAATTAAAAACTTTCTAAGATTAACCACGAGGTACAATCATAGAAAGTTTTAACTCTCTTATTCTACCTCGGTAGGATTTATTTTTGTACCTACTGTCTTTGGTTAATATTCAAATTTATTATTATTTTTGGTTTAAGTATATACTTGGTCCCATTGTTGTTGTTACAGCAACACTCTTAATGTATTGTCCTTTTGCAGCAGCTGGTTTAGCTTTGATTATAGCTTCTATAATTGCATTATAGTTTTCTACTAATTTAGCTGTTCCAAAAGATACTTTTCCAATACCTAAGTGGATTATGTTGTTTTTGTCTAATCTGTACTCAACTTTACCAGATTTGATTTCTGATACAGCTTTTGTAACATCCATTGTTACTGTTCCAGATTTAGGGTTTGGCATTAAACCTTTTGGTCCTAATACTTTACCTAATCTACCGATAACACCCATCATATCAGGTGTTGCAACGATAACATCATATTCAAACCAATTCTCTTTTTCAATTTTTGGAACTAATTCCTCTGCTCCAACAAAATCTGCTCCAGCAGCTTCAGCTTCTTTAGCTTTATCTCCTTTTGCAAATACTAATACTCTTAAAGATTTACCAGTACCATTTGGTAATACTACTGTACCTCTAACTTGTTGGTCAGCATGTTTTGAATCTACACCTAATCTAACGTGTAATTCAACTGTTTCATCGAATTTAGCTTTTGGCATTTTTTCAATTAAACCAAATGCTTCTTCTGTTTCATAAAGTTTTGTAGCATCTACTAATTTAGCAGCTTCTACATATCTTTTTCCTTGACTCATTTTTTCCTCCTTTGGTACTAACGAGTGTTTTCACTCTCCCATTTTTAATTATTTATTAGTCTACTACAACTACACCCATTGATCTAGCTGTACCGGCTACCATACTCATTGCAGCTTCTACTGATGCTGCATTTAAATCATCCATTTTTTGTTCTGCAATTGCTTTAACTTGTTCTTTAGTTATTTTAGCAACTTTTTCAGTATTTGGTTTTCCTGAACCTTTTTGTAATCCTATTGCTTTTTTAATAAGAACTGCAACTGGTGGAACTTTTGTTATAAATGTGAATGATTTGTCTTTGTAAACAGTGATAACAACTGGAATGATCATTCCTGGTTGGTTAGCTGTTTTATCATTGAATTCTTTAACGAATTGCATAATGTTAACACCTGATGAACCTAAAGCTGGTCCAACTGGTGGAGCTGGTGTTGCTTTACCTGCTTCTATTTGTAATTTAATTATATTTGCAACTTCTTTCTCTGCCATCTATCTTCGCCTCCTTTAATTTACTTTTTGAACTTGTGAAAATTCTAATTCTACTGGAGTTTCTCTTCCAAACATAGAAACTAGAACTTTTACTTTTTGTTTTTCTTTGTTTATTTCTTGTACTGCACCAATGAAACCTTCTAGTGGTCCATTAACAACTTGTACTGTGTCGTTCAAATCATAGTCAATATTTACAGGAACTTCATCAAATCCCATATTTCTTATCTCATCATCAGTAAGCGGTATTGGGTCTGTTCCAGAACCAACAAATCCTGTAACTCCTCTTGTATTTCTAACGATGTACCAAGATTCTTCTGTTACTATCATCTTTATTAATACATAACCTGGAAAAACTTTCTTTAAATTACTTTTTCTTTTTCCGTCTTTGATTTCAACTTGCTCTTCCATAGGAACTACTATATTGAAAAAGAAATCTTCAAGTTCTCTATTTTTAATTGTTTTCTCCAAATCTGTCTTAACTTTATTTTCATAACCAGAATATGTATGAACAACATACCATTTTGGTTCGCTAGCATATTGAGACATTTTTAAGCCCCCTCTTTAAAATTATTGCCCAGATTGTCCTTCTGGACTTGTTGTATTTGTATCTACTGTGTTTGTATCTGCTACTGTATTATCAACTGTATTTGTTTGTGCTGTTGTATTTGTGTCAGCATTTCCATCAACAGTTGGCTCTGTTGTAGTTTCATTAGATACTCCACTCGTATCTGATGAACCATCTATTACAGTTGTACCATCATTTACTGTATTTGTGTCAACTGTATTTTGTGTTTCAGATGTAACTAAGGCTTTTAGTTTTTCAACTCCATAATTATTCATTGTTTCAAAAGCAACATCTAGTACAAATACAATAGCTGCTACTACTAAAACACTTACTATAACAGCTGTTGTGTTATTTACTAATTGTTTTGGAGTTGGCCAAGTAACTTTTTTTAATTCTGCTTTAAAATCTTTTGCGAAACTTTTTTTATCTTTATCATTACTCTTCGCTTTTTTTGTATCTACTTTCTTGTTTTCTTTATCTTCATTCTTCTTTGCCATTTATTGTTCCTCCTAAAGGATTTTTACTATTTTGTCTCTTTATGAGTTGTACGTTTTTTGCAGAATTTGCAATACTTTACTACTTCTAATCTTTCAGTATTGTTTCTTTTATTTTTTGATGTCATATAATTTCTTCTTTTACATTCTGTGCATTCTAATGTAATATTTTCTCTTGGACCTTTTGCTGCCATTTCACTACACCTCCATTTAAGTTTACGAATTTATTTAAAATTTAACGATGTGACTTACGTGCTTTCGTTGTACACGCTATAATACTTTACCACAAATACTACGATAAGTCAATAAGTTTAGCAATTTTTTCCTAATTTTTTTTATTTTTTTGCACTGAATAACCAAACTTTCCTATTTTTTTATCTAAAGTATAATATCCTCCATTAGCATACGCTATTAAATCGCACTTGCTTATATCAAAAGCACCATTTTCATCAATATATTTATCCTCTGCGTCTATTGATAAAACCTCGCCAACAAACATTGTATGGCTTCCCAAGTCTCTTTCTTCTATAACCTTACACTCCACTGCAACAGGGCTTTCTTTTATAAGTGGACATTTTACAAAATTTGCTTTTTCTTTAGTAAGATTCATTTCTTTAAATTTGTCAAATTTTGCACCACTTTTTACTCCACACCAATCTGTTGCAAAAGCTAATTTTTCATTTGTTAGGTTTATAACAAATTCTTTGTTTTCTTTTATTAAATTGTAAGAATATCTTTCTGGTCTAACAGAAATGTACACTAAAGCTGGATTTGTATTCAAAATACCAGTCCATGCAACTGTCATAATATTTGATTTTTCCATATCTCCTGAAGTTACCATTACTGCTGGTATTGGATATACAAATGTACCAGGCTTCCACATTACTTTACTCATTTTTAATCCTCTCTCCTCTATTTCTTGAATTTATAAGGTTCATAAAGTCAACTATTGTTTTACATTCATGCTTTACTTTATTTTTTGGATCTCTACAATCTAATATATCGCCTCTTTGACCACTTGTAAATAATATGGCAGTAGCAACTTCATCAAGGCTATATTTATTAGAAATTGAAAATCCTCCTCTATCATTATGCACTCTGCCCGCGTATCCTCCATTTTGTGCTGCTATGCCTAACATATAATCTGATAAATAAATGTTTTTAACGAATTCATGTAGTGTCTCTGAACCTCTTATAGTAGAATATTCTAATGGAGTGAAAATTATGTGTGTTGATACTTTTCCATCTAATCCTGTTTTTGTTACTCTCCAAACATTGTCCATCATTTCCTTCCTTGCTTCGTATGAGTAGAAATGTTCTCTCATGGTTCTTGTATCAGTTGATCCTTTTTCACCTCTTTTTCTCATTGTTAATCTTGATAACATTCCTTTTTTATGTGCTGCTTTAGCTCTTCTTCTAACTTCTATATCAGTTTCTCTAATATACCTTTGTCTCTTAAATAGAGATTTTTCTGTAAAAGATCCTATCCTCTCTACTTTTATTCTACCTTTAAAAATAGGAGTATCAACTTTTTCATTATCCATTATTGTACTTGGCTCATTTAAAACTATCCCCCATGCAAAATCATGATTTTGATTTTCTAAAAATGGTTCACTTGCCCTATCTTTAGAACCATCTAACCTTGAAGCTAAATCATCAAAATATTCTGAAGTATATTTGTGCTCTTTAACTATTAGTCTATTTGCTTCATCTTCACTCATTACTGTTATTTGGCTCATATCAGTCATATTATTCATAACATATAGTTCTGGTATAAGCTCGTCTCTTTTTTCTTTTGTAGCTATTTGCTCATATATCTTTTTTATTTGCTCATATGAAGCAGATGTTAGAATTAAATTTCTAAAATCTTTTTCATCCAATACAATACCATTTGCACTAGCTTTTTGAGCTATATCTTCCGCTATTCCTGCCTTAATTTCCCCGTATCTTAATGCAACGAGTACATCCATCATTTTAGAATCATCCTTTGGCTCTCTAGTATCTGAGTCAAAAGCATCTATCGCCTCTGTTATTCTATTATCCATTTCTCCAACTAGCCAAAAAGAAGTTGCAAACATTTCAATTCTTTTTTCTACATCTTTTGCAGTAATTGTGGATAATCCTCTGTTTCCCTTAGAGCTCGAGTTATAATGAATAGCTCTTTTCAAGAAATCACTTATTTCATCTTGTCCTAAAGGAATTTGATCAAAATCCATACCAAATTCATATCTTTTACATAATAATTGTTCTACTAATTGACTTTTATTATTACAATGCATTGTGATATTTCCAACCTTGTTAAAATATGCAGAATAAAGCATTTTTAGCTTCATTGCATCTGCTTTATAACTAAGTAAAATTCTTCTTAATTCGTATGCTTCCATAGTTTCATCAATACCGAATATTTGATACGGATTACTGTACATCTCTCTTCTCCTTTTTCTTTAGTAAATACATTATATATTAATCCATTTTTTTTTGCAATAAAAAAGCAAAAAATCTCCTACTCGGAGATTTTTTACATATAAATCTGGCGACGTCCTATTTTCCCAGCAAGGTAACTCGCAAGTATCTTCG
>CANDKR010000019.1 GCA_947385375.1 uncultured Clostridia bacterium
AAAGATGAAAGCAAACACTCTCTTTTTGTGTCTACTTTCATCTTACCACTTCAATTTTAGCCATCTCTTTTATATATTTAACATTTTCTAACGTAAAAGGCGTATCTCCCTCATTTATATTGACAAATAACTTTTCTAGTCTAACTAATGTCATTCTATATAACAATAAACAGATAGTTAAACAAATATATCCTAATTCTAAATAAGCAATTATTTGTCCTTTAGGATTATTTTCTAAAACATTTTTCATTTTCAAAATTGTATCTTGATTTTTCGCATCAGCAACAAGAATATCATTTACTTTTAATTGAAGTGCCATCCCATCTTGCGCCTTTTCTTCTGTTATTATTATTTTGTCATCTATTCTTGAACCCATAAACACAATTGTATCGTCTTTAAGTTCTATATGACTTATAAATATTGGCGTAAGAATTAGCAATATTAACATTATTGGGATTGCTACCGTTATAAGAATTTTTCCAATTCTTGAAAGAACATAAATTGCCTTACTTATTGCCTTAATCTTTCTTTGTTTCTCTTCTTTAAACTTAACTACACTCATTTTTATATCTTCATCTAATGAATCTATATCGCTCATATCTTCATGTACCAAATCATTTATTTTACAATGAAATATACTACATAATTTCATTATCTTCTCCATCTCTGGATAGCTCTCACCATTCTCCCACTTTGATACACTTTGTCTACTCACATTCATTTTCTCTGCTAATTTTTCTTGACTCATTTTCGCTGATTTTCGTAAATTATATAAATTCTCTCCAAACTTCATTAGATTACTCCTCCCTCACCTTTAATATTAGTGTAGTTTTATCTAAAAATCTATCAACTTTCAGTTGCACTTTATAAAAAATACAAAGTGCAACTTAAATTTTACATATTTATTTACCATATAAATGGAATTACTTTATACTTTACTTTCTTTTTATAATCTGAATATCCTTCTAAATTTTTCTCCAATACCTCTTCTTCATTTTTAATTCGCTTACTAATTATAACTGGATATATTAGAAAAATAACAAAGGAAATAATAGAATCTAAAATTAATGGCATACTTAAGAATAACAAAATAGTTACTGCATACATTGGATGTCTTACAATTCCATATAATCCAGTATCAACTACCTTTTGATTTTCTTGTACCTCGATAGTACGAGATAAATAAGTATTTTCCCTTAATACTTCTGCATATAAAATATATGATACTATGAATAAAATCGCAGCAACAATGATTACTATATTAGGAAGTTCGATCCAACTATATTTATAATTTAACCCTGCAATTATAAAACCAACTAAAAACATTAAACCACTAAATACAATTACTTGTCTTTGTTCACTTCCCTTCTCTTTTGTCTTTAACCTTTTCCTTAATAATTCTGGATTTTTCACCATTAAAATAATTCCTGCAACAAACATTGGAACAAATAAAAGTCCCATAAACAACCAACCATTCCAATAATTGATTGAATTTGCCGGTATAAATAATAACGCTCCTACTAACACTACGCCAAAAATAAATTTTAGAATTGCTTGAAAAAATAATTTTATATCCATTGCTACTAGTCCTTTCTACTTACACTTTTAATAAGATTAAGTTTTTCATTTTTTCTCCTTACTAAAAAGCAAGTAGCTTTTAAATTTGCTACTTGCTTCTAAAAGTTAATTCAATATTTTTGAACTTCTAATGTATTCAACAATTTTAGCAATTTCGCTTTGCATTGTATCTGCATATTCTGGCTCTTGCTCATCTGATGCTCTATCATAGCCATATTTATTTAAGAAACGATAAGTCTCAATTTCTATTAACTCTCTCTTAGTTATCCTTTTTACTTCTACTGGTAAATTTCTGTTTTCACGTTGTTCGATAATCTCTTGTACTTTGCTATCAGAAATGATGAAATTGCGTCTTAACTCGTTTTCCATATTCTCTAAGATATACATATCTTCTTCAACTAATTCGTCGTCCTCATTGTCATTTATGAACATCTCTATTTCTGCAACTAATTCATGAATACTATAATTATATACTAAACTCATCTTTTGAGATAGAGTCTTCCTTATGGCTTTTTGCATTATCTCAATTTGTTCTTCTTTTGCTTCATCTAATTTATTTGCACCTGTAAAAAATCCTATAAATCGTTGGAATGCACCTTTCTCCTCTAATACTTCTAAGTCATCTTTTAATTTTTTAAGTTCTGCCTCTCCACGTACATTTAAAATAGTTTCTGCAATTCCACGTTTTAATTCGTTTTCCTCAATTATAGTCATTTCTTCAAAACGTGTAATCTTTACTTTCCCTACGGAACTTCTCGGATTGTTCAAATAATTTAGTAAAGTCCCTACTTGAATACTTATTTTTGATATTTCTAATAATGCTTCTGTTAAAACCTCTCTATCTTCTTGTGTATCACACAATTCTTTTGCTTTATCTTTTATATCTGTGACTTGAGATAATAAAGATTGTGCTGATTTTTTCATTTCAAAAGCATTGTTTAATGCACTATAATTTGCACCAATATTTCCTGCAATTTTTGCATAGTTCTGTTGTCTATTAATAAGCTTCTTTATATCTTCTAGTAATCTTTTTACTAGAACTATGTTTTCATCACATTCTTTATTTACTGATTTTGCAATCTCTTCCAAAGTCTCTTCTTCAAGTTTAGCTTGTCTTTCTTTAGCTTGCTCCTCAAGTTTTTTCATTTTATTCTCTTTAGTTTCTTTTTTCACACTACTAACTGCTTCATATTTTAATTCAAGCTCTTTAAATTCTGCCATAACATATACAGAAACATTTTTCTTCCATTTTGTAATGAAATCAATTGCCATTTTCTTTTCTTCAAAAATATTTGAATTGCTATCTCTCAAATCATCTAATTCCATTTTTATTCTAGCAATATCAGCATCATCTGCTTCTTTTTCAATTTCTGTATAGTCTTGGAATTCTATTTTCTTCTTTATATCAGCTTCATATTTGGCTAGTAATTGTTCTAACTTTCTAATATTCTCATTATTCTCGAAGTTATTTTTATCATAATCTGCACACTCTTTCAGTTTTTGATCAACTACATCTGCTGATGTCAAAATATAATTATAGACTGCATCTTTTTCTTGTTCAGTAAGCTCTTGTAAGTCCTGTTTTTCTAAGGTAATACTGTATATAGGAAGTCTTCTTCCATCATCTAATTTAATTAGTTTTATATCTTTAAAATCTTTTATTTTAGTAAATGGAGCAATAAGCATTTCCGGCATATCTGTTTCGATTTCTAATACTTCATCAATATTCAAATATGGAACATCTACATCTCCCACAAAGTTCATTATTGCTGGAAGTTCAGTTTCAATGTATGCCTCAACATCTTCTTGTTTTGAAGTAGCATGCAAGAAATAATCAATATAAATCTCATTTTTTAATCTTTCAGTTTCTGAAACTGTTGTATTATACGCTAAGGTCCAAGGCTTTCTCTCTTTTGCATAGAAATATTTTAGCATAATTTCATATATTCTAATTAGTTTTTCTAAAGCAACTCTTACGCTTTCTCTATCATAAGAAAATGGTTGCATATCTTCTGTTTTATCACGAAGTAATGCAACATCTAATTCGCCATTATTAATAATCAATTGATTTACCATCAATTTGCTATTTTCTCTGTAATCTTCTATTATTTCTATGTCTTCTTCTGTAAATTTAAACATCATATGTATCTCCATTATCCATATTTTTATCTTTAATAATTTTATCATTTATGTAATTTTTTAGCAACATTTTTGCAACATTTTTTTAATATTTTTTCATATAAAAAAACAGCTTTGATAAAGCTGTTTTTGATTTTAATATTCTATTATTATTACTGGTCTAAAACTACTTGTAGCACCATTATCTGCCTTTATAGCACTATAATTAAATATGTTTCCATCTGCCATATTTCCACCTCTTGTGAAAATTGGATAATCGCCAGTTGGAAATGTTCTATCTTTAGCAGTGAAATTTACTATTTCTGTATCGTTTATTGCATCACCATTTATAGTAGAACTATTAGAATATACTGTTGCATACTTAGTTGATCTATTATTATCTGTACTATTAAATACACCTGCTATATTTATTCCTGCTGAAACAATTTCTGGTCTTCCACCTGCAAGTCCATATATACCTGTATCATTACCCGTAGTTGACGCTGCTTCTGTATAATCATTTCCTGGATAATATCCGTTTTGTGTACCTACAACATCATCTTTCCCAAATTCACTATTTGTTAAATAAACTACTGCACCATATTCTGAATTTTTCATAAGATGTGTATCTATATTATTTCCATCAGATGGGAAAGTTCCATCACTTCCAAGCTCTCCACCTATTTTGTTAGTAACTATTGTTCCGAATAAATCTTCACGTGTTTCTAATTTTCTACACATTGTAAAAGCAGTTATTGGATTTGTGACAAGAGTTTGTGAATCACTAGTTTTTATTGATGCAATAGAATCATTTTTATTATCAATAACTTCATATTTTGCTACCCAAAAACCTGTAATCTCACTATCCCACTCACCATTTGCAAAGCTATTTGGAACTATTGTAGTTCCGTCTTGGAAAGCTGGAGCTACTTTATATCCATTATCTAATACTTTTCCTTCTGTTGTTATTTCTGAAAATTCTTTTAAGAATTTGATATAAACAGTTGGATTAGTTACGTCTTCTGCTACTTTATAAGCATATCTTGGTATCCACACATATATACTACCATCTGGTAAAATCGCATTTGCCCATTTTTTATCACCATAGTTATACCAACTTTGTTTTGCTTCTTCTGTGGTAATTTTATCTCCTTTTTCATCTATTGGAGTCATACCTTCTACAAGCATTGGTTTATTTACTATAGCAACAGTTAGAAGCTCTGAAGTTTTTTCCAAACCTGCATATTGCTCTTTTATATCGTCTGGATATTCTGAGTAATCATTCACATTTCTATCGTAATCAGTTGCAACTAATTCATATTTTCCAGACTCTGTAATAGCAATTGTATCAGTATGTGTAAATACTTGTGTAGACTCTTTTGAAGTTACCTCATCTTTTAATTTACAAGTTATTTTTGCATATTTTTTATCAAGCTTTATCTCTGCTTTATTATCATAAGTTTTTACTGTAGCTTTCAATTGTGTATCTGTATTAAATACAGGTTGTTCTAAAACTTGTCCTCCTGGTAAATCATATTGTCTATAATACATAATATCATCTATCTTAACACCTTCAACAGCTATAACATTTCTAGTTAATGGATTTATCCATACTGCAAGATCAAAATCTTTGACTCCAATATATTTTTCAATAGCTTCTACGCTGAAATATCTATAATTTGCAGTATTTTCATCAACGCTTGACCAACTTGTTAGTGGTGTAAGTCTATTCATAGCAATAACTTCATCTAACGCATTTCTATCTTTTTCTGGAACTTGTGAATAAATAGTTCCCATTGTATTAATTTCTTTTACTGAATACTTGTCACAAAAAATATCTACTTTCTCTTGAAGTGTTTTTAACTTAGCCACATACACTTGTACTTTCATATTATCATAAGCTTCAAAACCACTATACATAGTTATTGTTGTGATGATTAGCATTAATATAATTGTGAATAGTAATGTAATTAAAGAAATACCTTTTTGATTTTTCATATCCTAAGGCTTCCTCCTTCTTCTTTAGAATTATTCTGCTGATGCGTTTTGTGTAAAATAGTTTTGTAAGAAAGCATTATAATCAAAAGCTTCATGAATTTCTGGCATAGGATATTCTGTACCAAAAGTTTCTACACTAGCATTTTTAATAACTGCTGGTGTTGCTAATTGTTTAATACTTGTTTCGTCTTGTGCTGGAGCTTCTTCTCCTTCTTTTACTTCTGCTGGTTTTTCTTCTATTGCAAAAATCTTCTCTACAACATCTAAACCTTCTACAACTTTACCGAAAGCTGTATAAACTCCATTTAAGTTTCTATTTGAATCTAACATAATTTGGAAATGGCAAGAAGCTGAGTTATATCCTTGTTCTGTTAATCCTAAGAATGAAGAATATTCTTGTCTAAGCATTGATACAACGCCTTTTTCATGTTTTAAAGTATTTTCATTAAAGTGATTTGCAACAAATTCACCATTAATTTGATACTTTGTATCTTGCTCTGTTCCAGCTTGAACACTGCTATCTACTAAGCTTTTTGTTGGTTCTGCTAATGAACCATCTGAATTTTGTGTTGCAAATATTGCATTTACGTCTTTGCCATAAAAAGTTTTTCCGTTATAAAAGCCTTTATTTATTAAATTAATAAAGTTTGCTACTGTATTTGGAGCATATTCAGGATATAATTCTATCTTAATATTTCCATAGTTTTCTACTTCAAGTGTAGCAACTGGGTTTTGCACTTTACGTGTTTCATAAGCAAAAATATTATAACATAATAGTCCTAAAACTAGCACTGCTAATACTGCTATAATTACCCATATCATTAATTTTGTCTTGTTTTTCATTGAATTTTCCGCCTTTCTATTTTAAACCTAAATATTTCATTGCGTCTATAATATTTCTTGCGCCTATTATATCTAATTTATGTTTTTCTTTCAATAGTTTTTTATTACTTTCTGGAATTATACAAGTTTTATAACCTAATTTTTCTGCTTCTTTAATACGTTTATCAATCATATTAACACTACGTACTTCGCCTGTAAGTCCTACCTCGCCGATTGCAACTATATCTTCTTTAATACTTATATTTTTAAGACTTGAAGCTACTGCTAAAACTGCTGGCAAGTCAAGTGCGGGTTCGTTAACTCTAATTCCACCAACAATATTCAAATACACATCTTGATTTCCAAGCTGTAGGTTCGCTTTTTTCTCAAGCACTGCCATAAGTAGTGTAAGTCTATTATAATCTATACCTATTGCATTTCTTCTAGGAATTCCAAAAACACTAAAAGTTGTTAGTGCTTGTAATTCTATAAGAAGTGGTCTAGTACCTTCTAAACTTACGGCAATTATCGAACCTGCTGGGTTTCCATCTCTTTCTGAAATAAGTATTGAAGATGGGTTCTTAATTTCCATAAGCCCCTTCTCCTCCATTTCGAACATACCAATCTCATTAGTTGAACCAAATCTATTTTTTACTGTACGCAAAATTCTATATGTAAAATATCTTTCGCCTTCTAAATATAAAACTGTATCAACCATATGCTCTAGTACTCTAGGTCCTGCTATATTTCCATCTTTAGTTACATGTCCAATAATAACAGTAGTAATTTGTTTTTGTTTACACATTTTCATTATTCTGGCTGTAATTTCACGAACCTGACTAACGCTTCCTGGTGCAGAAGTTATTTCTTCTGAATACATTGTTTGTATTGAATCTATTATAACGAAGCTTGGTTCTTCTTTATCAAGTGTTATCTCAACATTATCAATATCAGTTTCAGATAAAAACAATATATTGTCATTATCTATACCAAGTCTATCCGCTCTAAGTTTTATCTGCTCTGCTGATTCCTCGCCAGAAACATATAAAACTTTACCATTCAAAGACAAGCTATTGCAAATTTGTAAAATAAGTGTAGACTTTCCAATACCAGGTTCTCCTCCTAGAAGTGTAAGTGAACCATTCACAAAGCCTCCGCCTAACACTCTATCTAGTTCTTCTACTCCTGTTTTTACTCTGCTAGTTTCTTTTTGTTTAACTGTATTTAATTTTACTACTTCACCTTGTGGTTTTTTTCTATCTTTTGAACCCGTAGCTTGTATAGCTTTTTCTTCTACAAAAGTGTTCCACGCATTACAGCTTGGACATTTTCCAAGCCACTTGCTACTCTCATAACCACATTCATTACATACAAATACTGTTGATACCTTTTTCGCCATTACTCTCTCCTACTATGTTAAGTTATATGTATTTATAATACTATTAGTAAAGCTAAATATATTTAAAATGCTCCGCTCAGCTCTGTCGTTCTGACTTTAATATAAAATTATGGTTGTTACTCTCCGTCCTTCACTTCGCATTTCAAATATATTCAGCTATACTATAGAATAATCATATCATATATGTCAATATTATCAAACTAAGCTTGAAAAAGAAACAAGCATAACAAGGCAGCAGACTTAGAAAAGGCAAGGGCGCGTACGAGTGTACGTGAGCCGCGTTTTCTAAGTCGATAACGCAGTTAGGCGATGTTTATTTTTCAAGCGTTATATAAGTCCTAATTTTTTAAGCTGAGCTAGCACAATAATATACATTGCATGGCTCCAAGTAAGTCCAATAACCCACGCAGGTTTCATTGCGTCATTATTAACCTGCTCACCTAACAATCCATACTCTGAAGCTGAGCCTGTAACAAAGCTAAAGTTTTCTAAAGCTTTTTTATTCTCTCCTGCTTCTAGATTATAACATGCCATCCATAAATTTGCTATTGGCCAAGGATTATATCCTCCCATGTAGAAATCGCCTTCGTATCTTATATAACCACCTGTATATGTACGTATGGTCATATTTATTCTTTCAATCGTATTTTGAATATTTTTTTCTTTTGATGTGAACATTCCAAATGGTGTAACTGTTCCAAGTAAGCTTATATCAATTCTTTTATCAACTGTATTTCTTACATAAGATTTTTTACTATCATCATAAAATTCTCTTAAGCAAAACTCTTTGACATCTAAAATTAAAACTTCTAATTTCTTAATTTGTTTGTTTATTGCTTCGACTTTTAATCTGTTATTTTCAAACATTCCAATTACATCTTTGTATATTGCAAGCATTGCATTAAAAGCGCCAAAAACAGCTGATATAGAATATAATGAAACACCTTCAAATTCTTCCCAAAGGTCATAACTTAGTCTAAACTTTCCTGTTTTATTTAATAAATCCTCAATATATTTTTCAAGATATATTGTTCCATTTTCTAACATTTTTAAATTTGATTTTAGAAATGCTTTATCTTTGCAAACTTTGTAATGTTCATAAGCTCCAAAGATTACAGACGCTGTTTCATCTATTTGATATCCCCAAGCTGGTGCAAGTTTTCCATCTGTATAAAATCTTTGCTCCCACATACCATTTTTGCTCTGAGTAATTTTGCAGAATTTACTATAAAACTTTTCTGCATCTTCTCCCATTCCCACTGCATCTAATGCTCTTGTAATAAATACTGCATCTCTAGGCCAGCAATATGAATATCTTCCACATTTTGTCTTATTCTCGTCAACTTCTATTCCTGCTGAAATACCGCCCGTAATTGGATTTGTAACGAGTGGGAATAGTAAAATACTTCTATTGTAAACTTGCTTAATTCTGTCATCAATATCTAGTTTGTTTATTCCCATTTTATCATGCTCTTTTACAAATTTTTTCCAATATTTCTTTGTATCCTCAAGCTCTTTTTTGATATCTAATTTTCTAAATCTTTCAATCTCATTATCAAGTTCATTAAGTAAACATTTTGCATTATTATCATTTATATAAACATATAAAGCTATACTTGCCTTCTTCCTTGCTGGTATTTTAAAATTATAACTTATTGCAGAATCAGCAGACATTCCAATATAATCTTTTCCTCCGATTACACCTTCCATTATATTACTTTGTACACCATTTATTTGTACAGCATTTGGCTCTTCTTTAGCGAAAGTACATACTGCATAATCGTGATTATATTGAATTAAAGCATCACTCTTCCAATATCCACAAGTATCATTATTTAAGTTAGTCATTATTTGTGAATACACTAAAAAATTCAAATCGAAATCAATATTACTTTCATTGCTAAAAGTATATTGCTTAATTAACACATTATCTTTTATTGGCACAAAATCTACTTGCAACACTCTTAAATTAAAATATGTATTCAAAATCTCTGTTTCTAATACATTTGTATTTTGTGAGTACTCTTGATTATAGGCATTATTAATATCATTGTGCAAATATATCATTGCAGAATCATTTATTTTTACCCCAACATTAAATCTCTCTATAAACTGCTTATAATCTACTGTTGGGCTATATAATCTTAATAATTCTCCTGTTTTTGAAAAGCTCGCAGTTACAGTTCTATTTCCTATTATTGCATCATTAAAATATTTGTTTATCATTTGTATCTCCTATTTTTTTGTTAACATATTTAAAATTTGTGTTTCGATTTCTTTAATTCTATCACTTAAAGCTTTTATCTCATCATACTCAGTATCGACAACAACATTTTCAAGATCATCTATGCTATCTTTCATCTTCTCAATTCTATCAAGAACATCAAGTTTAACAAATTCTTGATTGAATCTCTTAACTTCTTCTGTCTTCTCAAGTTCTGTTATTCCATCTGAAGTTAGCTCATAAGCTTCTCCAAAATCTGGAATAGTAACTGGAACCTCCGCTGTTTCTTCTATCTTTTGTTTTAAAACTAATTGTCCTTCTTCTTCTCCGTGTACTAAGAACACGTGCTTTGGTTTATTGATAAAAGAATATATAAAATTCAAAAGCCACTCTTGGTCTGCATGTCCTGAATATCCTTCTATATATTCAATTCTCGCATTTACAGCGATTTCTTCTCCAAATATTTTTACTTTTTCTGCACCATCAACAATACTTCTTCCAAGTGTACCTGGTGCTTGATATCCAACAAATAATATTGTACTTTTTGGATTCCATAGATTATGTTTTAAATGATGTTTAATTCTACCAACTTCGCACATACCACTAGCAGAAATTATTATTGATGATTCATTACTTTCATTTAATGCTTTTGACTCATCAGCAGTTACAGTAAATTTAAGTCCTGGGAACTCTAATGGGTGATCTCCAGATTTCATTTTTTCTTGTATTTCTTCTTCAAATAACTCTGTATTTTTCTTAAATACCTCTGTTGCAGAAATAGCAAGTGGGCTATCTACATAAACTGGCGCTCTCATTATAGTTTGATATTTTTTAGCAAATTCTTCATCTTGACCTTTTTCCTCTTTTAAAACATCAATTTCATATAAAATTTCTTGTGTTCTACCTACTGCAAATGAAGGAATTACTACTGTTCCGCCATTGTCTAAAGTCTCTGAAACAATGTCTAAAAACATATTTGCTTTTTCTAAGTTTTTCATATGTAATCTATTGCCATAAGTTGACTCCATAATTACATAATCTGCATTGTCTATCATTGTAGGAGAATCTAAAAGTGGTAAATCGTTATTACCTAAGTCTCCTGTAAATACTGTCTTAACTGTCTTTCCATTTTCAAATACCCAAAGTTCTATAACGGCAGAACCTAGCATATGACCTGCGTCATTAAATCTAACACTTATATTATCATCGATTTCAATAATATCGTCATAATCAACTGGCTCAAAAACTTCCATACTTCTTAAAGCATCTTCTGCTGTATATAATGGAGGAAGTGCTTGTTTGCCTTCTCTCATTCTCTTTCTATTTCTCCATTCAATTTCTATCTCTTGAATATGACCACTATCTGGAAGCATTATTTCACACAAATCACAGGTAGCCTTTGTTGCATAGATTTTTCCAGTAAAGCCTTCATTGTATAATTTTGGAATTCTTCCTGAATGGTCTATATGTGCATGTGTTAATAGCATAAAATCAATATCAGAAGCATTATACAAAAATGGATCTGAGTTCTCTAAATCGTGAGTAACTTTGCCTTGATACATTCCACAATCAACTAGGAATTTCTTTCCAGCAGCTTCCACTAAAAAGTTTGAACCTGTTACAGTTTTTGCTGCACCTAAAAAAGTAATTTTCATATTCCCTCCTTCGCTTAATTGAACAATTTTGTCATTTTATTAAGCTTAACTTCTATATCTTTTTTGTATCCTGTAAATTTAATCGTAGTTTCTTTATCATAAATTTCTTTGTCATATACTTTTATAGTAAGTTCACCTTTTTGTATTTCTAAACAAAGCTTAATCTCTTCTAGTTCAATAATCGTTCCATCTATTGCAAATTTTATTATTTCGTAATTTGTATTTATATCCATACTAATTATCTTAATAATTCCAGACTTACATGCTCTAGTAATAGCACGTTTTAAAATTTTGTCTATATATTTATTTAAAGCTGGAATATCTTTTATTTGATAATCTTTATTAATATTTACATTTTTCAAGTATCTTAATATATAAATAAGATCCTTGATTTCATTGTTAGTCATAGCATTCATTGTTTTTTGTTCCATTAGTTTTAAAAAACATTTTTCCATTTCAACAATGTCTTTATCAATAGACTCTTTATTTTTATAAATTGCCTCATATTTTTCAAGCTTTGCTTTATACTTCAAGTAATTAACTGGAAGTAGTACATCTGATGCCTCTTTGAACTCTACTAAAGTAGCTTCTCTTTCACGATTTAACAAATTGATAAAAACTTTTATACTGCTCATTTTCTTGTCGTCTGCAAGCTTGCTATTTCTTTTCTTGAATTCTTTTGCTAAAATATTTTCATCGCTAAGTGTTAAGTCAATTTTTTCCAAGACTTTTGTAAGCTTCAACTTCTTAGTTTTCATAGTCTCTAAGTACTTGTCCTTATCTCTTACTTTAACTAACTCTTTGCATTTTTCTTTTAGCTTAACATCTATTTGCTCTTTTTCCTTTTTACTTAATTTTGCGTATAAAATCTTGTGCATATAAAGTAAAAAATTATTATCTTTATCTAATTTGTTTATCCTGTCCTCTATCTCACCTAAATAATCAACTTTCATAGAGCTAGTAGTTCTCCACTCTTTTAGAACTCCTTCGCCTACCAAAAATAAAAAATTCTGATAAATTAGATTATTTATATACTTGCCATTTGACTTAGATTTTGTATCCCAAGACCAACCATTAAAATTTACCAAAATTTCTAAATTATTTGTATTATATCCTTCTACAAGCATATCTTGAATTAATTTTTTGAATATTACTTCGTTTTTTACATAGAAAAATTTTGGAGCAATATCTGAAATAGCATATAATAGTGCTGTTTCTGTTGGATATGCAAGCAAACTTCTTTCTTTTTCGTTTGTTAATGCTAAAACTTTGTGTTTTTGCAAAATCTCTGCTCCCTTATTTTTAGGGTCAACGATTTTAAAATTATCACAATATTTATCAATAGTTTCAACAAGCTCTGTTAAAAACTCATCTTTAGTTCTAACAGACCTTTTTATAATTGCATAATCTTTATATGAATTTTCTATCTTATAAATCATACTAAGAAGGAGGTTCTTAACATTTGCTGAAAAGTATTTTCTATCTAAAACATCCTCTAATTCTGAGTTATAATCTTTCAATTTAGAAAATAAATTCATACCCTTAAGTACCTCCTTCTATTTTATTGTCCTTCTTCACTTACAGCGTCTGAATTATCAATAGGTTCTCCCGGCGCCTGCATCATATTAAGCTCAGCCCAACGTTCTTTTGTCATTAGAAGCTTCCTTGGTTTACTTCCTTCAAATCCTGATATGATACCTCTTTCGTGCATTTCATCTATAAGTCTTCCTGCTCTTGAGTAACCTATCTTGAATTTTCTTTGGAACATTGATACAGAAGCTTGCCCTACATCTAGAGCATATTCAATGGCTTCATTAAGTAATACGTCTGTCTCATCATCACTATCATCTGCCATTTCTTGGTCACGTTCTTTATCTGATTTTGTAGAATTCTCGATTTGCTCAAGAATTTGTTTACTATATTCGCTCTGTTCTCCATCTTTTTTGATGAAAGAAACTATTTTTTCAACTTCATTATCATCTACAAATGAACATTGTACTCTGACAGGTTTATTTGCTCCTATCGGATAGAAAAGCATATCACCTTTACCAAGCAATTTTTCAGCACCTGCCATATCTAAAATTGTTCTAGAATCTATTTGTGATGAAACAGCAAATGCAATTCTTGATGGGACATTAGCTTTAATTATACCAGTGATAACATCAACAGATGGTCTTTGTGTCGCTATAACTAAATGCATTCCAGCAGCTCTAGCTTTTTGAGCTAATCTACAAATTGCGTCTTCAACATCTTTTGCTGCAACCATCATAAGGTCAGCAAGCTCGTCTATAATGATAACAATTTGAGGTAGTTTTCCTTGATCATATTTTTCTTCAAGTTCAAGCTCACTCTCGCCCATCGTTTCTCTTTCTCTCTCGATTGTTGCATTATATCCTTTTAAGTCTCTTACATTTTTCTTAGCAAATAATTGATATCTATTTTCCATTTCTTGCACCGCCCAAGCAAGTGCCCCTGCTGCTTTTTTAGCGTCTGTTACAACTGGAATTAATAGGTGTGGTATTCCATTATAAATTGAAAGCTCAACAACTTTTGGGTCAACCATTAAAAGCTTAACATCACTAGGCTTTGCTTTATATAGGATACTCGCAATTAATGTATTTATACATACAGATTTACCAGAACCTGTTGCACCAGCAATAAGTACGTGAGGCATTTTTGCAATATCTGCTATAACAGCATCTCCTGAAATGTCTTTACCAAGTGCAATTGATAAGCTAGATTCAGAATCTTCAAAAGCGCTTGACTCTATAATTTCTCTTAAATGTACAACTTCTTTTTCTTTATTTGGTATTTCGATACCAACAGCTTGCTTTCCTGGAATTGGTGCTTCAATTCTTATACTTTCAGCAGCTAAGTTAAGTGCAATATCATCAGATAATTTTGCTATCTTACTTACTCTAACACCTTCTGCTGGTTTTAATTCATATCTTGTAATTGCAGGACCTACTGAAACATTTTCTACTTTAGCTGAAACTCCAAAACTATATAAGGTTTTTTGTAGTTTTGTTGCAGTATCTGCAAGTAATTTTTTGCTACCTTTTCCACTCTTATTTATTCCCTCTTTCATAAGCTCAACTGGTGGGAACTCATAATTTTCATCTTCATAAGAAATTTCATTATGTGCAAGTTGAAGGACTTGATGTGTTTGGACTTCTTTTGCTTTTTCTTCAACTTTAAACAAGTTTGCCTCAAGTTCATTTGGATTTGGCACTTCTGCTGGAGCTTCCACAACAATTTCTTCTTGCTCTATTGCAGAATCTTTATCACTTACAGCTTCTTCTTTCTTGCCAAATAAATTGAATTTTATTTTTCCTTCTTTTTGTTCTTCTTCTACTGTTCCACTTTGTAAATCAACAATAAGCTCATCTGCTTCTGAAATAGAAGTTTCTTGTTTTGGCATCTCTTTAGCTTGTCTTTTCTTAACTGGTCTTGGTGGCTCATCATCATCAAAATCTACAAAATTGCTCTTCTTTTTTCTTCTTTGCTCATAAGCATTATTTAATTCTTCTCTACTTGCTTCACGTTCTTCATCAATTCTATTTAGGAAAGCAGCAATAATCTTTGAAGGTTCAATTCCAAAAGTAAATACTAACAAGATAAGTGCTGTACCTACTGAAGCAATAGCCGCTCCAAACATACCAAATAAACTAATTAGTGGATATGCAAGCACTGCCCCAACAGTACCACCACCTATGTTTTTCTCACCTAAATCATAAGCTACTTGTAATACATCTTTAAATTCTAATGATATATCAATATTGTGGTTTGAAATTTGGAAAATAGTAAGCATTGCAGCAATACAAGCTAAGAATATTACATATTGGACAAGTTTTGAAAGTACGTATTCTCTATCATCTCTTGCAACAGAAACAGCAATAGCAAGCATTCCAATTGGGATTAAATACTTTATAAAACCTATTATTCCCCCAAGCATTGGACTTAATACTTCTCCTATTGCTCCTTTTTCTCCATATATCAAAACAAACAATAATACGCTCATTATAAGTAGTGATATTACTGCTAAATCTAAACTAAATTTACTTTTTCTTTTGCTTCTATGAGAAGTGCTTCTTGAAGAAGTACTTCTGCTGTTTTTGCGCTTTCCAGCCATTTTCCCCTCCTAACATAAAAGCAGACCATAATCGAAAACTTCAGATTGTGGTCTTTAATTTTAAAATTATTTAAGCTCTTTTCTGTTATTCTCAATCGTTTCAACTGTTTGTTTTATAGTAGCCTCAACATTTAACAATGTATCTTCTAATAATTTTACTGTATTCTCAACCCCTGCTAAAAGCTCATCAGCATATTCTTTTGATTCTTTAGCCATAATTCTATAATTCTCATTAGCCTCTGCCACGATTTCTTCTTTTTTGTCATAAGCTTTTCTTGTAATCTCGTGTTCGTCAATCATAGAGATAATTCTATTTTCAGCTTCTTTTACTATGTCGTCTGCATCTTTATGTGCTTCTGCCATAATTCTCTCGCGCTCTTCTTTTATCCATTTTGCTTGTTTCAATTCGTCAGGAAGTTTTAATCTAATCTCTTTTACTAAATCTAGTATGTCGTTTTTATTTACTAATACTGACTCAGTAAAAGGCATTGATCTTGCGCTTTCGACTATATCTTCTAATGTTTCTAACAACGTAAAGATTTCCATCTTTTACTCCTTTCGCAAAAATAGGAGATTAACTCTACCATACTTTCGTTCATCATACATAGTTATATCTATGTTTTGTATTTTTTCTACAATCCTGTTTTTTTCATCTGTTTCTATGATAATTATTCCATTATCCTTTAGTAAATCATTTTCTACTATAATTTCTGTTGCCTTTTCTGCATAATCAGTTTTATAAGGCGGATCCAAAAAAATAATATCAAACTTTACTTTTTTCTCTGCAAGTTCTTGCAAAGCTTTATCAAATGTTTTTGTAATTACAACAGTCTGATTTTCAGTTTTTGTTTTCTCAATATTTTGTTTTATTATTTTAATAGCGTCTCTAGAATTATCACAAAGGTAAGCTTCTTTTGCTCCTCTACTTATTGCTTCTAACGCCAATGCCCCACTCCCTGAAAACAAATCTAGAACAGTACTATCTACTAAGCTAAAATTTATTATACTAAAAAGTGGTTCTTTCACTCTGTCTAAAGTAGGCCTTGTATTTATTCCATCAAGAGTAAATAATTTTGTGCCTTTATTTCTGCCAGCAATAATCCTCATAATCATACTCCTACTATTATATACATCTATTTTATTCCTAAAATCCAATAAGTCAATAACATTAACATAATTGTAATACATACTTAATTGTTCTGTTATTTTTGTTAAATTTTGGAAGACAAAAATGGGGTTAACAAAAGTTAACCCCATTTTATATTTTAATTAAAATTCGTCTGAATTTTTGTTATCGTCTTCTAATAATTCTAATTGAGCAATTAATAGTGCTTGCATTTTTGCTTTATAAACTTCGAACTGTTTTTTCAAATCTTCAGTTTTCTTTGTTACTTCATATTGCTCTCTATTCAAATCCTCAACAGAACGTTTAGCTTCACTTTGTGCATCTCTAATAATTTGCTCTGCTTGTTTTTGAGCTGCATTCTTAACATCTTCAGCGGTAGTTTGAGCCATCACTAAAGTATCTCTCAAAGTTTTCTCAACATTTTTATATTGCGCAATATCACTTTGCCCTTGCTCTAATTGTTCTTTATATTCTGCATTTTCTTTATATAATCTTTCATATTCTACAGTAAGTTCATCTAAAAAATCGTCAACTTCCTCTACGCTATAGCCATTTATTTTTTTAGAAAACTTTTTCTTTTCGATATCCAAAGGTGTTAGCATATATAAATCCTCCAAATCGCCTTATTATTTTATCCATGATGGAGCAGCAAATTTACTCTCGATTTTTTCTTTAGTAAATTCATTAACTATATCATAGTTAAATGGCGCAACAACGAAAATAGAGTTTGAAACTTTCTCAACGTGTCCATCTAACGCACTTGCAGCACCACTAACAGCGTCCATTATTCTTCTAGCTATGTCTTTGCTAACATACTCTAAATTTATAACTACTGAATTTTTTATTTTCAATTCGCCAATAATTTCTTCCACTTGATCAAAATTAGTTGGTTTAGAGATTTTCATTTTGATTTGTTGTGGTTGAGGCATTGGTACTACCTTAGTTCTCTTTTTAATAAAACTAAAAGCTTCTGGTTCTGCATCATCATCCTCTACATAATCTCCATCATCATAGATATCTGGATCCTCATCATACTTATCTTCTGCTGAACCTGCACCAAATAAATTACCAAAAAAATTTTTAACTGTTGATTCTACCATCTTTCTTCAATAGACCTCCTAATTTTATTCTTCTTTCGTAGCATAATTTTATGTATTTAGTATCTAACTTTTTCAAGTCAATGTCAATAGTTTTTCTCAATGTTATTAAAAATAAACACTTCTGTAATTTTAATGTAATATTATTTCATCATGAAGTTTTAAGTCAATCATATCTGAAATCTCGTCTTCTGTGAAGCCAAGTTCAGCTAATTCCTCGTCTTTATAATTAGTCACGATTGAGAAAGTTTCATTTTGTCTTAATACTTTAATTAATATCTTTTCTTCATATCCAGCATTCTGCTTTCTAATATACGACAAATCTTTTTCATCTGTAACAATTGCTGAATTACTAATCTTGAAGCCTGAATATTTCCACCAAATAATATCTATGGAAATTTTCCTATATTCAATAAGTTCTTCTATTCTATCTTTAAATTCGAAAACTAAAATTTTACTTCCATCTTGTTCTTCTACAATATAAATAATTTTTGCTTCTATCTCTTTAGAATTTGATAATCTTATAGTAACAGTGTCCCCTACCTTTGCGCCATCTGCTTTTTCAGTCTTCATAGGCACTGCCATATAACATATAAAATTATTTACTACCTTTCCTCTTTCACTACTTTGTGGAACAGTAGCACCTGTTTTTATATCGTAACCTTCTAAAGCTTGTCTGTTTAAATAGCTAAAATCATTGCATTTCAAAATTTCTTCTAAGCCATCAACTCTATAAGAAACAATTCCTGACTCTGGAGCCATGATTGTTTCGGCGTTAGAATTAAGCTGTGCTTCTAAAGAAGATCTTTTTTCAACTAGGTTTTTAACTAATGAACCAGTTGAACTATACTCGCCTGCTAATTGTGCTTTTTTAGTTATATAGCCTTCTATTTTTTTAATTTCTTCCTCTAACTTTCTAAGTTCATTTTCGTCATACATTGAGTCTAAAGTATCTTCAATCTGTTTCTCAACACTTAACATATCACTAGTTGGAGCACTACTCTCATCTTGAGCAATTGCGTCATTTATCTCTTCATCTAACTTTGCAATTTGCTTCACTAAATTTTCTTCATTGTTAGAGAAATATCTAAAAACTGAATCGCCCTTTGAAACCTTTTCATTTTCATATTTTATTTGAACCATTCCATTTTTAGCATTTTCTCCTTGAAGTAAATACTCGTCTCTAATAATATATCCACTAGCTGATTCTTCATAAGAAATCATACCTTTTTCTACTACAAACGTATCTGTCGGCTTTTTCAAAATCTTAGTACTGTTTGTAAAGAAAATAACTACAATTACAACGCAAAGAACTAAACCTAAAAATTTTAGATTTTCTACTTTTGCATTATTCAAAGTAATTTCTTCCCTTCATAATAATGTCGATATTGTCTTCCATACTGTTTTCAGCATTTAGCCAAATAATTTCTTTATTTTTTCTAAACCAAGTAAGCTGTCTTTTTGCATAATGTCTAGTCTCTTGTTTTAGTTTTTCTACCATTTCGTCTTTAGTCAAATCGCCTCTTAAATACTCAGCCACTTCCTTGTAGCCTATCCCTTGCATTGCTGTTGGGAATTCAGTATATTTTTCTAGCAATTTTTTGACTTCTTCAATAAGACCTTGTTCAAACATAAGGTCTACTCTTCTATTTATTCTATCATAAAGCTTGTTTCTTTCCATATCAATTGCATAAACTTGATAATCATATTTTACGCCGTTTGCTCTTGATAAAATTTCTTGTTCAGTTTTATTTTTTCCTGTTGCTTTATAAATTTCTAATATTCGGATAATCCTTTTTTTATCATTAGGACTAATGCTTTCCATTGCTTTTTCATCTATTTTTTTTGCTTCTTCATAAAGCTCTTTTAGTCCATCAGGAGTTTCTGCTTTTTCCATTAAACTGTTTCTATATTCTTCATCAAAATCCATTTCTTGATATTCAATACCATATATCAAAGAATTTACATATAGTCCAGTACCACCAACAATTATTGGTGTTTTTCCTTTAGATAAAATTTCCTCAATTGCATTTTCTGCATCTTTCTTAAAATCAGAAACTGTATATCTTTCACTTGGAAGCACAAAATCCACTAAATAATGCTCAATTCCTTCTTTTTCCTCTTCTGTAACTTTTGCAGTACCTATATCCATATCTTTATATATTTGCATTGAGTCACAAGAAATAATCTCACCATTAATTTTTTTGGCAAGTTCTATGGAAATAGCTGTTTTCCCGTGACGCAGTAGGTCCTACAATAACTATTACTTTAGGTTTCAATTCTTTTCCTACTTTCTTCTAGAAAATTTCTTTTCGATATCTGCTCTACTCATTTTTATAGCAGTAACAGTTCCATCAATAACTTCAAATGGACTTTCTAATATAAGTAATTTTTGTAAAAGCTCATCGATTTCTCTAGGCTCTAGCGCTCTTCTTATCTTAACAGTAGCAAATTTTGCAACAGCTGCAATAAATTTTTCTTCTTTTTCTTCTTTTTCGTTTAACAAAACTCTGTCAATTTCATTTAAAACATTTAAAAATAGTTGTTTTGTATTTAGATCTTCGCAGAAAGTTGGAACTGCTGTTAATCTAATTGTGTTTTCTCCAAACTCTTCAAAGTCAAAACCTGCTTTTAAAAATAATTCAATATTCTCTCTTGCAAGTGACATTTCTCTAAAAGATACTGTTATAATATCTGGCAATAACAATGTTTGGCTGTCTTTATTTTCTTCATTGTAATAAATTTCTTTTACTGTTTCATAAGTAAGTCTAAATAATGCTGCATTGTGGTCAATTATATACATCTCATTATTAAGCTCAATAATAATATTTGTATTAAAAGCTGTTCCAATAAATTTATAATTTACACGGCGTGGTGCATTTTCTGTATCCTCAAAAAGAGTACTATTTTCAGCATTTACAAATTCTTTTGAAACATTAATTTTCTCTTTTTCTTTTTCTTCGATTTCACGTTCTTTTCTAATAACATTTGCGTCAACCCCAAAGGTCTTTTTATACATATCCGCAAATTCTGGAGTGATTTCTTTTGTTTCTTCTAAAGCTTCTCTAACCTTAACAGTATCTATCATTTGAGTATTTTGTGGATTATTAATTTTAAGTTCTACTATTTGAGAAGTAATTTTTGCTACATCTTCTTCTGATGGTACACTTGGTGTTTCCTCTTTACTCTCTTCTTTAGCTTCTTCTACTTCTTCTT
>CANDKR010000020.1 GCA_947385375.1 uncultured Clostridia bacterium
ATGGTATGATTTTTTCGCTTTTAGCAGGTACTCCTTGTTTTGTATTAAATAATTTTAATTACAAGGTTAAAGGCGTCTATGATACAATTAAAGATTATGAAAATGTATTTTTTATTGATAATATTAAAGATATTGAAGAAAAAATACAAAACATAAAGTTAAAAAGCGATAATTCTAAAGTTTATCGAGAAGAATATAAAGATTTGCTTAAAGTAATAAAGGAGAATATATAATGGAAAAAATGAAAAGATTTATTGACTGTTATATTCCAACAGAAACATGTAATTTTAGATGTCATTATTGTTATATAACTCAACATAGAAAGTTTAATTCTAACCTAGCAAAGTTTGATTATGAGCCAGAGGTTATAAGAAAAGCTTTATCAAAGAAAAGATTAGGTGGAGTATGTATGTTTAATATATGTGCAGGTGGAGAAACTTTATTATCTGAAGATGTCATAAAGATAACGGAACAACTATTATTAGAAGGTCATTATGTAATGATTGTAACAAATGGTTCAATGACTAATAGATTTAAAGAGATTTCTAAATTTGATAGAAAATTAATGAGTCACTTGTTTTTTAAATTTTCATTTCATTATCTAGAGTTAGTAAGAATGAATTTGTTAGAAAAGTATTTTGAAAATGTTAAACTTATGGAAGAGTGTGGTGCTTCATATACTATCGAAATCACACCTACTGATGAGCTTGAACCATATATTGATGAAATTAAAGAGGTTTGTCTTAAATATGTTGGAGCCTTACCTCATATTACAATAGGCAGAAAAGATTCAGAAGATATTCCACCATTAACACAACATTCATTTGAAGAATATAAGAAAATATGGAAAGAATTTAATTCTGAAATGTTTAATTTTAAATCTACTATTTTTGGAGAGAAAAGAAAAGAATTTTGTTATGCTGGTGATTGGTCAGTGTATTTAAATTTAATGTCTGGCGAAATGCGACAATGCTACTGTGGAAAAGTATTAGATAATATTTATAAGAACGTGGATAAAGAATTAAAGTTTGCTCCTATTGGTAATTGTTGTGGTATGCCACATTGCTATAATGGACACGCATTTTTAACTTTTGGGGATATCCCAGAATTAGAAACTCCAACGTATGATAAATTAAGAAATCGAGTAAAAAAAGACGGAAAAGAATGGCTTTCTGATGAAATGAAATCTTTTATGCAAAGCAAGTTAAAAGATGCTAATGCAGAATTAGATTCTTCAAAAAAGAACATAATAAATTTAAAAAATCAACCAATAATAATTTTAAAAAAGATTAAAAGGAAACTAAAAAATGAAAAAAAGAAATAAAGTTTTAGCTTTAATTTTATTAATATCTGTTTTTTTATTATTTCTGTACAATGACTATAGCAATAAACTTATTAAAGATAGAAAAGAATATGTTATGACAAATGGTTCTACAAAGTTTGCTCATATAAGTATTGATGACGTTATTAATATTTTTGATGATTTGAAAAAAAATCAATATGAAAGTATATTTGAAAATAAGTTTCTTTCTAAATTAAGTGATATGCATAATAAATATGGTACAAAATTTTCACTTTTTGTTTTTTATGAATTTAATGATAAATCATTAAATGGAACTCCTACCAAATACAAAGATGAATTTATCAAAAATGCAGATTGGTTAAAATTTGGATTTCATGCATATTCAAATGAAAGTAAATACGAATATGATTACGATAATATTGAAAATGAATACTTAAAAACGATTGAAATTTTAAAGTCTATTGTGGGTGAAGAATCAATTACAAATATTGTGAGATTAGATAGATTTGTTTTATCAGAGAATAATCTTGAGAAGCTTAATTCTAATGAAATATTAATTAACGGTCTATTAGGAGCAGATACAGACAATAGACCAGACTATTATTTAGAAGAGGAAGAAAATCGTATTTTATTTTCTGATGATTATTATTATGATGATGATACAAATGTATTTTTTTATAATACAGATTTAAGATTAGAAAATGTGCCACTTTTGAAACTAAATAAACAATTAGAATCATATGAAAATGACAAGAATTTTATTGTTTTTACACATGAATGGAATTTTAATTTTTATAAAATGAATAGAGTTTGTGATTGGATAAACAAACATTATTACAAATATGAATACCCGAAGTTGATGGAGGGATAGATGGACAAAAAAAGAGTTTTAATAAATTTGGTTTCTAATATTTTATCTTTTATAATTCAGTTAGGTATTAATTTCATTGTAACTCCAATAATTGTATTAAAAGTTGGTGATGCTGCGTATGGCTTTGTCGGATTAGCAAATAATTTTGTTAGTTATGCAAATATTTTTACTATTGTTATTAATTCTATGGCAAGTAGGTTTATTACTGTTGAATATGTAAAAGATAAAAAAGATGAGGCGAATAAATATTATTCGTCTGTATTTTTTATGAACATAATTATGTCGATATTAATTTTTGTAGTGACAACAATTTTTATAATGAATATTGATGTTTTATTAAATGTTCCACAAGAATTATTAGGTGATGTGAAGATAACTTTTGTTTTATCTTTTATCAATCTAATACTTTCACTTTTTAATACCATATTTAATGTTGCTGCTTTTGTTTCTAATAGAATAGATTTGTCTGCAATTAGAAATATAGCTGGAAATTTAATAAAAACGATATTATTAATATTAATGTTTGTATTATTTAGAGCTAGAATATATTATATTGTATTATCAACAATAATTATGAGTTTATTCTTAATCATATCAAATTATAGATTAAGCAAAAAACTTTGTCCAGATTTGGTAATAAAAAAAGAGTTTTTTGAGTTTAAATATGTGAAAGTTTTGGCAAAATCGGGAATTTGGAATTCAATTAATAGTTTGAGCAAAACTTTATTAACAGGATTAGATTTATTAATGGCCAATTTATTTGTTGGTCCAGTAGGAATGGGAATTTTATCAATTGCTAAAACAATCCCTACTGCAATCGAAAATTTGTTAGCAACTTTTTCAAATACCTTTAATCCGCAATTTGTATTATTATATTCTAAAGGAAATAAGGAAGAATTAATTCATACAGTTAATTATTCTCTAAAAATAATCGGCTTGATAATGCTAGTTCCTTTGGCAGGAATAATCGCCTTTGGAATTCCATTCTTTCATTTATGGTTGCCTGCTAAATCTGATCAGGAAATAATAAATATACAGATTCTTTCAATTTTATCTATATTACCTTTTATTATTTCGGCAAGTAATTACACATTGTTTGTTTTAGATTCAGTAACAAATAAACTTAAAAGACCAGTAATTGCAACTTTTATTATGAGCTTATTAAGCACTGTTACTACTATAATATTATTAAAAATAACTGACTGGGGAGTTTTTGCAATTGCAGGAGTAAGTTCCATGTATTGGATAATCAAAGTGTTTTTCTTTAATACGATAAATGCAGCAATCAATCTTAATATAAAATGGTATACTTTTTTTAGACCATTTTTGAAAAATTTACTATGTTTTTCATTAGTATTAGTATTTTATGTTTTAATTAATAACATGATTGCAATATATAGTTATTTTGATTTCATTTTATATGTAGGTATATTTGGAATAATAGGGTATATTTTCTGCTTTTTGTTTTTATTATCTAAAAACGAGAAAGATAAATTTTTAAAAAAGTTAAAATCAATATATAATAGGAAAACTTAATTACATAACAATATAAAACAAAAAACTTTCATTTGTTCAAAATGAAAGTTTTTTTATTGACATCAGAAAAAATCCATGTTAGTATATAGCACATAAGCAAGAAATTGCGTTCTATATTGCTAAAATCTTAAAAGCAATATTCAAAAAATCAAAGAAGAGCCAAATTCTAATTGGCTATCTTAAAAATTTTCAATTAAGTTTTAAATTAAAAGCGGTGTTTAATTTATGTTTATTTATTGTGCGATTTTTTGCTTAAATACATATAAGGAGGTCATAAATAATGACTAATCAATCAAAAAACATAGCAATATATCCGACAAACGACTGGATATTTAAAAGAGTTTATGGAAGAAAGGGGAGTGAAAATATAACAGAGAAATTTATAAATGCTTTTTTAGATTTAGATATTAAAGTAAAGGATTTGAATGAGCAGAAAAATTTAGAAACAGACATTATGGATGAAAAAGCAGGAATTATAGATGTGTTTGTAGAAACGCACGATGGGACACAAATAGACTTAGAGATGCAGGTAGGAAATTATGAAGATTTTGGAGTAAGACTAACAAAATATGCTTGTCAACTTTTTGCCAACTCATTAAAGAAAGGATCAAGCTATGATAGTTGCAAGAAAACAATAGTTATGGCGTTGATAAAAGATGATATAGATAAATATAGCAGTCTAGAAAATTATAGATTAAGATGGAACTTGCGAGAAGAAGTATCACACAACATTTTGTTGACAGATAAATTTGAAGTTGTTATAATTAGATTAGCTAAGATAAACGAATTGATACATAATAATAAAATAAAAGATAATGAGAAAATAGCTCTGTGGACAAAATTTTTATTTAATCCAAAAGATTTAAAGGAGGAAGATATGAAAGAAAATCCAGAAATAAAAGAGGCTGTTGAAATATATAATGATGTTACAAGTGATATGGGTGAGATAAACGCAGCAATAAGAAGAGATATGTTTTTATCAGACATTGCATCTGGGAAAAAGAGAGCAGTGGAAGAAGGTATTAAAAAAGTTGCAAAGAAAATGTTAGATGCTAATGAACCAATAGATAAAATAATACAATTTACTGGTCTTACAAAAGAAGAAATAGAAGAATTAAAATAATTATTATATAAAATAGAAAACTTTCATTTGTTCAAAATGGAAGTTTTTTATTTTATAACAAGGATTTTGAGAAAACATGTCGAATAATATATTTATCACATTTATAGTTCTTGAGTATCAGTCAAGGAATCAAGCTTTATTCTAAAGCAAAATTATCAAGTATTGAAAAAATTAAAAAACTATGTTATATTGGAGGTGATAGTTTGCCTGTTATTTCTCAATTTTATGGAATATTGATATATATTTATGTAGAATTAGGTGGACACCATAATAAGCCACACATACATGCAAAATACAGTGAATATGAAATATCAATAACATTAGATGGTACAATAATAAATGGAGACATGCCAAGCAAAAAATTAAAATTGATTGAAGCTTGGATGGAAATACATAGAGAAGAATTGGAAGCTGCATGGACAGCATATAATAAAGATGGTGAAATCATAAAAATAAAAGGATTGGAGTAATGTTTATGAGACCAAGAGCTATAAATGTTAAAGTTAAAGAAAATTATATTTTAGAAATTGCCTTTGATAATGGTGAACTAAAACTATTTGATGTTAAGCCATATTTAGAGCATATTGTGTTTAGCGAATTAAAAGACAAAGAAAAATTTAAGAAAGTTAAAATAGATGGATTGTCTATATCTTGGGAAAATGGCGCAGATATTTGTCCAGATGAATTATATAATAATTCAGTTGCTATTTAATAAAATATAATACCTAAAAAAGTGTATATAAATTTTTTGCAGAAAACTTTCATTTGTTCAAAATGGAAGTTTTTTTATTTTAGTATTGACAAGTTATAAAAAATATATTATACTAACATCAGTATCAATTGATACTGTAATAATTTTACAAAGGAGAGTGAAAGATGAACTAATGGATGGAAAAACAACGAAGCATTTAGACCTAACAAAAGAAGAAGTATCAGAGTATCTTAAGAAATTTAAAAAATTAGTACAAAGAGAAAGATATAAAATTTCAGATACAAATCGTGAGAAAAATAATGAATTTATTAAGAAGTATTCATTATCAACGAAAAAAATAAAAAATATGTTATTAGAATTACAAGAATCAGATTTTGCATATACTGTTGACAATGATAAAGGATTCGATGAAGTATTATATGTTTTTGTAAAAGAATACGAGTTAAATTATTGGGGTGAAACTGAAGTTGTACCAGTGTATGTAAAAATAAATATGTTAGAAGAGAAGATGTTTAGTGTAGTTGTTTCATTTCACGAACTAGAAAAAAATATAAAATTATTATTTAATGGAAAAGAATTTATAATAGATTAATATTTGTAAAATGTAATAGGATAAAGTATTAGAAGGTGTATATTATGGAAATAAAAGAATATTGTGAAAATTGTAAAGAATTTAGAAAATTGAATATAAAAGAAAAAAGTAATGATTGTGAGATTAGAGGAAAAAAATATAATTATTTAGAACTTATTGGATATTGTGATAAATGTGGAGAAATTGTTACTACAAATAGATTAAATGATGAGAATTTGAAAAGATTAGATATTGCGTTTAGAAATGAAGAAAATATTATTACTAAAGAGCAGATAAATAGTATCTTAGTTAAATATAAGATTGGAAAGAAGCCATTATCAAAGTTATTAGGTTGGGGAGAAGTTACTTTGACTAGATATATAAATGGAGATATACCAACTAAACCATATTCAGATGAGCTTTTTAAAATCTTGAAAAGCGAGGATTATTTTTTAGAATTACTTGAAAAGAATAAAGATAAGATTACAAAATCAGCTTATGTAACAGCTATAAATGCGATACAGTCAGATTTTATTGTTACATCAGACATAGAACTTGTGGCACAATACATTATAGAAAAATGCGGTGAGATTACACCACTTGCTTTGCAAAAGTTGTTGTACTATGCACAAGGTTTTTATAAAGTTTTTATGGGAGATTATTTATTTACTAATGACTGTGAAGCTTGGGAACATGGACCAGTATACAAAAAAATATATGATAAGTATAAGTCATTTAAATACAACTTTATAGAACAATATATTGATTTTGACATAGAGGATATCCTAGATGATGATAAAAAATATTTATTAGATGTTATTGTAAAATCTTTTGGATATTATAATGGTAAGGCGTTAGAGCAAATGACACATTATGAAAAACCTTGGATAGAGGCTAGAAAAAATATGCCAGCAAACGAGAGAAGTAATAATATTATAGAAAAGAAAAACATAGAAGAATTTTTCTATAAAATAAAGGAAAAATATGATATGGTAAATATTGTAGAAATAAAAAAATACAGTGAAGATCACTTTAATGAAGTTATTTTGTATAATAATTAAAAATTATAGAGAAACGTATAGAAGCATTGTTTAGCAGGGATTCATAAAATTTAACAGTTAAATAAAAACTTTCATTTGTTCAAAAAGGAGGAAGAGATGAGCGAAAATAAAGAAGTAAAAGAAGCTTATGATAAGTATAATGAAATGATAGATGATGTAGAAGTAAGAAGAGCAGCTTTTAAAAGACAATTGGACATTATGGAAAAGTATGAAGCCAAGAAAGATGGTATAAGAGAAGTTGTAAAGAAAATGTTAGAAGCTAATGAACCAATAGATAAAATAATACAATTTACTGATTTAACAAAAGAAGAAATAGAAAAATTAAAAAATCCCATTTAACGAAATAAAAGTTCAAAAAAGTTAGAATAGCACACAATATTTTTATTAAATTTTCACAAAATCTTCACCATAAAAAACGAAGTTAGTGATAAAATCATTACAAGTTAAATAGAATATAATATAAAAAGAAAGGTTTTATTAGGGTGGGGTTATGGAAGAGAAAAATATTAGTGAAGTAATAGTAAATGCTGGAAGCTTCGTTTCTTCTAGTGATTCATATTTTGATAGTTAAAAATACATCCATATTAAATTTAAAAAAGATGAGAGTATAAAAAAGAACTCTCATCTTTTTTTCATTTTGTTAACAATTTTTTAACAATTTTGAAAAAAATTTTAGTTTTTCGACAAAATTTTCTTGAATCCGATTATATATAGTGATAGAATAATCAAGTATGTTTTAGAAAACTAAAGAGAAGGAGAAAAATATGAAAGCATTAATAGCAACAAAAAATCCAAGTAAAATTGAAGGTGCAAGAAATGCACTAGCCAGATATTTTGGCAAAGTAGAAATTGAAGGAATTGCAGTGGAATCAGGCGTACCAGAGCAACCAGTGAATGGTCAAATGTATGAAGGAGCTAAAAACAGACTTGATAATTTAATTAAATATGCTAAAGAGAACGGAATAACAGCAGATTTATATTTATCTTCTGAAAGTGGTGTTCATGACGTGTTTGGAGCATGGGAGAACACAAATATGGTTTTGATTAGAGATAATGACGGATTAGAAAGTATGGCACTAAGTCCATCATTTCCAATACCTGACAAATTTATTGATGAGATAATCAAAACAGATTTAAACAAAGTTATTTGTAAACTTTATGAGGCTGACGAAGATAACCACAATAAAGGTGGAGCAATTCAAAAATTGACAAAAGGTGAGATGACAAGAACTGAAATGACTGAAATGTCAGTACTTATGGCACTAACAAGATATATAAATGGAGATCTTTGGAAATAAGTAGAATATTGTAATAAAAAATCGTCAAAAAAATTCAATTATAGGTTGCTATTTCCATAAATGTGTAATATAATTGTAACGAAAATGTAACTTGCAAATTGAAAGGATTGATACTAAATGTTTGGACAAGATATAGGAATTGATTTAGGAACTGCAACAGTTATAGCCTATGTTAAAGGTAAAGGTATTGTATTAAGAGAGCCTTCTGTTGTTGCTGTAAACAACCTTACAGGCGAAGTTTTAGCAGTCGGACATGAAGCTAGACGTATGCTAGGTAGAACACCTGGCAATATTGTTGCGACTAGACCACTTAGAGATGGCGTTATTTCAGACTATACAGTAACTGAAAGAATGCTTAAGTATTTTATTCATAAAATAGGTGGAAAATTCTTATTTGCGCCAAGAATTATGATTTGTATACCTTCACAAGTTACAGAAGTAGAGAAAAAAGCTGTAATAGACGCAGCTTCAAATGCAGGTGCAAGAAAAGTATATTTAATAGAAGAGCCAATTGCAGCAGCAATTGGTGCAGGAATAGATATATCAAAACCATCTGGAAATATGATTGTTGATATTGGTGGTGGAACTACTGATATTGCAGTCATTTCACTTGGTGGTTCAGTAGTTAGTTCTTCAATCAAAATTGCAGGAGACAAATTTGATGAATACATAGTAAAATACATCAAAAGACGTCACAATGTTATAATTGGCGAAAGAACGGCAGAAGAGTTAAAAGTTAATGTTGGTTGCGTATTCCCAAAATTTCAAGATATGGAAATGGACGTAAGAGGAAGAGACTTATCAACAGGACTTCCAAAAACTATTACAGTATATTCAAGTGAAATGATGGAAGCATTAGAAGAACCAGCAATGAAGATAGTTGAAGCAGTACATGCTGTTTTAGAAAAAACACCACCAGAGCTTGCAGCAGATATAAGTGATAAAGGTATTTATATGACAGGCGGAGGTTGTTTGATAGACGGTTTAGATAATTTACTACAAGACAAAATCGGCATAAATGTTATGATAGCAGAAGATGCAATATCTTGTGTAGCAATTGGAACAGGAAAAGCTTTAGATAATCTAGATAAAATATATTAATAGAGGAAATAAAATATGAAAAAAGTAGCCTTTCATACTTTGGGTTGTAAGACAAATTTATATGAGACAAATGGTATGATTCAGAAGTTTTTAGAAGCCAAGTATGAAATAGTAGATTTCGACCAGTTTGCAGATATATATGTCATAAATACTTGTACAGTTACTAATGTAAGTGATAGGAAATCAAGACAAATGCTACGTAGAGCAAAAGAGGTAAATCAAAATGCTTTAGTAGTAGCAGTTGGTTGCTATGCACAAGTAGCAAAGGAAGATTTAGAGCAAATTGAAGAAATTGATTTAATACTTGGAACAAATGAGAAAAAAGATATTGTAAATTATATCGAAAAATATCTTGAAGATAATGAAAATGATATAGAATTAGATGATGTGCTTCATAATCCTGAATATAGTGATTTTGGAGCTGTTTCTTATACTGAAAAAACAAGAGCGGTTATTAAAGTACAGGACGGTTGTGACAGGTTTTGTTCATATTGTATAATACCATATGCTAGAGGCAGGGTAAGAAGTAGAAAGCCAAAGAGTATTATAGAAGAAGCAACTAAAATTTCAAGTGAAGGTATAAAAGAGATTGTAATTACAGGAATACATATTGCTTCTTATGGTAAGGATTTTAAGGAAGATTATGCCTTAATTGACTTGTTAGAAGAATTAAACAAAGTAGAAGGACTAGAACGAATCAGGCTTGGTTCAATAGAGCCACTTTTAATAACAGATGAATTTGTGGAAAGGCTTATAAAACTTGAAAAAGTGTGTCATCATTTCCATTTATCACTTCAAAGTGGATGTACACAAACTCTAAAGAGAATGAATAGAAGATATACTGCAGAAGAGTTTGAAGAAGTAACAAAAAGGCTTAGAAAAGCTTATAATAATGCAATACTTACTACTGATATTATAGTAGGTTTTCCTGGCGAAACAGACGAAGAGTTTGAAGAAACCTATAAATTTTTAAGCAAAACAAAATTTTATAAAATGCATGTGTTTAAGTATTCTGTAAGAAAAGGAACAAAAGCAGCAAGTATGAAAAATCAAGTGCGAGGTGATATAAAAGAATTACGTAGTAAAAGATTACTTGAACTTTCAGATAAAAATGAGAAAGAATATTTAGATACATATATTGGTCAAACTGTAAAAGTTTTATTTGAAGAAGAGGTAGATGGAAAGCTAAAAGGACATACAGAAAATTATATAATGGTAAGTGCAAAATCCACAGAAGACCTAAGCAATCAAATAAAGGCTGTGTGCATAGAAGGCATAGAAGGGCTGGAGTTAACTGGGATTGTAAACTAACTGTAACTTTATTGTTGCTAAAACTTAATATACAAATTTCACGAAAAGTATTGATAAATTAGGCAAAATATAATATAAGTATATTAAGATTAAATTAGTTTGAATTACTAAGGAGGAAACAATATAATGAAGGAATACAATTTAAACGAAAACGCTGGAAGCAATTTACCAGCAGAAATTGGTGTATGGGGAAAAGTTAAAAACTTCTTATTCCAAGAGATTGATTTAAACAAACCAATCGTTCTTGAATTAACTCCAAAAGAAGAAAAAGTATTAGGAGAAGTTCATGACTTCTTATTCCAAGACATAAAATTCCCAGAATTATCAGATTTCTTATTCCAAGAAATCACAATATTTGGAAAAAATAAATAATTGAAAAATAGAAGAAACGCACTTATATAAGTGTGTTTTTTTTATATAAATTAGAAACCTGACTTTTTATTCATATCAATTGACTTTTAAAAATTATTCTTATATAATATGCGTGTATGTTAATGTCAAAGGAGGAAAAATATGGCTTTTATAGAAGATATGAAAAATAGAGCAAGAAAAGAGATAAAAACTATTGTATTGCCTGAAGCGACAGACGAAAGAGTCCTAAAAGGTGGTATGCAAGCAATAAATGAAGGGTATGCGAAAGTAGTTTTTATAGGTAATAGAGAAGAAATTGAAAAAGTAGCAAACGAGAATAATATAGATATAAAAAAAGCGGATATAGTTGATCCAGCCAAAACTGAAAAACTAGAAGAATATGCAAAAGACCTATATGAACTTAGAAAAGAAAAAGGACTAAGTGAGGAAGAGGCGCATAAGTTAGTTCTAGATACAGTATATTTTGGTATGATGATGGTAAAAAGAGGAGAGGCAGATGGCTTAGTTTCAGGAGCAGTTCATTCAACTGCGGATACATTAAGACCAGCACTTCAAATCTTGAAAACAGCACCAGGAACAAAACTTGTATCTGCATTTTTTATTATGGTTGTTCCTAATTGTGAATATGGAGAAGATGGAGTTTTATTATTTGGTGATTGTGGTCTAAACGAAGATCCAAACTCACGTAGCTTAGCAGAAATTGCTAAAAGCTCAAGTGAAAGTTTTAAATCTTTAGTAGGAAAAGAGCCAAGAGTAGCAATGCTTTCATATTCAACATATGGAAGTGCTTCATCACCTTTAGTAGATAAAGTAGTTGATGCAACAAGAATAATTAAGGAAAAATATCCAGAAATCAAAGTAGATGGTGAGCTTCAATTAGATGCTGCAATTGTTGAAGCAGTTGCTAAGAAAAAAGCACCAGAAAGTGAGGTTGCTGGAACAGCAAATGTACTTATATTCCCAGATTTGAATTCTGGAAACATAGGATATAAATTAGTTCAAAGATTTGCTAAAGCTGAGGCTTATGGACCAATTTGCCAAGGTATAGCAAAACCAGTTAATGATTTATCAAGAGGTTGCAGTAGCGAAGATGTTGCAGGAGTTGTAGCATTTACAGCTGTACAAGCTCAAGACACAGTGAAATAGGAGGAAGAAAATGAAAGTATTAGTAGTAAATTGTGGAAGTAGTTCATTAAAATATCAATTAATAGATATGTCAAATGAAACAGTACTTGCAAAAGGAAATTTTGAAAGAATAGGAGAGCAAGAAGCTTTTGTTACACATAAAGTAGGTGGTGAAAAATATGTTATAAAATCACCAGTTATGGATCATGAACAAGCTTTGAAAATTGTTTTAGAGCAATTAGTACATAACGATTATGGAGTAATAAAAGACTTATCTGAGATATCAGCAGTAGGACATAGAATAGTTCACGGTGGTGAAAAATTCGATAAATCTGTTTTGATAACAGATGAAGTAATTAAAGATATTGAGGATTTAGTACCACTTGCACCATTACATAATCCAGCACATTTACTAGGAATAAATGCTTGTAAAAAAGCAATGCCAGGTGTTCCAATGGTTGCAACATTTGATACAGCTTTCCATCAAACAATGCCAAAAGAAAATTATTTATATCCAGTACCTTATGAATTTTATGAGAAATATGGTATTAGAAAATATGGTTTCCACGGAACATCACATCAATATGTATCAAAAAGAGTAGCAGAAGTTATTGGTAAACCAATTGAAGATTTGAAAATAGTTACTTGCCACTTAGGACAAGGAGCTTCAATTTGTGCTATAAAGGCAGGAAAATCTATAAATACATCAATGGGACTTTCACCACTTGGCGGAATTGCAATGGTTACACGTTCAGGAGACTTAGACCCATCAGTAGTCACAGAGATTATGGAAAGAGAAAAATTAAGTCCAAAAGAAGCAAACTCATTATTAAATAAAAAATCTGGTTTATATGGACTTACAGGTTTAAATCCAGACTTTAGAGAGATAGAACTTGCTTCTTATGAAGCAGATAAACCAAAAGCAACAACAGCAATTGAGATATTTACAAAAACAATAGCTGAGTTTGTTGCAAAATATGCAGTTTCATTAAAAGGATTAGATGTATTAGTATTTACTGGTGGAATTGGTGAAAACCAAATCAACATCAGAAAGAAAATCTGCGAGAACTTAGAGTGGATGGGATTAAAACTTGACCTTGCTAAAAATGAAATTAGAAGTGAAGAGACAAAGGTATCAGCAGAAGATTCAAAGATTTTAGCATATATTATCCCAACTGATGAAGAGATGGTTATTGCCCGTGATACAAAGGCTATTGTGGAAAGTTTATAAAATTGATTGAGAGGTTTTTATATGAAGATACTTGTTTTAAATTGTGGAAGTTCGTCTTTAAAGTTCCAACTTATTGATATGACAAATGAGGAGAGAATTGTTAAAGGAAATTATGAGAGAATAGGTGGTATGAAATCTGCTTTAAGACTTAATGTTCGTGGAAATAAAGAGGTTATAACTCATGTTGCCAGAGATTATGATGAAGCGATAAGATTTGTTTTACAAGTCTTAATGGAAGAAAAGTACAATATAATTTCTAGTTTAGACGATATCGCAGCAGTAGGACATAGAATTGTGCATGGTGGAGAAAAATTCAGTAAATCAGTAATTATAACAGAAGAGGTTATTGAGCAAATTGAAGAGTGTACAGATTTAGCGCCATTACACAATCCAGCAGGAATAGCAGGAATAAGAGCTGCACAAGCTGCTATGCCAGGAAAACCAATGGCAGTAGTATTTGATACAGCTTTCCATCAAACAATGCCAGCAAAAGCGTTTATTTATCAAATACCATATAAATATTATGGAAAATATAAGATTAGAAAATATGGTTTCCACGGAACAAGTCATAGATATGTTGCAGGTCGTGTAGCTGAGCTTATGGGAAAAGATATAAAAGACTTAAAAATTATCAATTGCCATTTAGGACAAGGAGCTTCAATTTGTGCAATTAAAAACGGAGAATCAGTAGATACAAGTATGGGATTAACACCACTTTCAGGAATTCCAATGGCTACAAGATGTGGAGATATAGACCCATCAATTATTCCATATATAATGACTTTAGAAGATTTAAAACCAGATGAAATGGAAGTAATATTAAATAAACAATCAGGTGCATGGGGAGTTTCTGGTGTTTCAGAAGATTATAGAGATATTGAAATGGCTTGCCAAGAAGGTGACGAAAGATCAATACTTACTTTAGATAGTCAAAGTTATAAAATAGCTCAATATATTTCACAATATCTAGTTTCATTAGGTGGTGTAGATGTTATTACTTTTACAGGTGGAGTAGGAGAGAACGGATTTGAAACTAGAGAAAGAATTTGTAAATACTTAGAGTGGCTAGGAGTTGACCTAGACCTTGAAAAGAATAAACAAAAAGGTAAAGAAATGTGTATTTCTACACAAAATTCAAAAGTAGCTTTATATGTAGTTCCAACAAATGAGGAACTTATGATAGCACGTGATACTTATGAATTAGTAAAATAGTATATCTATATTAATGTATGGAGAAATTCGTACATCAAAATCGATGAATAGAAAATCTTAAAGTACCAGTAATAGGGAATCTCAAATTTTAAATTTTGAGGGCGCTGTTACTGGTACTTTTAGAATTTTCATTTTAGATTTTGCTTGGTCGAATTGTCGGAATAAATTAATTTAGATATACTATTATTAAAATTTATCTGATATAAATAGTTTTATAATTTGTATAAATCACCATTCCGGGGTTTTGCTCCAGAAGCTTTTTTTACATAACGTACTAAACAGTAGTCAACAGGTACATTTGAAGAATTAGATGCTTTGCTGTTTTGTTTAGCAAGCTTGGCACATTTTGTTAAAACTTCATCAGGTACATCTGTATTTCCATTAGTTCTTAAAATAATATGACTTCCGTGTATTTTCTGAGTGTGAAACCAATAATCGTTTTTATCCGCAAATTTCAAACTTAAATAATCATTTTGAATATTATTTTTTCCAATATAGACTTGATATCCGTAGATTTCAATAGGCTCAAAAGTAAATTCTTCTGACTTAGCTTTTTTCTTGCTTTGCTTATTTTTAGTCTTCTTAGCAACTTCTTTAGCTGTAACTACATTTTCTGAAATTTCTTCAAATACTTCATTTATATCAGATAAAGTTTGGGCATTTTCAAGAGAGAACACGATACTTTGAATGTAGTCTAGTTCTTTTTCGGCTTCAATTTTTTGCTCAGAAACAATAGTTAGTGCATTTTTTAGTTTATTATATTTCTTAAAATATTTATCTATGTTTTTGTGAATAGAAATACTTTTGTCAAGAGGTATTTTAATTAACTCATTATTATCATAGTAATTTTCAAGTTCAACTTCAGACACATTAGGAGCGCCTTTAAACTTATATAAATTTGCAGTAAGTAATTCTCCATATAATTTATAAATATCCATATTTGCGCATTCTTGTAACTTAGAATTGATATTTTGAAGCTTCTTAGATACTTTCTTTAAATTACCAGAAATAATCTTAAGCAAATTATTTCTAGAACTTATAAAATTATTAGATTTTTCTTTACTAAAATAGAAATCATCTATAAAAAAGTTTATATTAAGTGGTTCATTGTTTTCTTTAAGTGCTAGAGTATACCCATTTTCAAACTTTACACAAGAAACTTTATTAGTTCCAAAGCTAGAAATAACTTCTTTGACGTAGTCAAAAAATCTTTCTACATCAGAAGCAGAATATCCTTCGTCTGATATGCCTAAAGTTTCTAAGCTATACAAAATAAAAGGTTTTGAAAAACCAATAAAATTATTAGGTATAGATTTAGATAAAGCTTCACCATTTACAATTTCAAAAAGCGAAGTAGAAGAGTCAAGCTCTATAAAACTTTGCTTATTTATTGGAGTAAACTCAAACTCGTGTGCAGGTAAAAGCTCACGACTAGAAGAATCAACGTGTTTTAGAGTATCTATGATAACATTGTCTTCATTAGTTAAAATTATATTACTTTGTCTACTCATAATTTCAACAAAAAGCTTTCTAACTACGAGATCATTTAGTTCGTTGTAAGCCTCAAATTTAAGTTGCACAGTCCTTTCTAAGTCCATATTTGATATATCTATTAGTTTTGCACCAATAAGATATTTTCTAAGTAGCATACAAAAATTAGGTGCAACTTGTGGGTTTGGTTTTGAGTAGGTAGTAAGTCCGATTCTGCAAGTTTCTGGGTTTGCAGACAATGATAAAGCATAGTTATTACCACTATTATATAAGCTAATAACAATGTCGTTTTTAGTCGGTTCAAAGACTTTATTAACTTTACCACCGATTAGATGTGGTTTTAATTCCTCAATTATAGCTTTTGTTAAAAAACCATCAAATGCCATTAAAATTCTCCTTAAACATTAATACTATTGGAATTATATATTCTTTTTATTCATTTTACAATACATAAAAAGTAAAAATTTGAATTAATTGACATAATGTAGTATAATATATTAGAGATTTGCTTTTGTTTATGCACAGATGACTAGCGAGTACAGTGCTAAACAATCTGTTTGGAAATGTGTGAAGTATCAGGAGGACAAAATGAGAAATATAACTAAGCCGAAGCTGCTACGGATTTGCAGCGTGTTCTTACTTTGCGTGATGCTTCTTACAAGCTGTGGCGGAAGCCAAGGAGTAGATGAGAGCACAAAGCGGGAAGTGGACGGCGTCATTTTCGAGAATGATTTTATGAGCATTAAGGGAGTTCCGGTTGACGAGTATGTTGATACGTTTAATACACAGGAAATCGTGTTTACATATATTGCCAAAGATATTACGGAAGAGTTAGACGCACATATTATTTCTATCGGAGATGCAAATGCAATTGTTGTAATTCCGGGAGAATTGTATTATGATGAACTACCTTGTGCTGAATTATCGGTCTATGAAAATGATGAACTGAATGTTATCACAGATATTTTGGAAGAATATTATATTTGCATAGACGCAAATGGGAGATATGTGATGTATTACGAGACTTATCACGAATACGACGAGCAAGAGGGACTGTTTCAGGTCAAAAAATATGTAACCCTCAAGGCGTATAAGATAGAGTTCGGTCAATATATCCCAGATTTTGGTACTACAGTAAAGCAAGTCTAAATTTTTCCACACATTTCCAAACAAAAAGCGGGCAGCATTGCGGGGTGTACCTTGCATTGCTGCTTGTTTTTTTATACGACTATTTATGTGCAAAAATTTCACATAAAAAACACACTTATTTAAAATACTATATGATATAATGAAGCCAAGTTAGAAAGCGGGAGGAATTTAATATGATAAAATTCAATTATGATAACTCAAGTATTGATGACAAAATGATAAATGCTTATAGTAAAAAAGTAGCACAAATCCATAATAGCTTAAATGAAATTGCAAATGACGAGAAAGAGTATGTAGGTTGGTTAGAACTTCCTACAAATTATGATAAAGAAGAGTTTGCGAGAATTAAAAAAGCAGCTAAAAAAATTCAAAGTGATTCAGAAGTTTTAGTGGTAATAGGAATAGGTGGCTCTTATTTAGGAGCAAGAGCAGTTATAGATGCTTTATCACATACTTTCTATAATTCTATGCCAAAAGGAAAAAGAAAAACACCACAAATTGTATATGCAGGAAACAATTTAAGTCCAGTATATATGAATGACTTACTAGAATTTGTTAGTGATAAAGATATTTCTATAAATGTAATTTCAAAATCTGGAACAACAACAGAGCCAGCAATAGCTTTTAGAATTTTTAGAGAAGTATTAGAAACAAAATACGGAGTAAAAGAAGCTAGAAAGAGAATTTATGTTACAACAGATAAGGCAAGAGGAGCTTTAAAAACTTTATCAGATGAAGAAAAATACGAAACTTTTGTTATCCCAGATAATGTAGGCGGAAGATTTTCAGTGCTTACAGCAGTAGGACTTTTACCAATAGCTGCTGCTGGAATTGACATAGACAAACTTATGAAAGGTGCAAAAATTGCACAAGACAAATATGCAGATGAAGATGTAAAATATAATGATTGCTACAAATACGCTGTTGTTAGAAATTTATTATATAATTCAAACAAAACAGTAGAAATTTTAGCAAACTATGAACCAAAACTTCATTATTTCACAGAGTGGTGGAAACAACTTTATGGAGAGAGTGAAGGAAAGGATAAAACAGGTATTTTCCCAGCAGGTGTAGATTTAACTACTGATTTACACTCAATGGGTCAATATATACAAGATGGAAGAAGAGATTTATTTGAAACAGTTATTAAAGTAAAAGAAAATTCTTCTGAAATCACAATACAAACAGATGGGCAAAATTTAGACGGCTTAAATTATCTTGCAGATAAGACTTTAGGATATGTAAATTCTAAAGCAATGGAAGGTACTGTCCAAGCTCATGTAACTGGTAATGTTCCAAATCTAATGGTCGAGATAGACAAATTAGATGAGGAGAATATAGGAGAATTGATTTATTTCTTCGAAAAAGCTTGTGCGATTTCAGGCAATATATTAGGGGTAAATCCATTCAATCAACCAGGTGTTGAAGAGTATAAGAAAAATATGTTCAAATTATTAGAGAAACCTGGGTACTAAAAACGAAAAGGCTTCACGCGATAGTGAAGCCTTTTTTTGTTTCCTTTATTTATTGAAAAAATAATTGTTCTGGATCATCAGATGCTACTGTAAAACCTTCGAACTCGTCAGTAGGTGGTGTAGCTTTTTTAGTAGTAGTTTTTCTCGTTCTAGTAGTTTTTTGTGTAGGTTCAGCTACTGTTTTAGAAGCTTTTGTAGTTCTAGTTTTTTTTACTGGTGGTTCTATTGGAGTTGCGATATCAGGTACTATATCCACAAGTTTAGAAGCTTTATCTAAGTTTTTGAGACTCCTCAGATTTTCTAGGTTTTCCAAATTCTCTAAGTTTCCCAAGTTATCTAATGCATCTAATTTTTTAGAAATAACAGTAAGTTTTCTAAGTACTGCCATTTTCCAATAACCTTCTTGAACATCTCTACCAACATTTGCAGTGAATAAAAGTGATATTCCAAAGAATAAAAGAGTGCAACCTGCAATTATAAGTGGTTTAAGTTCATCTCCGATATTAAAAGCAAAAGTGTTTATTATAATACCAATTATAGCACCAATAATACTGAAAAGTGCCATCATAAAAACTCTTTTTACTTTTAACCAAAATATATAATTTTGAAATGAATTTTCATCATACATAATAAATTCCTCCGAACATAAGATAGTATAATTATATTATGTTTCGCTGTTTTAGTCAATACAATTGTGATTTTTTTGTGTTTTCTATTGCGGGAAAAATAAAAAAATGCTAAAATTATAACTGAAGTGTTTTAAGAAGATACGAACTAAAATAAGGAGAAAAAATGAATAATATAAGTGTATTTACAGGACCAATGAAGTCTGGAAAAACCAGTACAGTAATAAATACAGCAAATGCTCTTATAAATCAAGGAGAAAATGTAAAGGTTTTTAAACCAGTTATAGATGATAGGTTTAGCACAAATTTTGTTCAAGATAGAGATGGTAATAAGATAAATGCTATAAATATAGGTAAAATAGATGATTTAGAAAACTATGAAGCAGATAGCTATGTTATAGATGAATTTCAGTTTTTAGAAGGTGACTTAAATATAATTAAAAACTTAGCAAATAAAGGAAAGAAATTCTATATAGCTGGTTTAAATCTTACTACTGAGAAAAAAGTATTTGGGCGTATGGGCGATATAATGGAAGCTTCTGATAATGTACAAGTTTTTAAAGCAAATTGTGACTGCTGTGGAAGTTCAAACGCAATTTACAGTTTTTGCACAGCCGAGAAAACAGGAGACATATTAGTAGCAGGTGATGATGTATATTTAGCAGTATGTCCAGAATGTTATGATAAATTAAAGCTTTCTAAAAAATAGAAAGCAATATATTGGGGTATCGCCAAGCGGTAAGGCATCGGACTCTGACTCCGACATTTCC
>CANDKR010000021.1 GCA_947385375.1 uncultured Clostridia bacterium
CAGAAACCGGCACGGTATCTGCAACAGCGGATGCGGAAAGTGCCCAAGTTCCTACTGAAGAAGCCCTGATTAGCACGGCAGAAGCGGCAGTCCCTTATGCACACAAGAGTTACTACCCGACCTCGGGCTCCAGCTCTGGTGTGTTCCATGGTCTGTTCAGTTCAGGCGCTGTGTACACCAACATTCCCAATGGTACCATGAAGTTCTCCTACTCCTTCTATGGTGGCTCGCAGTGTTATCTGCGGTTCTATAGAGGAACAGGTACCGCTGGCAGCTACACTCCTGTTGGTCCCTTCAACGCTTCCAACAACACTGGTTCTGGCTCTGTAAACCTTGGCGGTGGCACTTATACTGTTGTGGTATATAACCCTCATGGCACCTCAAACACTGAGGTGATTTTCGCCTTTAACCTGTACACTGATTAAATTTTTTAAGCATCTCTATCTGCAAAGTGGGCGCCCTAAAAAGCGCCCACTTTGTTAATTTATATATTCTTTAAATAAATCTTTATGTTTTAATTCCAAATCTAGTTCATAATCGTTTATTATATTACTATCCGTATTTTGTTTTGCATATTTCTCTTCATATCTTACTGTATATAATAAATCTTTATCCAAATATATTGTTATCACATTGTTTTGCTTAAAATCAAATTTTAAAACATAAACATCTCTTCCAATAACTTTTTCAATGCCTTTATAACCTAATCTTTTTTTACTTTTTAATAATACTAGTAATTGTTCATTATTTAAATTCAGTGGTCTATCTCCATTATTACCATCCTTATCTCCACCGTCTTCTAACACATTATACTGATGCTGTAACATTTTGTTATAGTCATATTCTACTATATGTTCTACCTCTTCTTTTTCATTATAACCAAGCACTACCATAAAATCAGCACCAACATAGCTAGCTTTATTCTTCTTGCCGTTTAGATAATCAATCAAAATATATTCGTCATAATCTACATATTCAATTTTGGAAATAAAATATTGTCTTATTATAGAATTACGAAATATAAATAAACTTAAGCAAATTATTACTATTATAATCAATTTCTTCTTCATATTATTTAATCATCTCTAAAATTTCTTTCTTTAGTTCTTCTATTATATTTTCTTGTTTTATCTTTCTTATAATTTCGCCTTTCTTAAATAGCAAAGCTTCATTAACACCACCTGCAATTCCAATATCCGCTTCTCTTGCTTCTCCTGGACCATTTACTGCACACCCCATAATAGCAACTGTAATGTCAGCTTCCAAAGTTTGTAAAAAGGCTTCCATCTCTTTTGCAATTGGTATCATATCATACTGTATACGTCCACAGGTTGGGCAAGAAACAAGTTTTGGACTGTTCCTATATAAATTACAGTCTTTAAGTATTTCTTTGCAAACTGGTACTTCCTCGCAAGGATCATCTGATAAAGAAACTCTTATTGTATCTCCTATGCCTTGTCTTAACAAAGTTCCTAAACCTATGCTTGATTTTATTGTTCCAGAAAAAGCTGTTCCTGCTTCTGTTATTCCAAGATGTAGTGGATATTTAAACTCTTTTGAAGCTTTCTCATATGCTTCAATACACATATCTAAATTTGAAGCCTTAAGAGAAATAGCTATATCATAAAAATCTAGTTTTTCTAATATTTCTACATGATGTTTTGCGCTTTCTATCATAGCATCACTGCAAGGTTTACCATATTTTTCAAGCAAATCTTTTTCTAATGAGCCACCATTTACGCCAATTCTTATTGGTATTTTATTTTCTTTGCAAGCTTCTACTACTGCTCTTATTTTTTCTTCATCTCCTATATTACCAGGATTTATACGAATTTTATCTACACCTGATTTTATAGCTTCTAAAGCTATTTTATAATCAAAATGTATATCTGCTACAATAGGAATATGTATTTTCTCTTTTATTTCCTTTATTGCTTTTGCGTCTTCAATATCCAAACACGCAACTCTTATTATCTCACAACCTAATTTCTCTAATTTTAAAATCTGCTCTGCCGTAGCATTTACATCTTTTGTTTTTGTATTACACATAGACTGAATAACTACTTTATTTTGTCCGCCTATTTGTACATTTCCAACATAAATTGGTCTAGTTTCATTTCTTTTATACATAAAATTCCCTCTATTCTACAATATCTCTCTTAAGTAGGTTGTTCCTAACTGTTCCAAGACCTATATATTTGCCTGATGAATATATGTTATATACTCCTTCTTCTACTTCAAAAGTTAGCATAACACCATTTAAGAAAAGCTCTCTTTTTCTATCATTTAATTCTAATTTTGGAAGCTCTTTAAATATCTCTTCCATAGTCCAAAGCTTATAATTTCCTTTTTCTATTTGTTCAAAAGTATAGCTATCTTCTATTTTAAATCTATCTACAATAGTTCTTTGTAATTTTGCCATAAAACCCACTGTCCCTAAGGCTTTTGCTATATCTTCGCATAAAGTTCTTATATATGTTCCTTTAGAAACTTTTACTTCAAATTCTATTTCATTATTTTCAAAACTAATTAAGGAAATAGCATACACTTCAATCTCTCTTTCAGGTATATCAGCTGTTTGACCATTTCTTGCATATTCGTATAGCTTTTTACCATTTACTTTTATAGCAGAATACATTGGTGGTAATTGCATTTGTTTTCCTAAAAAACTATTTAAAACATTTTCTACTTTACTTACGGAAAGTTCAGGTACATTTTTTTCCTCTATAATTTTTCCTTCACTATCACCGGCTTTCAGTCTTTTGTCCTAGATAGATTTTTGCAACATAAGTTTTATCGTGTTCAATCAAATATTTAGAAAGCTTAGTAGAATTACCCAAAAGCACTGGTAAAACGCCAGTTGCTAAAGGGTCTAAAGTGCCTGTATGTCCTGCTTTTTTCTCATTCAATATTTTTTTTATTTTAGATACAACATCTTGTGAAGTAAAGCCTTGTGGCTTATTTACTATTATAATACCATTCATAAAATTCCTCTTCTTTTAAGTTAAAAGCATTATATCACTTTTGACATTGCTTTGCAAATTATGATATAATGGAAAAGCATTTGTTTAGTTTTAAGAAGAAAGGAGATAATTATGGATAATTTAGAATTATTCTTGCAAGGAAAAGCTGACACTACAATCACTTACACACAAACACCAAATCCTGCAATGAATGTACCTTATGAGCTTACAGTAAAAGGCTTTAAAAAATTTTACTTAAACAGAAATGAACAACCAGATCTTACAACTGAGGAGCAACTTATTTTACTCTGTGCTAGTGGAAACGATATTTACTCCACACCTAGCAACACTGTTGCAGGAATTTTCAAAGCAAGAGAAATAAAGAAACGCTCTAAGTCTACTGATGAGGCTATTCAAAAGTGTAGTGAGGCATTAATTGGTTTAAACAGAGCTGAGTTCAATATTAGGAGTTCTATAACAGAAAAAGTATCGCAAAAACGAGTACATGCTAATTTATTAGAATATTACTTAGGTGTAGAAAAGGCTATGGCTGAATATGAACAGTTACAAAGTTCTATACTAGCACCAGTAATCAACCTTAAAAATAGAATTTTAGAAACAATAACAAGGAAACCTCATTTAGGTCCACCATATTCTCAGGACGAAGTAGAACGTGGTAGACGTGAGTGGGAACAATTTAGATTAGAGCAAGGTGCAAGCCCTAAAGAACCAGCAGAAAATGTTTTAAAAAGATATAGATACGATTCAGATTTTGTACGTGGAAGTGCTTTTGGGTATTTATATGATACTCCAGAATTATCTTCTATATCTGAGGAATATGCTACTAGCACAATAGCTCTTCAAATACTTGATGGTAGCGCTTTTAAAAAAGCTGCAAAAGAATTTAGTAAAAATCCTTCACACTACATAAGGCAAGAAAAAGAAAGAGAAAAAACACATGAAGAAAAATAAATAATTATAATAAAAATAAAGCTATACAGTAACACTCTGTATAGCTTCATTTTTTTATTGTATATGTTTTCTAACTTCTTTTAAAATAGCCTTTTTGCTCTCTTCAAATGGAAATTCTAGGGTACAACCCGCTGCTCTTATATGTCCTCCACCGCCAAACATCATACAAACATCTGCAACGTCCATATAATCATTTGAACGTAGAGAAGCTTTATAACTTCCATCGTCTCTTTCATAGATAAATATTGAAACTTCAACACCTGCAATATTTCTACCGATTTCAACTATTCCATCATGATCTCCTGTTTCAATACCAATTTTCTCATCATCTACTTTTGTCATATATGTAAATACAACTTTTCCATCATCAGAAAATTCCATTCTATCCATTGCGAGTTTCTGAGCTTCAAATTTTGTTCTAGTTGTTATTAGCATAGAGTCTCTATATATTTTAGAAACGTTTACACCTTTTGTTAATGCTAAACCAGCAAAGTCGAAAGTTTCTGTTGTAATTCCTGAATTTTTAAATCCACCTGTATCTGTGATAATTCCAGTAAGTAAACAAGTTGCAATCTCTTTAGTTATTTCAATATGCAAATATTCAAAACTTGATACTAGAATCTGTGCACAAGCTGGAGATACGTGATTTACTATGTTATAATCTCCAAACATTGAATTTTTATTGTGGTGATCGAACTCAGCAGTTACTTTAGCATTTTCAAAATATGGTATAAATTCACTATTTACTCTTTTAAGTTCTGGACAATCTACAACAATTGCCATATCATATTTTTCATAAGAAGCAACTTTTTTTATGTTCTCAATACCAGGTAAAAATTTAAAATTTGCCGGATAATCAGACATTAAAACTTCTGCTTTTTTTCCCATATTTTGAAGTGCAAGACATAAACCTAAACTACTTCCTATTGCATCACCATCAGGATTTTCGTGAGCTAAAACTAAAATAGTTTCAGCTCCCTCAATTTCTTTTAATATATCGTCTAAGGTCATATATTTTCTACTCCTTTTTCCAATCCTTACTAATATCTTTTAAGATTTCGTCTATCCTAGAACCATACTCTATACTTTCGTCAAATTCAAATATAAGCTCTGGTGTTGTTCTAAGATTTACTTTTTTAGCTATCCCACTTCTAATGTATCCACTAGATTGCTTCAATATGCTTAAATTTTCTTTTTTACTTCTTTCATTTATCATACTCACATAAACTCTAGCAAATCTTAAATCTGGTGTTGTCTTTACTTTAGTAACACTAATCAAACCAGTCAAATGTGGATTTTTAAGTTCTGTGGAAATAATATGGCTTATTTCTTTCCTTAGTTCTTCGTCTATTTTATTCATTCTACTACTGTTTGTAGGCATTATTTAACTTCCTCCATAACGTAAACTTCTAATTGGTCTCCTTCAGCAATATCATTGAAGTTCTCAATTTGAAGACCGCATTCATAACTTGTTCCAACTTCTTTTACATCATCTTTAAATCTCTTCAAAGAAATTAGTTTTCCGTCATGAATTACTATGTTGTCTCTAATTATTCTAATACCAGCGTTTCTAGAAACTTTACCAGTAAGTACATAAGCACCTGCAATAGTTCCAACATTTGAAACTTTAAATGTTTGTCTTACTTCTGCTGTTCCTATAACTACTTCTTTATATACTGGATCTAGCATACCTTTCATAGCAGCTTCAACATCGTTTATAGCATCATAAATTACTGAATATGTCTTAATTTGAACATTCTCTTTTTCAGCAATTGTTTTTGCAATAACTTCTGGTCTTACATTAAATGCAATAATAATAGCATTTGAAACTTTTGCAAGATTTACATCTGTTTCTGTAACTCCACCAACGTTTGAGTGAATTACCTTAACTTTAACTTCATCATTAGATACTTTTTCTAATGATTGTTTTAAAGCTTCAACAGAACCTTGAACATCTGCTTTTACAATTAAATTCAATTGTTTCAAGTTTTCGCTTTCAATTTTGCTAAATAAATCATCTAATGTAACTACTGATGCTTTTGAAATTTCTCTTTGTTTTTCTTCGTATCTTCTCTTTTCGATTAAATGTTTAGCTGTTCTTTCATCTTTTACTTCATAGAAAGTATCACCTGATTGTGGAACAGTAGTCAAACCTGTAATCTCTACTGGTGTAGAAGGTCCAGCATATTTAACTTTTTTACCTTTATAGTCTTGCATTGTTCTTATTCTACCAATTGAAGAACCAACTATAATTGTATCTCCTATATTTAATTCTCCTCTTTGTACTAACATTGTAGCAACTGGACCTCTACTTTTATCAAGTTTAGCTTCAATAACAGTACCTTTGGCTTGTTTTTTAGGATTTGCTTTTAATTCTAATATATCTGCTTGTAATAATACCATTTCAAGTAAATTATCAATTCCTTGTTTCTTCTTAGCTGAAATTGGTACATAAATTGTTGAACCACCCCATTCTTCTGGTACTAATTCATAAGTCATAAGTTCTTGTTTTACTTTATCTATATTAGCATCTGGTAAATCCATTTTATTTACCGCAACTATAATTGGAATATCAGCAGCTTTAGCATGATTAATAGCTTCAACAGTTTGAGGCATAACACCATCATTTGCTGCAACAACTAATATTGCAATATCTGTAATCATAGCACCTCTTGCACGCATACTTGTAAAAGCTTCGTGACCTGGTGTATCTAGGAAAGTAATATTTCTATCATTTATTTTTACTTGATAAGCTCCTATATGTTGTGTAATACCACCTGATTCACCTTCAATAACATTTGTACTTCTAATAGCATCAAGTAAAGAAGTTTTACCATGGTCAACATGTCCCATAACTACTATAACTGGTGGTCTTGGAGCTAAATCTTCTTCTCTATCTTCTGTCTCATCTATAAGTTTATCTTCATCAGTAACAATATTTTTCTTTTTAGCATTGATTCCATATTCTTGTGCAATTAAATATGCTGTATCAAAATCAATCTCATTATTTATTGTTGCCATTATTCCTAATCCTAGTAATTTTTTTATAACTTCGCTACTTGTAATTTTCATATCAGCAGCTAAGTCTTTTACTGTAACACTTTCAGGAATTTCAATTTCTGTTAATTTGAAGATTTTTTGTTTTGTTCTATTTTCTTGCTTGTTATTTTTCTTCTTGCCTCTTCTTCCACGTTCAGTACTTAAATCATAATAGTCAAGCATTTCACCTTCATTAAACATACTTGATAATTTATTTTGTTTCTTCAAACTGTTTAATTTATCACTATCAAAGTCAGCATTTCCGCCTTTTCTATTAACTTTCTTTGGTCTGCTATCATCTTGTTTTTGGTTTTGCTTAATCTTATCTTTTACTTTGTTGCCATATTCTCTAACACTCTCTTTTGAAGTAATCTCTACGTCCATTATATTTTTAATTTTCTTGTCTATTCCTTTGTCGTCTAAATTTCTTCTTGGAGGGCGATTTCCTTCTCTTCTTGGACCATTTGAGTTGCTATTTCTATCATTATTTCTATTAAAGTTTCTATCACCATTTCTTCCGAAATTTCTTGAGCCATTTCTAGTATCCCCACTTCTGTCATTATTTCTGAAGTTATTAGTGTGTTCTGCTCTTTTGGTTTGAGCTGTTGTAGGTGGAGTGATAATTTCTTCTTTAACAATTTTAATCTCTTTTTCTACCTTAACAACTGGCTTCTCTTCTTCCTCTTTTTTAGGCGCAGAAGTCTCAGCCTTAGCTGGTTTCTTAGGCTCTTCTTTTTTACCAATACCAAATAATTCACTTACTGTCATTGGTTTAGTTGGTTTCTCTCTATAAACGATGTTATAATCTTTATTTCTGTTTTTCTCGATAAAACCTACATCGTTCTTTCTTCTTTGCTCTTTCTTTTTAAGCTCTTCTTCTTTTCTCTTTTCTTCTTCATCTTCACTAATAATTACTGCTCTTCTAATAATAACTGGCTCTTCGTTATTCTTCTCTTTCTTGTTTTCCATAGATTTTGTTTTTGCAACTCCTTTAACCAAATTTTCATTTTCTTTCTTATCTTTTTTCAAGCACTTCACCTCCACAAAATTTTTCTAATATCGCTTTGGATAAATTTTTATCTTTAATCCCAATAATAGCTTTATTTACTTTACCAATCGCTTTGCTATTATCAAAAATTGTTCCAAAACTTTTTACTGTTACATTTTTTTCTTTGCAAATATTTTCGATTTTTTGCTTAGTCTTTTGTGAAGTATCTTCTGCTATAATAACAAGCTCAATTTGATTTTTATTAATACCTTCTATAACGGCCTCTGTACCAGCAGTTATCTTTCCTGCTTTACTACATATCCCCAAAAGGCCATAAATTTTATTTACCAATAATTACACCTCTTATGCTTTCATAAACGCTTTCGCTAATCTCTTTTTCTAAAACTCTTTCAAGTCTTTTTGATTTTATAACTCTATTTAAACAATCTTCGCTTTTACAAATATATGCACCACGTCCATTTTTCTTGCCTGTTAAATCTGGCTCTATATTTCCCTCAGGTGTTCTTACAATCCTAAGCAAATCTTGTTTTTCTTTTTTTTCATTGCAAGACATACAAGTTCTTGTTGGTTTCTTCTTTGCTTGCACCATAATCACTCCTATTCTTCTGTTTCAGCCTCTTCTACTTCTTGAGCATCATCTTCTGCTTCAGTATTTTGTGCAGCCATAATCATTTCTCTGAATTGGCTCTCAGATTTGATGTCAATTTTCCAGTTTGTTAATCTTGCAGCTAATCTAGCATTTTGACCTGCTTTACCAATTGCTAAAGATAATTGGTCATCTGGAACAATAACTTGTGCAAATTTATCTTCTTCTTTTATATCAACTGCCATAACTTGTGCTGGAAGTAATGCTGCTGAAATAAATATTGCTGGATCTTCATTCCATTCGATAACATCAATTTTCTCGCCATTTAATTCATTGATAATATTTTGAATTCTAACACCTTTTTGTCCTACACAAGAACCAACTGGGTCAATATTCTCATTTTTAGAATAAACAGCTACTTTACTTCTATATCCTGGATCTCTTGAAATGCTCTTTATTTCAATTAATCCTTCATAAATTTCTGGAATCTCAAATTCAAATAATTTTCTTACAAAATCTGGGTGACTTCTAGAAACAATAACTTGTGGGTTACCTTTTAACTCTTTTCTAACTTCTAAAACATAACCTCTAATTTTATCATTTACTTTATAATGTTCTGTTGGTATTTGCTCTTTTACAGGCATAATTCCTTCAAGTTTTCCTAAATCCATAACAACTGTACCTGTATCTGCTTTTTGGATAATACCTGAAACGATTTCTCCTGTTTTATCATTATATTCGTTAAACACAAGATTTCTCTCTGCTTCTCTAATCTTTTGAACAACTACTTGTTTAGCTGTTTGTGCAGCAATTCTACCAAAATCTTTTGGTTTAATCTCAAGATTTACTACATCTCCTACATTATAAGCAGAATCAAGTTTTCTAGCATCTTCTAAGCTAATTTCTAATAATGGGTCTTCTTGCACTTCAACAACATCTCTAACTGAATAAATATGGATTTCTCCACTTTCGCTATCTATTGTTACTTTTACATTGTCTACTGAATCAAAGTTTTTCTTATATGCTGTAACTAAAGCTGCTTCTAAACTTTCAATTAAATATGCTTTTTCAATACCTCTTTCTTTTTCTAATTCTCCCATTGCTTCAATAAATTCTTTTACATCAATGTTCTTCATTTTTCCAAAAATCCTCCCTTACCAATCAAATACAGTTCTTGCAAGAGCTATATTCTTCACTTCAATTTTTATTTCTTTCTCATCTTGTACTAAAATCATTTCATCTTCTGAATAACTTTTAAGAATTCCCCTAATTTCTTTCTGCTTTTCTAATGGTTTGAATAATTTTATCAAAATTTCATTTCCTATTTGACTTTGAAAATGCTTATTTTTTCTTAAATTTCTTTCTAAACCGAGGAGATGACACTTCTAAGAAATATTGCTCTTTTATGTAATCTGCTTCATCTAAAACATCATTAATTGCATTATTTACTTTTTCACAATCATTTATATCTATGCCAGCTGGTTTGTCTATGACAACTCTAAGGTAAAAGTCTTTTCCTTCTTTGACATATAAAACATCATAAAGTTCATATCCTAAATCTTCTATAATGTTTTTTAGTAAATTTTCTACTTTAGTTTCAATATTCCCTGTAGACAAGTTGTACCCTCCTTTTTGAAAGTTTATACCCCTTATTTCACAAGTAAAGAGTGGGATTTCTTCCCACTCTTCTTGCAAAATCTTATTACGTTACGTATATTATATACCGTTTTTTCAGTAATTGCAAGCCTTTTTTGAATTTTTTTAAGATTTTTTTGCATTTGACAAAATATGACTTTTTAATTATCTAATTTAAAAAAGCTTGCACTTCAAATGCAAGCTTTTTAAGCTTTTACACAAATTCTTCAAATACTTGGTTTGCAAGGTCTAAGCCTTTTGCAGTTAATCGTATATCGTCTAAGTCTACTTCTAGTAAACCTTCTTCTTCTAATTTACTGATTTCAAATCTAAAATAAAATAATGGATTTATCTCAAATTTTCGCTCAAATTCTGAAATAGATACGCCTGCTAGTTTTCTAAGTCCTAGTAGCATATATTCTTTTGCTTTTGCTTCCCTGTCTTGCTCTTCGTTCATTTGAATATTTTTATAGAATTCACCACTTTCTATATTATTCATATATTCTTGTAAATTAGAAGGTTTTGAAAACCTTTTATTTTCAAGATATGAGTGTGCTGAAACACCAAAGCCTATATATTCTTCTTGGTTCCAACAATTCGTATTATGTTTTGACTCATAACCTTTTTTGGCAAAGTTAGAAATCTCATAATGTATATATCCATTTTTTTCTAATATCTCTTTTGTTTTCCAATACATCTTACGTTCTAATTCTTCGTCTAAAAGCTCTAGCTCTCCTTTTTGCACCTTCTTATATAAAGGTGTTCCTTCCTCTAAAATTAGAGAATAAATTGAAATATGTTCAGGTTTTAAATCAATGACTTTATCAACACTTTGTACTAGCTCTTCCATAGTTTGTGTAGGAAGTGCTAACATCAAATCAACATTTATATTCTCAAAACCTACTTCTCTTGCCTGCTGATAAGTTTCTAAAAATTCCTCATAAGTATGAATTCTTCCTATTTGCTTAAGTAATCTATCTGATGTTGTTTGAAGTCCTATACTAATTCTATTAAATCCAGCTTTCCTATATTGCTCTAATTTTGCTTTATTAGTTGTACCAGGATTTACCTCGATAGTTATTTCAGCCTTTTTACTTATTTTATACTTACTTTTAATCTTATCTAAAACTTTTATAATCAGCTCAGGCTCAATATATGATGGTGTTCCGCCTCCAAAATATATCGTATTTACTTTATATCCTTCTATCCCTGTTTTTTCTACATCTTTACTTAAATCTTCTATATACCTTTTCTGATTTTCGTTTTCATTTGAAAAAGAAACAAAATCACAATATTCACATTTCTTTTTACAAAAAGGTATATGCACATAAATACCAAGATTTTTCATTATCTTTTAAGCTCCTCTGCAATTTCGTGGATTTTCTTTAGTCTATGGTTTACTCCTGACTTTCCAAGTGGTGGTTCTAACTGTTCTCCTAGTTCTTTCAAACTTAAATCCGGATATTCTAATCTCACTATCGCAATAGCTTGTAAATCTTCTGAAAGTTCGTCGAATTTGTTTAATTTCTGAATTAATTTAATATCATTTACTTGATTTACTGCTGCATCAATAGTCTTATTAAGATTAGCAGTTTCACAATTTACTTTTCTATTAACATTATTTCGTACTTCCCTTGTAGTTCTAATATCCTCAAACTTCATAACTCCATTATTTGCACCAATAAGGGCTAAAAATTTTGAAATCTCTTCGCCTTCCTTTATATATAAAATAAACTTTCCTTTGCTTTCAAGTAGTTTTAAATTTACATCATAAGATTTACAAATATTAAGTACATATTCTGCATTTTTCTTCTCTACCAAACTCATCTCTAAATGATAATTGCTTTCTGGGTTATTCACAGAGCCTGTGCTCATAAACGCTCCTTTTACAATACTTCTAAGTGAGTCTGATTTTGTATTTAAGTCCATTCCCAAAATCTCATTAGTAAGCTCATTTTGAAAAATCGTAGTCTTAAAAAATTTACCATAAGTTTCTGGCTCATAGTTAAGTCCTAATTTGAATAAAATTTTATAGAACCTTTCTACATTAAATTCATTTTCTGTTAAAAACTCTATATTCCCATCTGGAGTATTAATTTTCCATGTCAATAAATACCCTAAAAACTCTGCTTTTAAGGCTTCTTTATCATTAAAATTATTTACTTTACTTAGTTCTTCTTTAATATCTGCGGAAAATGACATTTTTCCCTCCTATATCCTTGCAACTACTACTCTGTTATTCCCTGAATAATCCTTTTTACAATATATCTCTTTATATCCTTCTACCTCAAAAAGCTTCATAACGCTTTCTTTTTGATTATACCCTATCTCAACTGCAATAGCTCCATTTGATTGCAAAAACTGCTTTCCTTGTTTTGCTATAATCCTATAAAACGAAAGTCCATCTTCCCCGCCAGCTAACGCTATATATGGTTCGTTTTGTACTTCCTTTGCTAAAATCTTAATAACACTGTTTTCTATATATGGTGGATTTGATACTATCAAATCAAACTTACTAGTTATATTTTCAAACATATCTGAACAAATAAACTGCACTTCTACATCATTATTCTTAGCATTTTTCTTTGCAATTTCCAATGCGCTACTACTAATATCACTTGCTGTAACTTCTACATTTTCAAGCTGTTTTTTCAAAGAAACAGCTATTGCTCCACTTCCTGTACAAATATCTAAAATCTTTTTTGTAACATTTTGTTTCCAGATATTAATTACCTCTTCTACCAACACTTCTGTATCTGGCTGAGGAATTAATACATTTTCATCTACATAAAAATTAAGCCCCATAAACTCTTGCGTATTTGTAATATATTGTATGGGTCTTCCATTTCTTATTTCCTCAATTTTGTTTTTAAAATCTTGTACTATATTTTCAGGAACCTCTTTATCACTGCTTATTACTAAGTATTCTCTTCTTACCTTCAACATATTGCTAAGTAAAATTTTAGATTTTAAACTTGCATCTTCGTCATTTTCCAAAATTTTAGTTCCTAATTTAAGTAAGTCTTTTATATTCATTTTCTCACCTATTCTGCAAATATTATACTATCTTTTAAATTTTATGTCAATTAAAGAAAGTGAGGCATTGACTTTAAAATCAATACCTCACCTCCCACGCACTTTTACGTTTTGACAGTTCTTACTCTTCAAACTTCCCACTCAGTGCGTCTCCAACAAACTCTTGCTGGTTCTCAATAATGTTGGGGACAACTGCCGTTACGAACTCCACCCCGTTTGCCTCATCGTTCAGGATCATAAACGGGACTTCCTTCAGCCTCAGCACATAGCGATAAGTGTGGAAAAGCGCCTTGTCGCCATTTGTGTAGACATGCTCATGCTGGTTGTAGCCCACATATTGCAGGTCCAGCAGTTGCACATCTAAGCCGGTCTCTTCCTTAAGCTCTCGCACAGCGCCGTCTCTTGGGTCTTCGCCGTCGTTCAGGACTCCGCCAAACGCACCCAACTTGCCCTTATCGGCGGTTCTCATCTGCATCATGATGCCGTCAGGCGTCATAATGAGAATCTCCGTCGACTTCAGCTCAATTGTGGTGTGCCGGTCGTAGCCGTTCTGCTCAAGCCAGTTGCGAATGTCGATGAAGTTCATACCATTAAAGCACTTTCTGATAATGTACTCAGTAATGATAGAACATCCTTCGGCTCCGAACAGATGAGCAAAAAGCTCCCTTGTGTTCATAACATAGCTCCTCGTCCGCAAATTTGTTTCTCAAAGAGAAACACGGATAATTAATTATACCACAATTCTTGCAAAACTGCAAATTTCTAGTTGTTTGATAGTATCCATTTTATAATTTCAGTTTTAATTGCAAAATACTCTTCTGCCTCAAAAGGCATATTTGCAATATAATATCTCTTGTTAGATATATGCGAGCAAAACATACACTCATTTAAGTTATTTGCATCTTGTATAAAAAATGAATTACTAATCTTATTAGAGCAAATTACATTATAGCTGTTCGTGCAATTAGCTGAATCATCTACACGAATACAATAAGCTGAATTACTAGTTCTTTGACAAGCTATAATACTTTCACAGTCGCCTGATCCATCACTAAATATCGCATTTTTACAATTTCTCAAGTCTGTTGACCTAAAAACATTCTCACATCTATATAGAGGGTCACTCTCACTAACATTTATACAGTCATAAACTCTCTCAGTTGTTGTGTAATTAATGCGCTTCCACTGCTTCAAAAGTTCATTTAAGTTTTGTACTTCTTTCTTAGGTTGTACCCACCCGTATTTTTCGTCATAAGCCTCCATATTATCTTGTTTTATAAATCTTGAAGAATTTATACTCTGTGTCCATGTAATCTCGCCTGTTGTGCTATCATGGACTTTTTGAGGCAATTTAACATCAAAGGCAAATTTATTCAAAATTTCTCCTAAATTATACGGGCATTCTTTTCCAAAAATCGTTTTAAATATCTTATTTGCTTCAAGAATAGTTTGTTTTTTATCCATTATTTTCTAATCTCCTTCTACTTGCAGACTGCGACCTCATAATCGCTCCTAAATCTATACCTTCACCAATTTTGAATTCGCTTTTCTTATTAAAACTAATATTTTTCGGTTCTTTGTTGTTTTTTATCATAGTAGTTCTCAAAATTTGATTTATAACTTTAGGTGGATTTGAAGTAAAATTCATTGTCTTTGCCTTAAAAGCTGGTAACATTATGCCATTTTTACTTACTCTTGCAATACATTCTCTGTTGTTTAATTCTGTAAGCATTTTCATACGAATTATATATGAATTTTTCACTCCAACTTCCATTTGTATGTTGTTTTCTAAAATTAAAGCATCTTGTCTTGCTACTCTAAAAACATAGTAGTTTATAACATTTGCAAATATTGCTTTTCTTAAATCCTCACTTATTTGGCTAAAATATTGACCAGCAAGCATCAAAGATAAATTATACTTTCTAGCCTCTGATAAAAATCTTTTTATAATCGGGTTCTCAATTACAGCTACCTCATCTATTATGAAAATGATATGTTCTTCAAAACTATATGACTGCACTAATTGAAGCATTGATTGCATAACTAGACCTGAAATAGTTTTTGTTACTTTCTCACCAATCTTAGTTTGGTCTAAAGAAATAATAGTTAAGAAATTATTTTGTATAGTTTCTTTTAACCCCTCTTGTTTTCCTTCATAATTGAAACTTGGTAACATTCTCATTTCATCAATAAAAGCTATTATTGGCGCTATTGCTTCTGGGTATGAACGGCTTTTTAGTTCATTAAAATCACTTAAGAAAAAATCTGATATACTATTTGGAATTTCTCCTTTGGATAACATCTCATTTCTAAAATCCATTTCTAGAATTAATTTTCTAAGGTTTGTAAATGTAAGCATATTTTTAATTAATAAAAGATGTACACTGTGTCTTAAAACCCTTTCAAGTTTTGAATTGAACATTGCTCCCATTAAATTTTGAAACAAGCTCATAAATAGTTCAGTAGTTACTACTTCGTCTTTGCTAGTTTTCGCAAATAAATCAATGCTGTTTTCTAAAGTCTTGAAATCCAATATTTTCGTGCTATCTAAACCACCAATATCATCTTTTATACTATTGTGTGGGTCTATCATAACTATTTTATAATTATCTCTATAACTTGATATGTTTGAAATATCAGTAATTAGAGAACTTATGAACTTAGATTTACCAGTACCACTTGAGCCCATTACCACAGAATGTCTGTCAAAATCATAATTATTAATATTCAAATAAAAATCGTCTGCCAAATATGGGAAAGTATCTACTTTAAGTACAGAGTTATTGCTGTTATGGTCTAATAAATGCAAACTTTTTCTAATATCTAAGTATTTTACAGCATCTTTTTGATGAAAAAATCTGCTATGCATAGAAAAATCTATGCTTAAAAAAGTATGAGGAATATTGAGTAATCCTTTTTTTCTAATGACTTTTCCATTTTTCTTTTCAAAAAATAGTTTAGTATGAGTAAAATAATTATTTCTATTAATTGACCTAAAGCTAATTTCTGTTAATACTAATTTTCTAGCTCTATGGCTTTCATTTCTATCATAAATATCTAATATGCAAGGATACTTTGTAGATAGATAATATGGAAAACTTGATTTTGCCTTTACTTTATAGAGTTGCTCTTCTGTTGGCTTAATTAAAAAATCACCTTGTGAATTAATAACAGGTGGTAATTTCACTGAAGATTGGGCAAAATATCTTACTTCATTTAATTCAATTTTTGTGTAGATTTTCCACTTTCTCAAAAATCCATTTAACTTAGAAATCCCAAGTATTAAGTTTAGCCAAGCTTCTTCATTTGCAAATTGTGTAGTTAATAAAATCTCATAGTTATACTTATTTTTCATTATTTTAAACATCCTTTTTCTAAAATCTAATTAAATTTTAGCATGGAAAAAGAAAAAAAGACTGACTTTTTTATTACTAAAAAAATCAGTCCTCTAATGCTACTAACAATTCTGTAACATCATCATAATAGTATTCTAACTCTGGTATATTCTTTAATTTATACTTTGAACTTGGTAAGAAATCTACATAAAATCTACAAGTTATCTCTTGTATGTCCTTTGCTTTTTGTGAAGGGATTTTTAAAACTATCCACTTTGACTTTGGAATTACATATCTATCTAATCCCTCAAAATCTCTGTCATATAACACACAATATTTTAATTTGTCACTTTCAAACCTTTTTTCATAAATGGTCATACCATAGTTGGGCTCACCAAATTTTGAGCAATACTCTTTCCTAAACTTTTGAAAAAATGCTGGTGCATCTTTTCCTATCTGAGCTTCTGTTGTGCCTACACCTTTTCCATATAAAACTAACTCATCACGAGTGATTATGCTATATTCTATACTGTTTTGCACTGGCTCTACTTCTGTAAAAACTATCTTTGTAAATATCTTAAGCTTTTCTGGATTGTCTTTTACAATACTTGGTTTAATCCCGTGAAACTTCTCGAAAGCTCTTGAAAATGCTGTTGCGCTTTCATACTGATATTTAACTGCTATATCAACAATTTTATTATTTGAATTTTGCAAATCAAATCCTGCATTTGAAAGTCTTCTGTTTCTAATGTATTCTGCAATAGAAATATTACAAAGTAAGCTAAAAAGTCTTTGCATAGTATATTCATTAACGCCTAAACGTCTTGCAAGTTCCTCGTACTTTATCTCATTTTCTAGGTTTTCTTCAATATATTCAATTATTCCATTTAATTCTTTATAAATATTCATAATAAAATTTTATCATATTTCAAAATAAATTTCCACTATATTTTTACAAAGGGAAACCCCTCAGGCTGTATAGTACAGCTTGAGGGGTTGTAGCGCTTGTGAATTTTTGCCGTAGCGCCTTTAGCACGGGCGCTAAATCTGCTTGAACTTGATAGACGACGTTCCATCTTGGCTCACGTCAAAGGAAATTTCCTTAGAGCAGTATTTGCGGATAACATTCAACTGGTGAGTCGCAATCAGTACCAGACGCTTTCTATCACGCTGAACAAAATCTAAAATGAAGCTTGCACATCTGTCTGCAATTTCGTCATTCAAACGATTAAAGGCTTCATCAAGCCAAATGGCCTGCACAGACTCATTAAGCGTATACAAAAGTTTTGCTAGTGCAATTCTTTGCTGTTGCCCTGAGGAAAACTGCTTATAGGTTCTCATCTTCATAAATGCCAGCAGTAACTCTTCGTCGGTTTCAAGCTCTTTGAAAGCTTCGTCATTTCTCGCATAAGCGATAAACAGTTGCTTAAGATCTAAACCGTCCAAAATCTCAAACAATTTCTCCTTATCCAAAACCGAATAGTCATCACTTAGGATAATCTCGTTTAAGATAAAGTTATCTGCCATGCTTCTGTCTGTGTGATAGGTCAGGGTGTTAAGATATCCGATTTGACCATTACTGAAACGCACAGGCGACATAGGCATTCTCACATTGCCATTTAGGACGTTTAGAGATGTAGTCTTGCCACAGCCTGTTTCGCCTTCAACCAGTGCTACTTCTCCGAGCAGAAGCTCAAATGGGTTTGGATTTACCAGTTGCCAGCTATTCCTCAAATCGTATGAGAAAGTAAACTCTCCAACTTGGATTTTGCATGTTTCGGAATAGCTCAGTTTTGCGCCTTGCTCACGTGCCTTTTTCTTCTCTACCTCAGTAACATACACCTCATAGATGTTTTTGAAATCTGGGTAAAGCTTATCGACATCAATAAGGAAGTTCCACGTATTCTCCACAGAGTTTAAGATTTCGCTTATTTTATTAAGAATTGTGGAATATACAGTAGAAATTGCAACAATGCTGAGGAAAAGTTCTTCAGTAATTTCTCCTCCAGCAAACACTTTGTATCCCAAGATTATGAGCATAAACGCTGATGACACCAAGCTACGCTTAATAAAAACAGCATTCATTTTGAGTCGCTCATCTTTTAATACTTGCTTGGAATTGATAAGGTGCTGTCTGAAACGTTCAGCATGGTATCTGAAGTCTTGCGTGCTGGAAAACTCAATGGTTTTAATCTCAGAAAACAAAATCTCTTCACGAGCTTCGTTCTCTTTCCGCTGTCTCCTAAAGTGATCCATTACTTCAATTCTCTTCTTACCAAAAATGAAGTAAATGATTGCACATAAGATAAGCAGTGTCATAATGAAGATTGTTTCTCTCATTGAGCTGGTGGCTAATTCCATTTTGAAGGTTATGACAATCATTACCACCAAAGTCAGAATTCTGGAAATTGCCATTGGAAGCCCCCACCAAAAATTCCACACACCGTCGATATAGTCACGTGTCTTTTTGATGAGTTCAGGATGTGCCATTACAGTTTCGATGCCATTTGGGTTCATCTTGTAGACTTTGCCTCTGGCAAGTGACGTAAGTTCCATCACAATTTGAGTCATAGAGCCAGAGTACACTTGCCGGAAGTTGTCTTCTTGCAGGTCTGCGTACGTGCTGTACGAACTTTCGATAATTCGCTCAGAAAAGTACAGTGCCAAAAGGATAATGCCGAGGATATGCAGGTCATTTTGTACAGCAATTTGTGCAGCTTTCAGGGAAAACGCAAAAATTGAGAACAGGAAGTTGAAAATAATGGTGCGAACAATGATGTTAGTACGCATTCTTTTCACATCTGCCGGTTGTTTTGCATGCTCGAAAGCCAGCTGTGCTTTTATAGACCTTATCCGTTTGGTCAAGGGATTGACCTTTTTTTCGTGTTTTACCATGGATGTTATCTCCTTTTCAAAAAAAATTTTTCAATGTTCTGCGCTACAAACTTTCACCTCGCTTTTGGTATAGTTATACCTTAGGATTAAGCTCAAATAAAATTTCGTAGTTAACATAATTATATCACAAATGACTGTTTTTGGAAAATTGCTTTTTCCTTTAATATGTGATATAATAGTATTTAGAGTTCAAAAAACCGAATCACTTTAAATGTGATTCGGTTTTTATTTAATATAAAT
>CANDKR010000022.1 GCA_947385375.1 uncultured Clostridia bacterium
CCTGCTGATGACCCAAACTCTGATATAGTAACTACACACTTTGATTATCACTCAATTGACCAAAACTTGCTTAAACTAGATATTCTGGGTCATGATGATCCTACAATGATAAGAATGCTTCAAGATATAACAGGTGTTGATCCAACTAAAATACCTTTAGATGATAAAGATACTATGAGTTTATTTAGCTCTACTAAAGCATTAGGAGTTACAGAAGAGCAGATAAATTCAAAAACAGGAAGTTTTGGGGTTCCAGAGTTTGGTACGAAGTTTGTTCGTGGAATGTTAGAAGAAACTAAACCAACAACTTTTGCAGAACTTATAAGTATTTCAGGACTTTCACATGGTACTGATGTATGGCTTAATAACGCACAAGAGCTTATAAATAATGGAATAGTAACATTAAATGACGCAATATGTTGTCGTGATGATATTATGATTTATTTAATTAAAATGGGATTAGAGCCAAATCCAGCGTTCAAGATAATGGAATCTGTACGTAAAGGAAAAGGCTTAACACCAGAGCAAGAAGGTGTTATGAAGGCACATGATGTGCCAGAGTGGTATATAGATTCTTGTAAAAAGATTAAGTATATGTTCCCTAAAGCACATGCTGCGGCGTATGTAACAATGGCATTTAGGATTGCTTGGTTTAAAGTGCATATTCCACTTGCATATTATGCAACATATTTTTCTATTAGAGCAAAGCAATTTGATAGTGAAATAATGTGTAATGGAAAAGGCAGAGTAAAAGCTAAAATGAAGGAAATAGACGACGCAGGAAATGCAGCTGCAAATAAGGATAAAGAAATGTATCCAGTTTTAGAGCTTGTACTTGAAATGTATGAAAGAGGTTTTAAATTCTTAGATATAGATTTATATAAATCACATCATGATAAGTTTATAGTTGAGGAAGATGGAATAAGACCACCACTTAACAGTATACCAGGTTTAGGACCAATAGATGCTGAAAGTATTTTTAATGCTAGAGAAGATGGAGAATTTGAATGTGTTGATGATTTACAAGCACGTTCAAAAATCGGAAAAGTTGCAATAGAGACTTTGCAAAAAGCAGGTTTATTAAAAGGTATGACAAAGTCTAATCAGATGAGTTTATTCTCATTTTAGAGGAGAGAAATATGGAAATTAAATATGTAATTTTATATTTTATAATAATAAATATAATCGGTTTTGGAATAATGGCACTTGATAAGTTTAAAGCTCAAAAAGGCTTTTGGAGAACACCTGAGAAAACACTTTTTACAGTTACTTTACTTGGTGGAGGTTTGGGAACTATTGGAGGAATGTATATGTTCAGACATAAGACTAAAAAATTAAAATTTACAATAGGACTTCCGACAATTTTAATCTCAGAGATTGCACTTGTCATATATTTATTATATAAAGGATATCTACAAATGCTATTTATATAGAAAAAGCGCCTAAAAGGTGCTTTTTTATATTGACATAAATGCAAAAAAATAATACAATAAAAGAGCGAAAAAATATGTAAAAAAGGATGTTGAAAATGAAAGTGTTTTTGCTTTTTATAGGAGTAATTTCAGCAGTAATAGGTGTTAAATTTATTTTTGATGCAAGACCGATAGTAAAAAAGTATTTTAGCTTTGGAGACAAAAACGATGCAAGCTTAGGACTTAAAGTATTTGGATTCTTACTATTATTAATCGGTGCACTACTAATTTACTTCAATTTTTAAAAAAGGGGATACAAAAGAGATGAAAATAAGATACAATGGTGAAGATTATTATTTTAATGATAAGATTTCAATTCAGGATGCTTTTAGTGAGCAAATTCAAAATGCAGGTGAAATTATTGCGGCAAGATATAATAATGAAGTAGCTTCTTTAAAGCAAGTTATGGATAAAGATGGAGAAGTGTCTTTTATAAATAGACAAGATAGAGATGGTAGGATTATATATATTAGAGGACTTCTATATATTACAAGTATGGCGTTTAGAGAAGTTTATCCAATGGCAATGCTTACAGTTAACTATCAACTTTCAAATGCTATGTTTGTTACTATTGATGATTTTATCATTACTGATGATGTTATAAATAATATTAAAGCAAAAATGCAAGAAATAATAGATAGAGATTTAGATATTCGTAAGGTAATAATGACACCAACTGAAGCTGATATGTTTTATGAGAAAGAGAAAACTTTGAGAGGTAGACTTCAAGCTGATGTTGATAAAGATAAAGTTTCTTTATATTATTGTGAAGACTATTTCAATTATTTTTATGGTACAATGCCAGTATCTACGGGCTTTGCAAAATATTATGATATAGAAAAATATAGAGATGGATTTTTAGTAAAATATCCAAGTATTACAGAACCAAATAAAATTCAAGATACAAAAGAAAGTTTGAAATTGAAATCAGCTTTAGATGAGTATAATGCAATAAATAAGGTTTTGGGTTTAAATACAGTATATAAACTTAATAGTGAAATAAAAAAAGGAAAAGAGAAAAAACTTATACTTTTCTCTGAAGCTCTTCACGAAAAGAAAATTGCTGAAATTGCAAATCAAATAAAAGAAAGACAAAATGTAAGAATGATACTTATTGCAGGACCTTCTTCTTCAGGAAAGACTACTTTTGCGGGAAAATTAGGCATGGCACTTAGAGTAAATGGAATAAAACCAGTTACAATTTCAGTAGATAATTATTTTGTTGAAAGAAAAGATAATCCAAGAGATGAATTCGGAAATTATGATTTCGAGTGCATTGAAGCAATTGATATAGATTTATTTAATAGACACTTAGTAGCATTATTAAATGGTGAAGAAATTGAACTTCCAACTTTTGATTTTACTATTGGAAGCAAGAGATATTTAGGGAATAAGCTAAAACTAGAGAAAGATCAAGTTTTAGTTATTGAAGGAATACATTGCTTAAATGACAAACTTACTTCTTTAATTCCAAAAGAGGACAAGTTCAAGATTTATATTAGTGACTTAACAGTTTTAAATATAGATTATTATAATAGAATTTCAACTACAGATACAAGACTTATAAGAAGAATAGTTAGGGATAATCAGTTTAGAGGCTATAAGGCTTTGCACACTTTGAAAATGTGGTATTCAGTAAATAGAGGAGAACAAAAAAACATTTTCCCATATCAAGAAGAGGCAGATGTTATGTTCAATTCGTCAATAGTTTATGAACTTGCAGTTTTAAAAGATTATGCAATTCCACTACTAGAAGAAGTACCACAAACTGAGCCAGAATATAGTGAGGCAAGAAGACTTATAGTACTTTTGGAATATTTTGATAGTATGAAGGGAGACTTAATACCAAATAATTCACTAATTAAAGAATTTATTGGTGGTAGTATTTATGAGTAATTTTACAGTAATTGACGAGGAATTCGAGTGTGAGAATTGTGGAAAACACGTTCAAAAACTTGGATATTCTTGTAGAAATCATTGCCCATATTGTTTACACTCTAAACACGTAGATATAATGCCAGGTGACAGAGCAGAGACTTGCCAAGGTACTTTAGAGCCTGTAAGTCTTGAAATAGATAGCAAAAAAGGTTATGTAATAGTTTTTAGATGTAAAAAGTGTGGTAGCATCAGAAAAAATAAAGCAGCGGAAGATGATAATATGGATTTGATTATAGATTTAAGTACTAAAGAGTTTCCAAGTTAACGGAAGCAGGAAAGGAAAAAATAATGGAAAATTTAAAATTAGGACTAAGAAAGGTTTTAATAGTTTTATTAGTAATTTGGATGATAGTTGTATTTATGCTTTCCCATCAAAATGGTGAAGAATCAGGTGGCTTAAGTAGAAAAGTGGCAAACATCTTTGCAAGAGGCGATACTGTACAAGCTGAGAGGCTAGAGCCAATGATTAGAAAAGTAGCACATATGACTGAATATGCAGCAGGTGGTATGATATTTTACGGAATATTATTGACATATCCAAAGAGCTCTAGAAGAAAAAAAGTGATTTTGTCATTAGCATTTGTTATTTTCTATGCTTCAACAGATGAGACACATCAACTATTTATTGATGCAAGAAGTGGAAGTATTAAAGATGTATTTATAGATACTTTCGGCGGAATACTAGGAATATGTGCAATGTTTATTATAGAAACTGCAATTTTTACAATAGATAAAAGGGTTAAAGAAGATTTAGCAAATCCTAAAATAGAAAATTAGACTTTGAAAGGAAGATTTTATGATTAGTTTTAAGAGCTTGATAGCTGAAAAAATTGCAAAAGAAGTAGAGTTAGATAAAAATGAGATAGAGGGATATATAGAAGTCCCACCAAATGAGGATATGGGAGACTATGCCTTTCCTTGTTTTAAACTTGCAAAAGCATTAAGAAAAGCGCCTCCAGCTATTGCAGAGGAATTGAAAGGTAAAATAACTGCTGACGAGAATATCGATAAAATCGAAATTGCTGGTGGATATTTGAATTTCTATGTAAATAAAGAAGTACTTGCTAGAGAAGTTTTACAAGAAATATCTGAAAGAAAAGAAAACTATGGCTCTGATAAATCCGGTGAAGGAAAAACAGTCATAGTAGAATATTCTTCACCTAATATAGCAAAGCCTTTCCATATAGGACATTTAAGAACTACAATTATAGGTGCATCTTTATATAAGATTTATAAATTTATGGGATATAATACAGTTGGTATTAACCATTTAGGTGATTATGGAACTCAATTTGGTAAATTAATCGAAGGATATAAAAGATGGGGCAGTGAGTATAATATCGATGAAAATCCTATTGAAGAATTAATGAAGATATATATCAGAATTAATGATTTATGTAAAGAGGATGAAAGTGTTCTTGAAGCTTGTAGAGAAAACTTTAGATTATTAGAAGAAGGAGACAAATACTGTACAGAATTATGGGAACGATTTAGAGATGTTAGTCTTCAAGAATTTAATAGAATTTATGATTTACTAGGTGTTAAATTTGACAGCTTAAAAGGTGAGGCATCTTATGCAGATTCTTGGGGAGAAGTAGTTGATATATTAGAGAAATCAGGAAAACTTACAGAGTCTGATGGAGCAAAAATAGTAGACTTAGAAGATGTTGGAAAAGGCGTATGTATGATTACAAAATCAAATGGTTCAACAATTTATGCTACAAGAGATTTAGCTGCTATTAGATATAGAGCAAAGACTTATGATTTTGATAAATGTTTGTATGTAGTAGCATATGAGCAAGCACTTCATTTTAGACAAATTTTTGAAGTTGCAAAATACTTAGATATTCCAGAAAAATGTCAAAAAGGATTAGAGCATGTACAATATGGAATGGTAAGACTTACAACAGGTAAGATGTCTACAAGAGAAGGAAATGTTGTAAAAGTTGAAGACTTATTAAAAGAGTCAATTTCAAGGGTTAAAGAGATTATTGAAGAAAAGAATACAGATATTGAGAATAAAGATGAAGAAGCTAAGAAAATTGGTATAGGCGCAGTTATTTTCAATAGTTTATGTACAACAATCATCAAAGACCAAGTTTTTGACTGGAATACAGTTTTAAACTTTAATGGCGAGACAGGACCATATATTCAATATATTTATGTTAGAACTAAGAGTGTTACGGAAAAAGCAGGATATATGCCAAGCTTTGATGAAGTAAAATTTGATAAGCTACAAGACAAACAAAGCTTGAATGTTATTAAAAATTTATATAAATTTGAAGACATACTTCAAGTGGTAATTGAGAAAAATGAACCTTCAATTTTGGCAAGATATTTGATTGATTTAGCAGGAAGTTATAGTAATTTTTATAATGAAAACAAAATTATAGACGAAGACAAAGATGTTCAAAATGCTAGAGTTTACTTAAGCTATGCAGTTGGAACTGTACTAAAAACAGGAGTAAGCTTACTTGGACTTGAGATGCCAAATAGAATGTAAAGGGGAAATATATGGAAAACACAAAAGCTAAAAGAAAACCGATAATAGTAACTTTTATTATTGCTATTATTATAGGGATAATATGTCTTGCGATTTATTTATGTAAGTATTATCAACCAGAACTTGAAATGCCACCTAAAATTGTAGTAACAGATAGTTCTGGGCAAAAAAAGGAAATGCTACTTACTAGTTATGATTGGACTTACAAAGGTGAAACAAAGACTTTTGATATGAAAATAGGTAGTGATGAAAATATTATTAAGTATAATTATGATATTGATAATATTTTCTTTGCTGATTGGGATTTGGCAGATAGAATGTCTTTTAAAACTGAGCCTGAATATAAGAATTGTGGATTTGTAGAAACAGGGTATCAAGGTTTATATGACTCTACTGATGAAATCTATTATAGTAGTTCAACAACTAATCAAGTATCTAAGATAGAATATGTAATGGCTACAGGTTCATCAAATACAGAATATGTTGAAGTAACTTTAAAGTCAGAAAAACAAGGTAGTGCTACATATCTTTTGAAAGTAGTTGATACTACTAATTTTCCGTTAAAGAAAATTAAAACAGAGAAATTATCTAAGAATGCAGAAGAAATAGAGAAATATTTAAAAGATACAGAATATGGACATTTTTTAAATGGTGTGCAAGTAGAAGAAAACAAGGTTAAAATATCTTATGATTATTGGGTTAATGATACACTAACTTCAGATTGTTCAGCAATAATTTTTACGTTATTAGATGATGTTAATGAAATAGAATATACATTTTTACAAGATAAGTACATTGAAAGAAATTATAACTATGAAACAGATAATACAGATACCCTTAATTTTGATAAAGCAGAGCCTGTAATATATAGCAGAGATAAGTTTATAACAAAACAAGGACTTAGAATTAGTGAATTACAGGACTATATCAATAAATAGGGGGAAGTTATGAGAAAGAAAATTTTTAAAACAATTTTGTTTGTAATATTGCTATGCCTAGTATTGCAAGCTGTAAGTTTTGCATATAAGTATTTTTGGTTTAGCAAATTAATAAAAGCAAGTGAAGATTTGGTTGCTTCTGGAAATTTTACTCAGACATATAAAATGGCAGGAGTAGAATATGATTCAGAAACAGGTGAAAAACAAGTGCATTATACTACAACTACTGTTAAAATTAAGGATGGCAAAAAAGTACATATTTATTATGATGATAATGGAGAAATTGCAAGTAAAACCTATTATGTTGGCAATACAGGTGCAATGAGTGTTTATGATAGTGAAAAAGAGTTTTTATATTATACTGATAATACATTATCTACTTTTAACGATATCTACTTAGAGAATTATCCAGTTTTTATGATGAAATCATATAGGGCTTTTTTTCATGTGCCAGAAGATTATAAAATGTCTTTAAGAGAGAAATTGTGGTGTATGTCAGTAAATTTTGATAAGATAAATAGACAAGAAATATATTTCGTGACAGAAGATGGAAAAGACTATATTGTTTTAAGAAGTGGTGGAGAACGAGATTATTTCGATAAAGAAACTTTACTTGCAGTTAAAACTGTAGTAGAAGGTAATACCTATGCTTTAAATGGAGAAAATGAGTATGTTAACTACTATTATGAATATACACAAGGTGATGTAACAGACGAAGATATGACAGTGCCAGATTTAACTGGATATACACAAGTAGTAAATGGATGGAATGAAAAATAAAAAAGTTGCACGAATAAAGTGCAACTTTTTTACGTAAATTGGATATTAAACTTGATTTTTTGAATTTTTTTATAAAAAAATCAATAAAATAATGAAAACAGCACTGATTTTATGTAAACTTAGAAACAACTGTGCTTTGGCACTTTTTGTTACATATCAAAAAGGTAACAAACCTTACGGAAATGTCACATTTTTGTGTTTTTTGTGTGTTCAAGCTTGAAATATAGGCAAAAACGTTGTATAATTGTAATTAGCGAGTGCATAATGGCATATACAGCTAGGATGTTGATAGAAAAGGAAGAAAGATACAATGGAATTAAAAGAAAAATATAAGTGGATGAAACATATAGATTTCATCTTAATCGATTTATTTTGTTTGATATTCTCATTTGTTTTAGCTTACTATCTAAAATTTGAAAATTGGAACTTCTTTTATGATCCAAAATGGTCATCACTATTTGTAATGATTTGTTTGATGAATTTGATTATAATGTTTTTTACAAATCCATATAGTGGTATTTTGAAAAGAAGATATTACTTACAATCTCGTAGGGAAATAACACTTTTTGCATATCAAGTATTGAGTATTTGCTTCCTATTTTATGTTTTAAGAATAGGAATGAATTTCTCAAGAGAAATGATGCTTACAATGTATGCAATGTATTTTGTTACATCTCAACCAATAAAATATGTACATAAGAAAATTATTACTAAAGAGATTTTCTGGAGAAGAAAAAATAACATTGTAGAAAATAAAGATTATACAGAATTAATATGTATAGACAATAGAACAAGATTACAAGTGTTCTTGAGTAAATTCTTGAAGAGAAGTATTGATATATGTGCTGGAATAGTAGGTTGTATTATACTAGTGCCTTTGACAATTATTGTGTTTGTACTAAATAGAATAAATGGGGAAGATGGACCAGTATTTTATATTCAAGATAGAATAGGCAAAGATGGTCGTATGTTTAAAATGTTTAAATTTAGAACTATGAGTATTGATGCAGATGAGAAATTAGAGAGATTCTTAGAAGAAAATGAAGATATCCGTAAAGAATTTTACATATATAGAAAGATAAAAAATGACCCAAGAGTTACAAAACTAGGGAAAATATTAAGAAAGACAAGCTTAGACGAGTTTCCACAGTTCATAAATTTATTAATGGGTGATATGAGTTTAGTTGGTCCACGTCCATACTTAGAGCGTGAAAAAAGTGATATGAAAACATATTACGACATAATTATTCAAGACAAGCCAGGTATCACAGGATTATGGCAAACAAGTGGAAGATCTGATGTAACTTTTGAAGACAGACTAAGATTAGATTTCGAATATCATACTTCTCAATCTATTGCAAATGATATAAAAATTCTTTTTAAAACTGTAGATAATGTAGTTAATAAAAAAGGAGCCATATAGTAGATAAAAATAGCCTCTTATTATTAGTTAAATACTAAATAATAAGAGGTGTTTTTTTATGCAAAATACTTGTTTCCTACATTTTAGAGTTTTTGTGTATTTTCTGTAAATTACCTTGAATAATAAAATTGACTATGATATAATTCTCAAAGAAGCAATAAAAAGGAGCTATATATAGTGAATAATAATGAAACGATAAGGGTAGCACATATTATGGGAAAAATGGTTTCACGGAGGCGTGGAATCGTTTGTCATGAATTATTATAGAAATATTGATAAAAGCAAAGTACAGTTCGATTTTATTGTTGATGAAGACTCTAGCTATATTCCACGAGAAGAGATAGAAAGACTGGGTGGAAAAGTTATTATAGTGCCACCATATCAGAAAATTTTTAAATATATAAGAACTCTAAAAAAAGTTTTTAAGGAAAATAATTATAAAATAGTACATTCTAATCTAAATACACTTAGTGTATTTCCATTATTTGCAGCTAAGCTAGCAGGTGTACCAGTAAGGATTGCACATAGCCATTCTACTAGCAATAAAAAGGAATGGAAGAAAAATATTTTAAAAAATATTTTAAGACCTTTTTCAAAAGTTTTTGCAACTGACTATTTCGCTTGTAGTGAATATGCTGGAAGGTGGCTTTTTGGCAATAAAACATTTGAAGAGGGTAAAGTTACTATAATTAAGAATGCGATAGATGTAGATAAGTTTAAATATAATGAAGAAATTAGAAATAAGATTAGAAAACAGCTAAATGTAGAAGAGAAATTTGTTATAGGACATGTTGGAAGATTTATGGAACAAAAAAACCATGAATTTTTAATTGACATTTTTAATAAAATACATATGAAAAGGAAAGAGTCTATTTTATTACTAATAGGAGATGGACCTCTTGAAGACAAAATAAAGGAAAAAATTAAAAAACTTCATTTACAAGATTTTGTTATTTTTTTAGGTGTTAAAAGTAATGTAAATGAATATATGCAAGCTATGGATGTTTTTTTGTTCCCTAGCCTTTATGAAGGATTAGGAATAGTTGCTATTGAAGCGCAAGTATCAAAATTACCAGTTTTTATTTCAGATGCAGTTCCTGATGAAGTTATGATTTCAGATAACATTTATAGAGTTAATTTAACCGATAATGATGATGTTTGGTCAGATAAAGTGTTAAATAATACTATTGATAGAGCAATGGTTCAAATAGATAGCATAAAATGTAAAGAATATACAATTGCTTATGCATCAAAAACTTTAGAAAAAAAGTATAGGGAAATTTAGTATAAAGGTGACAATTTATGGATAAAAAAAGAGATATTTATATCGATATACTTCGATGTACTGGTATAATATTAGTGATTTTAGCTCATGTATTAAAGAACAATATAATAGGAAATATTATTTATTATTTTCATATGCCATTTTTCTTTTTGTTATCTGGTATGTCTATGTGTTTTTCGTACAAAGAAGAGATTACCTTTAAAGAATATTTCACAAAAAAAGTAAAAGGAATTCTTATTCCGTATTTTATTTTTGCAATAGTTACATTTATATATTGGGCAGTTTTTGAGAAAAAGATAAGAAATCAAAGTGATATTTCTACAATATCCAATTTCATAAATATTTTTCTAGGTTTTACATCAACAGATGGATACGCATTTAATATTGTAATGTGGTTTTTGCCATGTATGTTTGCAACTGATATTATTTTCTATTTTGTTAAAAAATCAGATAAATTTTCTAATATAATTTTAATAATTTTATTTTTAATAGGATATATTTTAGTACAAAATAAGATATTTATGCCATTTGGAATTGAAACTGCTATGATAAGTATTTTATTTTTGTACTTTGGATATGTTTTGAAGAAGAAAGAAATTAATGTACTTGATAATAGATTAGTTAGTATAATTATTGCTTTAATATCTATATTAGGAATATTTATTTGCTATAGATTTGATTGCCAATTAAATATGTTAAACCATATTTATCCAAATATAATTTTGTTTTTTATTGGAACTTTATCTGGTATTTATATAACAATGTTTGTATGTAGTTTTTACAAATTTATTAATAAAAGAATGATAGATATATTATCTTTTTTCGGACAAAACACTTTAATTATTATGTGCTGTCAAAAAAGAATAGTTATAAAATTATTTTCTATCATTAGCCATATTTCTGAGGAAATGTTACGTTCAAACATAATATTTGCTTTATTAATAACAGTTATTATATTATTAGTTACAGTACCTATAATATATATTATAAATAAATACTTTCCGTTTATTATTGGGAAAAAATGTAAAGTGAGATTAATTAAAGATGAACTAAAGGATTCATAAAAGTTCTCCAATTATTAATAATTGGAGAACTTTTTTCAAAAAAATTTTATCTTGTCAGTTTTAGTAGTTTTTATTTGTTTTGTGTAAATTACCTTGAATAATAAAATTAACTATGATATAATTTCCACGAATGAGCAGATGAAAATAAAACAAAATGAGTGGATATATTAAAGTTTGAAAACTAGGAAAATTTTATTGGAAAGCTGGCAATGAATAAGTTTATGAAAGAATTAGTTTCGGTAATCTTACCTGTTTATAATGGAGAAAATACTATATCAGATACTATTAACTCTGTTTTAAATCAATCTTATAAAAATTTTCAATTAATTATAGTTAATGATGGTTCTAAAGATAATACAGATAATATATGCAAAGAGTTTGAAGATAGTAGAATTGAGTATTATTATAAAGAAAATAGTGGAGTAAGTAATACTAGAAATTTTGCATTGAAAAAAGCTAAAGGTAAGTATATCATGTTTATTGATTCTGATGACTTATATAATTATGATTATATTGAGAAAATGGTTCAAAGCATGGAAAATGGGTATGAACTGATATGCAGTGGGTATATTAATTTTGAAAAAAACACTAAATCGTTTTTTCCTAATGAATCAGAATTTGAGAATAAATTAGAATATATTGAGAAATTGCAGGAAAATTATTTATTTAATCAAATTTGGAATAAAATATATATTAAAGACATTATTATAAAAAATAATATAATATTTGATAGCAATTTGTCTATAGCTGAAGATTGGGACTTTAATATTAATTATTTAGATAAAATTACCAAATTTTCGGTTTGTAGAGATGCTTTTTATAGATATAGAGTAACAAATACAGGTTTAGGATTTAAATATAGAGATGACGCAAATACAGTAAAGTTGTGTTTGATTGATAAAATGAAAGAATTATTCGTAAATGATAAGTGTGATAACTGCTTTATTTCAAATAGTTATATAAGGCAGTATTATTCTTATTTTAGCAATATAATAGATAAAAGAAATAAAGATGAAATAGCTAAAAAAAAGCATAAAATAAACGAAATAATAAACTCTGATGACTATGATAAAAGGTTGAATGAAATTAAATGTTGTGGATTTATGAATAAAGTTTTATATTTCTTTTTAATTAAAAAAAATACTTTTTTTATTACTATTTTAGCTTACTTAGCAAATATATATGATAGAATTAATAAAAAGAAAAAATTTGGATTATAACGGAGGAAAAGATGGTAGAATATATAATTATGATGATTTTATCTGTATTTTTTTGTTTGTTAGCTAGTAAGTTTTCTAACAAAAAAATTAGTATAATATTTTCATTTTGCGCTATTTTAATCCCAGCTATTATTGCAGGTAATAGGAGCTTAGATATTGGTACTGATATAAATATATATGGAAATTATATGCATTATGTTGCTAGTAATTTTGATATGGGATATTTCTTTTCAATTTTTGGATATTCTGATATATTATTTTCACTATTTACAATTGCTGTTGCTAAAATATTTCAAGATATACATATATATTTGTTTTTATTACAATTCTTAAATTGTATTCTTGTGTACAAGGCTTGTTGGAATTATAAGGACAATGTGCCTGTTTGGATTTCTTATTTTTTATTTCTATTAACATTATATTTTAGACAATTAAATTTATTACGACAAGGTTTGGCTATTAGTTTTTCAATTTTAGCTACATCTTATTTATTAAAAAATAAAAATAAAAAATTTTGGTTTTTTACAATTCTATCTACGATGATGCATATTTCAGGTATATTGTTAGTTTTAATATATTTTGTTAATAAATTTTCAAACAAAAAATCAGATAGACATATTTTTTTCGCTATAATATATTTTTCTTTAGTAGCTTTAATTTTTTTATTTTTACCAACTTTAAAATTAGTCACAACTTTGGGAATATTACCAAGTAAATATACTTTTGAGTATTTTGCCAAATATATTAATATACATCATGAACTTGATAATTTGGGAACATTTTTCAAATTGTTTTGGTGTTGTATTACTTTGCTATTAGCTGGTAAAGTAACTATTAAAGAAAAAGTAAAAGATTTTAATTTTTTATTTCATATTGTATTTTTAGATTTCATATTTTGGAATTTAAATATCCATATTCATTATATTGATAGATTATCATTCTATTTTGGATATGTTTATATGTTATTTCTATTACCACAATATAGTAAATTTTTTAAAAAGGATTTTTCAAATCAATTTTTATTTTATATTTTGTTAATAGTATTATTTGTATTTTATTGGTATGTAAGATTTGTTTTTCAGAATGCTGGTGCTGTTTATCCTTATGTACATTATTAAGAGGTTTTATGGAAGAGTTAATAAGCGTTGTAGTTCCAATTTATAATGTTGAAGAATTTTTAGAAAAATGTGTAGATAGTATATTATCTCAATCATATTCTAACTTAGAAATAATTTTAGTTAATGATGGTTCTAAAGATAATTGTTTGAAAATATGTAGAGATTATGAGTTGAAAGATTCCAGGATAGTTGTTATTGACAAAGAAAATGGTGGGTTATCTTCAGCAAGAAATGCTGGTATTGATAAAGCAACTGGAAAGTATATTATGTTTATTGATTCGGATGACTATATTGAAAAAACTACGGTAGAAAAATTATATAACAATATAAGTTCAAATGGCGCAGATATAAGTATATGCAATTTCTTTTATTCATATAAAAACGAAAATATAAGAAATAATGCTATTTTAAATACAACTATTGATGATGAATCTAAGTTCTCATATTTGTATGGTAAATATTCTCTACAAACTATAATTAGTTGGAACAAATTATATAAAAGAGAATTATTTAATGAGATTAGATATCCAGATGGACTTATTCACGAAGATCAATATATAATTTGTGACTTATTGGATAAAAGTAAAAAGATTAATTATATGACAGATGAGTTTTTATATTATTATGTTCAAAGAGATAATAGTATAATGAGTACATTTAATATTAATAGGTTTGATGTTATAAAAGGTCTAAATAGAAGAATTGAATTTTTTGAAAGTAAGAAGTATGATATGTTGATTAATAGAACAAAAGTTGAAAAGATTCAATTATTGTATCAATTATTAAAAGAAAGCAAAAAAGGAACAGTCGAAGATAAAAATAAATATATAATAAAATCTGAAGAAATGGATTTTAAAAATACTTTTCGCGAATTAAAAGGCGCAAAACTTGATGTTAAATCAAAAATAAAGTTATTTCTAATAGAAAAATTGCCTAATGTATACGATTTTTTGAAAAGGGAGAAAAAAAGATGAAGGAAATAGTAAAAAAAATTTTAAGTTTTAGATACTATATTTTATATATGTTGTACAAAATTAAGATTAAAGGAAAGCAAAATGAAGTTTTAATTTTTAATACTCCTAATCATGGAAATTTAGGAGATCATGCAATATTACTAGCAGAAGCCAAGATATTAGAAGAAAACAATTTACTTCCTTTTTATATTCCAACATTTAGAGCAAAATATATCTTTAATTTTATAAAAAGAAACACTAGTGATAAAGCCTTATTGTTTATAACTGGTGGCGGTTTTTGTTGTAATGAATGGAAGAATGAAATGGATTTAGTAAATAAAGTTATTACTAATTTTCAAAATAATAAAATTGTTTTTTTTCCACAAACATTTTATTTTACAGATGAAAAATATGGAAAATCTTTTAAAGAAAATGTGGACAGACCAAATATCTATTTATTTTGTAGAGAACACAAATCTTTAGATTTATTACGAAATCAATATAAACTTGATAATATTTTTTTTGCGCCTGATATAGTATTATTTTTGAAAGAAAGTGTTAAAATTAAAGATACAAATAAAATAGATAATAGTATTTTATTTTGTTTAAGAAATGATTTAGAGAAAAGTGTAGATAATCAAGATATTGATAAACTAGCCAAAACATTGTTTGAGGACTATAAAATAGACTATACGGATACGGTTTTAAATAAGAAAATAGGCGATAAGCACAGAGAAGAAGAAGTTGTAAAGAAAATTAAAGAATTTTCTAATTATGAATTTGTTATTACAGATAGGCTACATGGTATGATTTTTTCGCTTTTAGCAGGTACTCCTTGTTTTGTATTAAATAATTT
>CANDKR010000023.1 GCA_947385375.1 uncultured Clostridia bacterium
CTATTAGTTTTGAAGATTATATGACAAGTCTTGAATATATCTTAACTCATATTTCACCATCAATTGTAATTCACAGAATTTCAGGTGACGCACCAAAAGATTTACTTTTGGCACCTGACTGGAACTTACACAAAAAATGGGTTTTAAATGGTATTGATAAAATATTTAGGGAAAAGGACTTGTACCAAGGCAAATTTTATTAAATTTGCTCCATAAACTTTTTCAAGTTTTCTATGTTTGCTAAACTTTCGCTGTCTACTTCTTCTCTAGTATAAACAACATTTTCAACTTCTTGTTTCTTTTGTTCACTGCCTTCTTGGTCAAAACGCATTGTTTTTTTATTAGTTGGTGCATACGTAATTGTTTCTAACTCTGGTATACACGCAAACCAAATTAGATTGTTCATTTTTAAGTTATCATTTTTAATGTGCCAATCATATTCTAAAATTAAGTTCTTATTTTCAATTTTAACAGAATTTAATAATGTATTATATTTTATTTTCTTTGCCAGTTCTTCTATTTTATTTGTATCAGCTATGTCTGTATTCAAATAATCTTTTGCAATTCTAGCATCATCTTCGTCGTAAACAATCACTTTCACACAGTAATCCACTGTCCCCTGTTTTAAAAAGTCAATAGTTTCTATATATACATATTCGCCAATATAAAGGTTATAATTTTCATTTAATGGCATTCCTTTTAAAAATACTTTACTATCATCAAATTCTCTACTACCACTATAAGAATTACTACCTCTAAAATCATCAAGATCAGTTACCGCACTTAATGTATATGAATTCTTTGTCATTTTATGTCTTTCATTCATTTTCATTACATAATCGTTATTCATTTTAGAAGAAATAAAAATAGTATTTTCTTTTGCGAAATCATACTCACCATATTGCTTATATGGATTAGTCATAGTAAACTCACCTTGTTTTTTCACTTCTGGCTTAAATTGTGGTACTTCTTTTGTTTCGCCTTTATATGACCATTTATAAGTTAGCGGTAAAAATTCTGCTATTTTATTTCCCTTATAATATACTGATAACTCAGGTATTTCCTCATATTCTTTTTGATAGTTTTTCTCTACATAAGATAAAACCGCATACATAAAAAATATAACAACTAATAATGTGATTATTACAACAGTTCTTTTTTTTACAAATTTAACTTCTTTCATAAAACACCCCTTATATATCATCTTCAACTAAGACATAACAATCTTCTAAGCTTGGCATTTCTAAACTTTCATCTGCAATTTTCTCAAATGAATACTCAAACTCTTGCATATAAAGTTCTTCTTCCAAACCTTTTTGAATTGTCCTTATTGGCAAAGCAGTTTCTTTTTCTATATAATAAGTTTCATAACCAACCATATTCTTACCTAATTCTATTTTATAGCATTCTTTATCATTTACAACTGCTGTTGTTACGTTTTTTACAGTCATCAAAGGTTCTTCTATTAAATAATAAAATATGTCATATATTTTTCTTAGTATATTTCCATCCCAATATGTAAAAACATATTTTACATTGCTATTCCAACTCCAATTTGTAATATATGCACTTTCACCATTACCAAACATATCCATATAACGTATAGCTGGGTTACCTGTTACTTCATACTTTACACTAGCACTATCACCGCCTTTAGGCATAACAAGATAAATATTCTTTTCTTTGTCTTGCCATATTGTAGTAGTTCCATTTACCCCAATAACTTCACGTTCTTTACTTGACCAAATTTCTCTTGATATTCCACTATTACTAGTTATCTTGTAATAATAATCTCCTTGAAAATTCTCAAAAGTCTTTTTCTCAAGATTTCTTACAAACACAAATAGTGATACTCGCCATACTATAAATAGCACAGCTAATATCACTATTACAATAAATATTTTCTTCAATACTTTTTTCATAAAATTCCCCTTATCTTTTGTACTATAAAATTATTATATCTATAAACTACATAAATAGCAAGTATCTATGCGAGTTTAATAAGCTCAAAATTCAAGTAATCTGAACTTACAAGCTTGTACTCAATTCCGTCTACGATACCTTCTATTGCTTCATTATGAGATTCGCCATGTAAATGTCCATAGATACATTTTTTTATTCCGTAATCCTTTAAAGTCTTTATAAAATTAAACTCATCTGGTGGTTGTTCTTTAAAAAATGGTGGATAGTGTATAAATGCTATCATTTCTTTATCTTCACCAAAATTCTTACGTCCGTCTTCAATAGAAAGTTTAAGCCTCTCATTTTCTCTATTTAAAATCTTGGCATTTTCAGCAGACTTAAAATTTGTCACCCAGCCTCTTGTTCCAACAATTATTTTATCCTCAACTAAATAACTATTATTATATAAAAAATCTATATTCTCAAAATTATTTTCTTTCAAAAACTGTCTCATTTTAGTAATTGTTGACCACCAATAATCATGGTTGCCTTTAGACATAATTTTCTTACCAGGTAAAGAATTTAAGTACTCAAAATCAGGTTTAGCTTCTTCTAAATATGTAGCCCAAGAGAAATCACCCGGAAGAATAACTGTATCTTCTGGTTTAACTTTTTCTATCCAATTATCTCTTATCTTTTCTGCATGGTTTTCCCAATTATCTCCAAAAATATCCATTGGCTTGTCTATTGCAAAAGATAAGTGTAAATCTCCAATTACATAAATTGACATTCTATTCCCCTATCTTTAAATTTGGTACTGCATTTAAGTTAAGTTCTGCACGTTCTCCATTTATATAGTTATAGTACCCTTGAGCAGCTATCATTGCAGCATTATCTGTACATAACACTGGCTCAGGATAATATACTTTAATATTCATTCTTTCTGCGAATTTATCAAATTCAGCTCTTATGTATGAATTTCTCGAAACTCCTCCGGCAATTGCTATTTTATCAACTTTAAACTCTTTTACCGCTTTTTCAGTATTTGTAAGTAGCATTTCAGTAACTGCTTTTTGGAAACTAGCACAAAGATCTGCTTTATCAATATTAGGATCTTTGTGATTTAAGTTTATAACAGCAGTTTTTATTCCACTAAAACTAAAATCTAATCCATCAAAATGAGTAAGTGGCAATTCGATATTAGCCTTTCCTTCTTTTGCTAAATTATCGACTTTAGGTCCGCCAGGATATCCGAAGTCCAACTACTCTTGCTACCTTATCAAAAGCCTCTCCAATTGCATCATCTCGAGTTTTTCCTAAAATCTCAAAATCATTATATGATGTTACATTTACTAGATGTGTATGACCACCAGATACAATTAAACATAAAAATGGTGGCTCTAAATCTTTATGTGTTAAGTAATTTCCAGCAATGTGTCCTTCGATATGGTTCACAGCTATAAGAGGAATATCTGTAGCAAAACTTAAGCCTTTTGCATAAGAAACACCTACTAGTAATGCACCCACTAGTCCCGGGCCTTCAGTTACAGCTATACCATCAATATCTTCTAAAGTAACTTTTGCCTCTTTTAGAGCTTCTTTCATTACACCATTTATAACTTCTGTATGGCAACGTGAAGCTATCTCTGGAACAACTCCGCCATATTCTTCATGTATTTTAATTTGTGAATTTATAACATTAGATGAAACCTCTCTACCATTTTTTATCACTGATACAGAGGTCTCATCACAACTTGATTCAATTCCTAGTATTAATATGTCTTTCAATTTTATCTCCTATAAAAATATTCCAATTATTAGTCCAACTATTTTAAAAATTCCACTCTCAATTAAGTTAATTACTGGAGAAACCACATAACCTAAAAGTCCTGTAACCCATAGCACTAAGAAAATAAGATTAAAAGTGTACGCATTTCTATCTAACCATTCTAAAGCTTTATATGGTAAGAAATGTCTAAATATTTTCTCTCCATCTAGTGGTGGAAGTGGAATTAAATTGAATACTCCAAGTCCTATATTAACTGATATTGTTACATATATAAGTGTTCCTAAAATCTGTCCGCCATTGCTATAAAGAAAAGTAGCTGGTGCTAGTGCAGTAAGCAACATTGATACAACAGTTAATATAATCGCAATTATAAAATTCATTGCAGGACCTGCAAAAGAAACTAAAGCTTCGCAAGTACTCATTGATTTATTACTTGTAAAATTATTCGGATTTATTTGTACTGGTTTACCCCAACCTACGTGAGCAAATATAAGTAATATAAAACCAACAGGATCTAAATGGGCTAAAGGATTTAAAGTTAATCTTCCTTGATATCTTGGAGTTGTATCTCCTAATCTATCTGCCATCCAAGCGTGTGCAAACTCATGAAAAGTTATCGCTATAATTACCGCTGGCAAAGTCAAAAGTAAGCTTAGCAAATACCCTCCTGTCAAACTTCTTAATGAAAATATAACTAAAATAGCTAAGATTACATATAATGCACGTTTATCAAAACTAAACATAAAACTCTCCTTTTCCAATTTAATCCCTTGTACAATACTATTATTATATCACATTTTATAGAATTATCAATTGTTTTTTAATCTTCTAAAAATATATCTACATATGTTGGTATTGGCCATAAATTTTTAGGAACAATTTGCTCTAAATTATCAGCATTATTTCTCAATTTATCCATATATTTTATGACTTCATCTCTATAATTTATTGCTTTTTCCTCATAATCTTCTATTTTTCTTGTTTCTTCTAATTTTCTTGATAGCATAGTAATATTTTTATATAATCCATCGACATTTTTTCTAACTTCTGATAAAATTGCACTTTCAGTATCTGCATTTAAGTCTAGAGCTTTCAAATCCTTTATATCATCCATCAAGTTTTCTGAAAATTGTAAGCTTGCTGGTAAGATTTTTGTTTTTGCCATTGATAACATTGTACGTGCTTCAATATCCGTTAAATAACTATATTTTTGCATCTTTATAGCGTATCTTGATTTTAGTTCTTTTTCTGTATATATGTTATATTTTTCAAATAATCTAATTGCTTTATCTTCTGTAAACATTTTTAATGCCTCTGGTGTTGATTTTATATCTTTTAGCCCACGATATTCAGCCTCTTCTACCCAATCATTTGAATATCCATTTCCGTGATATATAATGTTTTTGTGTTTCTCAAATTCTTTTATTATTAATTTTTGTGCATCTTTATATATATCATTTGAATTTTCTAAAGCTGATGTAAATTCAGATATTTTATCAGCAACAGCTGTATTTAAAATCGTATTACATACACCAATTGATGTAGAAGAACCTGGCATTCTAAATTCAAATCTGTTATCTACAAATGCAAATGGTGATGTTCTATTTCTATCTGTACTGAATTTATTTATAGATTTCAATAATGTTTCTCCAAGCACTATTGTTTTATCAGTTTTATCTTTTTCTTGTATAAGAGTGTTAAAAATGTTTTGTAAATCTTCACCAATAAATATAGAGATTATTGAAGGTGGTGCTTCATATCCAGACAATCTTTTATCATTTGAAGCAGTTGCAGTTGACGCTCTAAGTAGTCCTGCATATTCGTCAGTTGCTGCAATTATAGCAGTTAGAATAAGTAAAAATCTTGTGTTATCTTTCGGATTTTTTCCCATTGATAATAAATTATCACCAAGGTCAGTTGATAAACTCCAGTTATTATGCTTACCAGAGCCATTTATTCCTTTAAAAGGTTTCTCGTGTAATAGACAAACTAAATCATGCTTTTCGGCAACAGTTTTTAAAGTTTCCATTATTAATTGATTTTGGTCAGTCGCTAAGTTAACATCACCAAAATATGGAGCAAGTTCATATTGGCAAGGTGCAACCTCATTATGTCTTGTGGCTGAAAGAATACCAAGTTTTAAAAGTTCTAAATCTACTTCGTCCATAAAACTTGCAACTTTTTCTTTTATATTTCCAAGATAGTGGTCACTTAATTGCTGTGTTTTAGCTGGCTCAGCACCAAATAATGTTCTTCCCACTGTTCTTAAATCTTCACGTTTATTATACATTTCTTTTGTAATTAAGAAATACTCTTGTTCAGCACCAATAGTTGGGAATACTTTATGTACATTAGTGTTTTTATCTAATAATTTGATTAACTTCAAAGTTTCTTCGTTTATAGCATTACAAGATTTAAGTAATGGATATTTTTTATCTAATGACTCACCATTATGTGATACAAATATAGTTGGAATACATAAAATCTTGCTTGACTTATATTCTTTTATAAATGCTGGTGATGTATAATCCCATTTTGTATATCCTCTAGCTTCAAAAGTTGATCTAAGACCACCTGATGGGAATGATGAAGCATCTGACTCACCAATAAATAATGATTCAAATGGAAACTCATAAATTACTCCATCTTCTGAGTTTGGAAACATAAAACTATTATGTTTTTCTGCTGTTGCTCCATTTAATGGTTGAAACCAATGCGTATAATATCTTGCTCCATTCTCAATTGCCCAAGCTTTCATTGCATCTGCAAATTTTTTTGCAAGCTCCTCATCAAATTCTAAGTTGTTATCAATGACCTTTTTAATTTTTGAATACTGATCTCTTGATAAGTATTTCTTCATTGTACTAGTGTTAAATACACTCTTTCCGAAAAGTTCTGATGTGTTTTGATTGTCCATAAATACACTCCTTTATTTTTATTTTATATATATTATTCTCAAAAAAATAAATGGGCGCAAAAGTCCCATTTATTTTTTGAAAATTAACATAACATTATAATCGGTTCGTTTTCTCATTTATACATCCTCTTTTTATTTTTTAGAATATACATATATTCCCGTTGTTTCAAATTTCACATCCTTAAAGAATACATCACCATCAAATTTCCTTTTAATATACTGACCTGTTGCCTCTAATTTTTTCATTAGTAGTTCCTCATAATATGAACTATAAGTTTGTAATAACTTCTCTTCTTTTTTATAGTTATAATCATAATAACAATGAACTGCTATTACATATATATCTGCATCAAGTTTATCATTGTTACTAACATATTTAGAAATAATTCTATCATTTTGCTCCTTTGACCATTTCTGATAAGAATTATCAAAATTTGCAAATATATTTTTATCGAAAAATGGATTTACTTGTACTGACCAATAATCTACTCCGATAATTTTTTTATCTTCTACTCCAATTTCCTTTAAATATTCACTAACGGCATCTCCTGCTGAATATGGGTATTTTATATCATGAATACAAGCTGATACATTCCAATATATTTGTATTATCATTGAAACTACTAATAATACATATAACACTTTGTCATTTTTAAAATTATTGTTTATAAAAGCAATACTTATTATAATTAGAAATAAAATTCCTATATGATGAGAACAACTATGAATGCAAGTTATCCAACAAAAATTTAATCCTAATAATGCAGATGTTCTAATCAATTGTTTGGTATTATTCATGCCAATTAATCTAAATATTACAATTGAACAAGCAATTATTCCTAAAATATTAAAAAATACACTGTCTGAACTCGTAAATAAAATACCACTAATTACTTTATACCAATCTTCCAATACGACCAAACCAGCTACACAGTCACTAGCTGGATAAAAATATAAAGCAACACTAAAAAATAATAGAGCAAGAATTATAAAAAATTTCTTTACACCTTTTTCTATTTTTTTATTATCTTTTTTGCTTATTATAACCTCTTCTATTAAAAATTCAAGCCAAAAACCTCCTGCTAACAAAAATCCATGTAGAGATACATTCATAAGCAAAGTTAATAAAATACCATATTTTACTAAATGTTCTTTTTTATTTGGATACAAATACACAATTGCCATTAGTATTGGAAACAATAATGTATATGACCTTGCCACAATAGTATATTGAAAAAATATATAGTAAGTATAAGGTAATAAAATTTTAAAAACAAGTGGCACATTTTCATTTTTGTGTAGAAAAATTATACCTATTACTGTCAAAGCAGTAGTTAATATGTATAACTGATTATATTCCATACCCAACACTATACAAAACTTTAATAAAAGTTGCCAAAGTGCTGGTGTACCTTCATATCTTATTGCTTTAAATATACCAATAACATCATTATCTCTTGCAATTAGCCAAGATTGCGCTTCATCAGCCCAATGTTCATGATGCAATCCTACGAACACTGCTATTGCTATAAATATAGCAATATAAATCACTTCAAAAATATATTTTTTTACCGAATTGTCTTTTGTCTTTTTATTAGAACTCATTTTATTACCTTTTATAACTAATTTTCTTCTATATATTTATTAATCTTTTCTTCGTCTTCTCTCATTGCTAAAATCGTTTTTTCAAATAGTTCTTCTAAACTCCAGCCAAGTCTTTCAGCGCCTTTTGTAATTACGTCTCTTGAACAACCTGCTGCGAATTTCTTATCTTTAAATTTTTTCTTTAAGCTTGAAACTTCCATATCTGAAACACTCTTTGATGGTCTCATTTTAGCGCAAGCCCAAACTAAACCAGTAAGTTCATCAACTGCATATAAGATTTTTTCCATAATATGAGATGGTTCAACATCTGAACAGCTTTCATATCCATGACTGCAAATTGATGTAATTATTTCGTCTGCAACGCCTTCTGCCTTTAATAACTCAACACATTTTTGGCAATGCTCTTCTGGATACATTTCAAAATCTACATCGTGTAACAATCCAATATTTCCCCAATATTCAACATCTTCACCTTGTTCTTTTGCAAAATATCTCATTACACCTTCAACTGTTAAAGCATGTCTTATATGAAATTCCTCTTTATTATATTTCTTTAAAATTTCTAAAGCTTTTTCTCTTGAAATTCCTTTTGAATAATCAACTTGTGCCTTAGCCTCTGGTTTTTCGTCTGCTTTTCCGCCTATTGGCTTCATAGTAGGGAATAAAATTACATCTCTAATTGAAGCAGAGTCTGTAAGAAGCATAACTAATCTGTCAATTCCTATTCCTTCACCACCTGTTGGAGGTAAACCGTATTGAAGTGCTTGTACATAGTCCTCGTCCATCATTCCAGCTTCATCATCACCATTTTCTCTTGCTGCAATTTCTTCTTTAAATCTTTCATATTGGTCAATTGGATCATTTAATTCTGAGAACGCATTTCCATATTCTCTACCATCTATAAATAACTCAAATCTTTCTGTTAATCTATTATCCTTTGGTGATTTCTTTGCAAGTGGTGAAATTTCTACTGGATAATCATATATAAAAGTAGGTTGTACAATTGTTTTTTCAACATATTCGTCAAAGAATAAACTAATTATATGTCCTCTTGTTTCTTTTCCTTGTGGAATTTCTATATTTCTCTCTTTAGCAATTGCAACTGCTTCCTCATTGCTATTAATAGTGTTAAAATCTACACCAGTAACTTCTTTAATAGAATCTATCATTGAAATTCTCTTCCAATTTCCACCTAAATCAATTTCTGTTCCTTGATATGTGATTTTAGTTGTACCACAAACCTTCATAGCACATTTTTGGAAAATCTCTTCTGTTAATTCCATCATATCATGATAATTTTGGTATGCAGCATAAAATTCGATAGATGTAAATTCAGGATTATGTCTAATATCCATTCCTTCATTTCTAAAAATTCTACCTATTTCATAAACCTTATCATATCCACCTACTATAAGTCTCTTTAAATTTAACTCAGTAGCGATTCTTAAATACATTGTAAGGTCTAAAGTATTGTGATGTGTTATAAATGGTCTTGCAGTAGCCCCACCTGAAATAGTATTTAATACAGGTGTTTCAACTTCTAAATAACCTTTTTCGTTTAATATATTTCTTATTTCAGAAATTATCATACTTCTTTTTATAAAAGTATCCTTAACTTCTGGATTCATAATTAAATCAACATATCTTTGTCTATAACGTAAGTCTGTATCCTTTAAGCCGTGAAACTTCTCTGGTAAATCTCTTAATGATTTTGTCAAAAGAACAATTTCTTTCGCATGAATTGATATCTCTTCTGTTTTTGTTTTAAATACAAATCCTTTTAAACCGATAATGTCTCCAATATCAAAAGTTTTAAAAGCTTTGTAACTCTCTTCACCCAAATCATTTATGCTGATATAACTTTGGATTTTACCAGTTGAATCTTGAATAGTGCAAAAAGATGCTTTACCCATTATACGTTTGGCCATAATTCTTCCTGCAACAGAAACATCTTTGTTTTCATATTGCTCATAATTATCTTTAATGTCTTTACTGAATTCTGTCCTATCGTACTTTGTGATTTCAAATGGATTTTTTCCAGCTTGTTGTAGCTCCTTTAGCTTATCAAGCCTAATTTGCATTAAATGATTAATGTCTAACTCTTCATTTTCCATAAAAACTGCTCCTTTTCTTTTTATTTTATATTTTATTATTATATACCTTTTTTTCGTTATTGTAAACCAAAAAGTAACAAAAAACCGCAAATATAATATATTTACGGCTTAAAATTTAACTTATGGTAATAGAGAACATTGAATATTTGTATCTCCTTGTAGCTCTCCATTTTTGTATTTCAATAAACTTATACTTGGGTCTCCTTCATATCTAGGTAATTCAATTAAAATCTCCATTATTCCATCATTATCAACATCTATTACTTCCACATTGCTTAAGCTTAAATGGTATTCTTCTGTTGCAACAGATTCCCATTGACTTTTCTCAATATATGCTAAATCTGCAACTTTCGTTCCAGAAGAATCTACTAAAGTTATCTTAGAATATCCTGATGTCTTGTTTGCAAGAATTAAAATATATTCTTCAGTTCCATTTCCATCTAAATCTGTAATAATAGCTTTGTTAGAATCATAATCCCCAATTTTAGGATTTTTGTCTGATACTATGGTTGGTATAGCATTTACTACTTTGATTTCTCTAGGTATTGCTTCATAACTCTCAGAAATTGCTATTTTACCAACATTTTCAATTTTAACAAGTCCATCATATAATTGTGAAGATAAATTTCCAAGTTTTGAATCTTTAAAACCGAAACTCTCATAATTATAGTAAGTTATAACATATTTATCTTTATATTTATCTGAATTATCTATATATTTAAGCTCTGTTTGTTTCATACTTGTTGTGTCTAAAATTAATCCGTTATATAAAACAGTAAGATTTTCATTCAAAACTTTTCTACTTGTTGCATCTACTGCATCTATTGTATTTGTACTAGCTGAGCCTGTATTTGTAGCAGAATCTATAATGTCTTTTATAGTTTCTCCTTCTGCTAACTCATTTGTGTTAGTCTCAGGTGCAGTTATCTGCTCATCTTGTACTAAGTTTTGAACTAGACTATTATATTTTTCATAATCTCCCTGCTCTTTTTTTATCATATAATATACCAAAGACCCAGTTCCTAAGATAAGTACAACTAAAATTGCTAATAATGAATTCCCTAAAGTAATTGGTGTTGGTATAGTTTTCATTGATTTTTCTTGTTTTACTTCTTCGTCTGGTTTATTATTCTTTTCAGCATTGTCTTTAATTGTATCTCCCATATTTTCTCCTTCGTTCATTTTCATATCTATTATAATTCTAACATAACAGTATATTTTTTCAAGTATATTTTAAAATTATTTTAAACATTTGTCTAAATTTTCAATAATTTCTTCTTTATTCATTTTCTGTCCTATAAATACTAATTTAATCATTCTGTCTCCTACCTCGTCGTCCCAATCTTTTAGTACTTCAGGATTTTCTTTTATAATAGCTTTTCTTTCAGCTTCTGGTGCTGATGCAATCCAATCTCCGCCATATTCTACTTGAATTTGTTTTCCTGCTTGCTCAAATATATATGACTCATTTGGAGTATCAGCAAACCAAATTAATCCTTTACATCTAATAACTGATTTTGGAAAATTATTTGCAAACACTTCAAAAGCATCTCTATCAAGAGATTTTCGTCTATAATATACAAATGTACCAATTCCATATTCTTCTGCTTCGCCTTCATCATGATGGTGATGGTGGTGATGATGTCCTTCATGCTCATGATGTTCATGGTCATGCTCGTGATGATGTTCGTGTTCTTCATGGTGTTCATGATGATGTTCTTCTTCCTCTTCTACATCTTTTTCTAATTCTTGAACCCAACCAGCTGATGCCGCTGCTTCTTCAAAATCAAAAGCCTTTGCATCTATAATATCTTTTACTTCAACTTTTCCATAATTTGTTTCAATTATTCTAGCTTTTGGTTGAAGTGCTTTTATAATTTTTCTAACTCTGTTTAGTTCATCTGGTTCTACCTCATCTACTTTATTCAAGATAATTGTATTACAGAACTCGATTTGTTGAATAAGTAAATTTTCTATATCTTCTTCATCAATATTTTCTTTAACTAAATCATCTCCACAACCAAACTCTGTTGCAAGTCTTAATGCATCTACTACTGTAACTACATTATCTAATCTACATAGTTTTGGTACACCATAACTTCCTGTCTCGTCAGATAAAACAGTTAATGTTTGAACTATTGGCATTGGCTCACAAATACCACTTGCTTCAATTAGTATATAATCAAATTTTCCTGATTTTACAAGCTCTACTATCTGTTTCATTAAATCTACTTTTAATGTACAACAAATACAACCATTAGAAAGTGGAACTAAGCTATCATCGTTTTCTGTAACTACTCCACCTTTTCCAATAAGCTTAGCATCTATATTAACTTCTCCTATATCATTAACTATTACTGCAACTTTATAACCTTCTTGATTATTTAAAACATAGTTTATTAAAGTTGTTTTTCCTGCTCCTAAATATCCTGTAAGTATTGTAACTGGAACTATTTTACTCATTTTATATCTTCCTCTTTTCTCTTTTATAATGTAGTATTATATCACAAAAATCATATTAATGTATAGTATTTTGCAATAATAATTTTTTAAATATAATCACAATAACACCAATAATTATAACTATTATACTAATTATCTGATTAAAAGATAAAACTATTCCTATATGGCTGTATCTAAAATAATCAAGCATAAATTTACTGCTACCACATAGTACTGCACTTATTCCTAGTGTTTTTAAATCAAATTGGTTTTTATCATGTTTTGCCAGCATATAAATAAAAATTAAAATAAATACGATTGCTTCAATTATTTGCACCGGAAATATATATGTATTAATTTCTATACCAGCACAACAACTAGCAAAATAGCAACCAATTTTACTAATTCCATACATAAGCGGTATTGAAGGCATAAAAATATATAATATCTCTTTAAAGGATTTTTTAAATTGAAAACTAAATAATAATAAAAATAGCAAAGCTCCAATAATACCACCATATGCCGTTAGTCCTAAACTTATAAAATCAAATTGTCCATCAAGTTCTTCATATTTTTGAATGAAGGTAAATAACTTTGCTCCACCAATTATTCCAACATTCTCATAAAGAAGTAAACAAATCATTTCTTTTTTTGAAACACTATATTTTTTCGAAATTAACATTGCTATAATAATATTCACTATTAATGATAATAAAATCATTATACTATAAAAATGTGTTGTTATATCAAACATATTTAATTCTCCTATGGGCAACGATAACGAGTAATTGTCGAAAAAATTGGTACACTACAAGTAAATACTAGAAGAATTATTGATAATATTGCCAAAATTATTAATATCACAAATATCCAAAAAAATACTTTTATTGCTTTACTTTTAGGATACTTTATATAACCATCAACAATAGTTATAAGCGCAATTATAAAACAAATTTCGCTTAATTTATCTAAGCAAAAACATCCTACTATACTAATTAGAAATATAATCAAACAAGTTTTATCTTTTCCTTCATAGTTTGGTAAACTTTCATCCTCTTTGTTTATTGTATAATAATCGATATTTTCCTTATTAATTATTTCTGAACATTTTGGACAAATGTTCCAATCATCCTTTAACTCATATCCACATTTCTTACAATTCATTCTTTAAATACCTCTTTTAATAACTATCCCTTTGTATAAATTCTTCTATAGTTTCGCCCCAAGCTTTTCCACTTGAAAAACTATCATAAACACGAACAGCATCGAGTCTATTAAATTCAAGTGTAATTCCATCTAAGGTACATATTAAAAATCCGACATGTCCATAAAAATCACTATTTTTTTCTAGTTCTACTATATAATCATTTATCATTTTTATATTATCATACTCAGTCTTACAAAAATCAAAACAGTTCATATCTACATACATATAAATTGATGTAAAAGGCTCCCCATCATTATTGTCACTAAGTTGCTTATATATATCTTGTTTTGTGTTTATAGTAATTGGAACAATACTTTCATCATGGATATCTTCTGAAAAAGTTATTTTTTCACAATGCTTATCAAAAGTATTTTTGACTTTTTCATATAGAGTTCCTGCATTTTCTCTTAGTTTTATATTAAAATCATAATTATCATAATATTCATCTTTATGTGTATTATAAGAAACATTAAAATCTATATTATCTGTATCAGAATGTACCAAATAATGTTCTGTTTCACCTTTGCCCTTTATAGTTCCAAAGCTCGAACCATCACAACTCAAATTAGTATCAGGATTTTTAACTGATTTTATAAAAGTAACATTATCAAATTTTTTGCCATATTTGTCTTCTAGATATCTTTGAACAGCTCGCTCACCTGTCATATTACCAAACATAAAATTAAAAAGTAATAATGCTATTATTAATAAAACAACAATAATACTTGCTACTAATGGTTTCTTATTTTCTTTTTCCACTGGTTTAGAACATATCGGACAAACTTTCCAATCCTCTTCTAAATCATAATTACAATTTCTACATTTCATATAAATGCTCCTTGTTTATTACTTCATTTACAATACAATTATACTATATACATCATACATTGACTAGCAAAAAAATACTTTTTATATTTCTTTTTAAAAAAATATTTAAAAAATATTAAAAATATGTTGACAAAGTTATAAAAATCTAGTAAAATAATTAATGTCGATACGAAATGGTCGCTTAGCTCAGCTGGGAGAGCATCTGCCTTACAAGCAGGAGGTCATAGGTTCGAACCCTATAGCGACCACCATTTTTTTGGCCTGGTAGTTCAGTTGGTTAGAATGCCGCCCTGTCACGGCGGAGGTCGACGGTTCGAGTCCGTTCCAGGTCGCCAAAATATCTAGTTATACTAGATATTTTTTATAAGGCTCGATAGCTCAGTTGGTAGAGCAGGGGACTGAAAATCCCCGTGTCAGTGGTTCGATTCCACTTCGAGCCACCACTAAAAAAAGGTTAACGAAAGTTAATCTTTTTTTGTTTGTGATATTATGGCTCTACTCCATTAGTTGGGGTGGGGCTTCTTTAAACCAAGTTGCCCCTAAG
>CANDKR010000024.1 GCA_947385375.1 uncultured Clostridia bacterium
TTACTCCTGCTGGTCTATCATTTTCATTTTTAAATGGAGCAAAAAATAAATTTATCGCTCTATCTTCAACATTTACCTTCTTTTCAGAAGATGTCCAGTTCTCTAAATATATAATTTTCTCCATATTTATATCAACATTGAACTTTTCGAAAATCTCTTCAAAATTCATTGTTTCATCTATATTTAAAAATGTTTTGGCTGCTGGATTTATATGAACAATTTCTCCATTTATATTAAAAGCTATGATACCATCTGTCATATGAAGAAGTATTGTCTCTATCTGATTTTTTTGTCTAGTTACTTCATTTAAGTTTTCTTTTAATTCTGCGTGCATCAAACTAAATGCATCAACTAAATCATCTATTTCACTGTGATGTCTAGTCTTTGCTTTTCCTATATATTTTGTATCTACTTGCTCGCCTTTTGCAATAAGTTCCGCACTTTTAATAAGTCTTGAAATAGGATTTATGATAACTTTCGCTATAAAAATTCCAAGCGCAAATATTGCAATCACAAATACAAATAAAAAGCAATAAATTACATGTTTAGTGTAATTCATTTGGTCTAATGTAAGCACTTTTACATCTTCTATTGTCATAATCTCAGTAGTTATTGCATTATTTATATTATTCAAATTATAAATAAAAAACAAACCTAATGATGTTATTATTAAGATGCCAAGAATCATAAAAATCATAACTATTTTTACTTGTATGCTTCTTAACATATTATTCTCCCAATATGTGTTTTTATCATTATATACAATTATAAAAATTTATTCAAGTAATTTACGTAAAAAAGGAGATAAAATTATTATTTTTATCTCCTTTTTTCCCTAAATAATTTCGTTTACTAAGATCTATCAGTAACGTAATATCCTACGCCCCTTTTTGTTATTAAAATCTTTGGATTTGCTTTATCTTTCTCGATTTTATCTCTAATTCTATTCATAGTAACATCTATTGTTCTAATTGCTCCAACATATTCTTCATATTCCCAAACATCACGAAGTAACATTTCTCTAGTAACAACTTGTCCAGGCTGACTTGCTAAATATTTTAGAACATCAAATTCTTTTTTAGTCAAATTGATAACTTCACCTTTAACCTTAACTTCAACTTTCTTAAGGTCTAAGCTTAAATCACCAACTTTAATAATGTCACTCTTATCTTCTTGTTTTGAATTTTGGTACATTTCCATATTTGAGTTAAGCTCAGCTTTTCTTAAGTTAGCTTTAATTCTAGCCATTAATTCTCTTGTTTGGAAAGGTTTTGTTATATAATCATCTGCACCCATTTCAAGTCCAACGATTTTATCTGACTCTGTATCTCTTGCAGAAATCATTAAAATTGGAATGTTTGATATATTAAGTGCATATCTAATTTTTTTACAAACTGATATACCATCTAATTTTGGTATCATAACATCTAATAAGATTAAATCTGGTTTTTCTTTAAGTGCCATATCGACAGCTGTAATACCATCATTAGCAACAATAGTATTATATCCCTCTTTTTCTAAATTAAAAACCAATAAATCTACAATGTTTGGCTCATCATCTACTACTAAAATCGTTTTTCTGTCTCTATCTACTATCTCTTCCACAAAAAATTCCCGCCTTTCTTAATTCAAAAATAAGGATTTCTAACTTCAATTTATTTTATATCACATTTGTTTTAAGAGTACAAGTTTTTTTTCAAATTTATTGCAAAAATATTTCAATATTATGAAATTTTCCATTATCTTCTAAGAAGATTTTTTTGCTGTCAATCTCTACATCATCTAATGTCACACGTGTTACTCCAGTGTTTTTTCTTCCCTTATTTTTAACTTTAATTAAATAACTACTTGTTTTATATTTATATTTTATTTCAAATTCTTTCCAATATTTTGGAATACATGGTTCAAATTCCATAAAATTATTTCTGATTTTAAAACCTAAAATATATTCTATAATTGCTCTATAATACCAACTTGCAGCACCTGTATACCAGTTCCAACCGCCTCGTCCTTCTAGTCCTTTTGCTGAATATACATCGGCTGGAATTATATATGGTTCTAGCTTAAATACTTTACTATCTTCTTTAGTTTTTGAATGATTTATAGGACATACTAGCTGTGCTAGCTCTACTGCCTTTTCTCCAAATCCTAACATTGCTTCTGCAATAATTAACCAAATAGCTGCATGAGTATATTGACCACCATTCTCCCTTATACCAGGTAAATAATCTTTGATATAACCAGGCTCAATTTCACCACTATCAAATGGTGGGTCAAATAATTTGATAATCTTATTTTCAGTATCTACTAAATAATTTTCAGCACTCTCTATCGCAATAAATTTCTTATCATTATCGCCAGCACCAGAAATAACTGACCAGCTTTGTGATAAACTGTCTATCTTACATTCTTTACTATCAATTCCACCAATGGTCTCACCATTATCAGTTATTGCACGCTTATACCATCTGCCATCCCAAGCTTTATTGTTTAGATTTTTCCTTAGATTTTGTTTAATTTCTTCATATTTTTGTACTTTATCTATCTTTCCTTGCTCTTCACAAATAGGATTAAACCTATTTAAAATATCATATAAGAAAAATCCGAGCCAAATACTTTCGCCTTTTCCTTTACTTCCAAGCTTATCAAAACCATCATTCCAATCACCTGTACCGAATTTTCGGGAAATCTCCTAAACTTGCAATTACCCTATCAATACTTCTAATACAGTGATCTAATATACTTTCTTTTACTTCACTTTTATAGAATACTGAATATCTCTCATTTTCACTATTTTCAAGCTTCTCACCTCTTAGATACTCAACTTCCTCTTTTAAAAACTCTTTATCGCCAGTAAACTCAATATATTCTAGCACTCCATAAACTAACCATAATAAGTCATCTGAAATTCTAGTTCTTATTCCCTTTTTAGTTTCGTCATGCCACCAATGAAGAACATCTCCCTCTAAAAATTGGTGCGAAGCAGAATTAATAAGTTGCTCTCTTAAAAAAGTTTTATCAATATATTTCATACCACAACAATCTTGTATTTGGTCTCTAAACCCATACGCTCCGCCTGATTGATAATACCCAGTTTTACCCCAAATTCTACTACTAATAGTCTGATATGGTATCCAACCATTTACCATTATATCAAGCTCTTTGCAAGGTGTTTTTATATTTAAACTGCCAAGTGTATCCTGCCATTTATTTTGGATATTTTCAAGCTCACTAGTAGCTTTATTAACATCAACATAATATTCAGCCTTACTCTTTAATCCGTTACTCTCATCTTCTGCACCCATTACAATTACAAATTCTTTTTCTTCAAAGCCAGCTAATTCAATTTCAAATTCAAGTCCTATACATGAATTTTTACCAAGCCCACTTTTACAATTAAGTCTTTCAAACAAGGCATTTGGATACTTAATATTCTCACCTTTAAAGAAGTTTTCTTTTTCTCCAGTATAGCTTTTTATTTCTAAATTACTAGAAATATACATCACTTTGTCTTTAAATTCTTCCTCAGGTAATACATTTTTAGCAAAAACAATATTTCCCAATTTTGAAACTGCAATATTTCCGTTTGTCCTAATCTCATCTTCACCTAAAACTGTTTTTACGTAGTAAATAATCTTTAGTTTTCTTCTACTGTCTAAAATATTTTTTATTTTGAATTTATTTATTTTTATCTCATCTTTTTCTGGCACGAAAATTTCTAATTCTTGAACTAAATTATCCGTATTATTATTAAGTTTCGTGTAACCGAAACCATGAGTTATCTTGTAATTACTATAATTTGGATTTACATTATAATTCAAAGTCCAAGTATAATTTGAATCTTCGTCCTTTATATAGAAAATTTCTGATGGAAAATCCACTAAAGAATTATTGTGCCAAGCAGTTAGCTTATTTAATCTACTGTTTCTATGCCAAGTATATCCACCTAAGTTTTCAGTTACTACTGTTCCAAAAAATCTATTGGCTAAAATATTACACCATACACTTGGTAAAGTATTTTCTTTATTTATTAAACACACAAACTCTTTTCCATTTTGAGAAAAACCGCCATAACCATTTGAGAATTCCAAGTCATTTGCTGTTTCATTATCAAATACTTGCATAGGTTCGCTTTCAATCTTTCTAAACACATTACTTGTATTTAAGCTCTTCAAATTCTCTTCGTTTTCTCTCAAGAAATTATTTATTCCACCCTTTTTGCTATCTATAACTACTCTTGCTTTAAATTCAATACAATCTAAGTCTTCTTTTATTACACTTGTCTTATCTATCAAGAAAATTCCACCATGTGCATTTAATAAAAACTGCAATTGTTTATTAGAAATAACTTCTTCTATACTTTCTCTAACATACTTTTCGTAAACATCACTTTCTTCATTTAAAATAACTAAATCTACTCTAATATTTTTTGCTCTATAATATTCGAAACAACCTATTACCTCTTCTATAACATAGATATCCTCTATATTTTTTATCTTTACAAATATAATTGGAAGATCGCCTGAAATGCCAAATTTCCAAAGGTCATTCATTCTATAAGACATACTTAATTTATTATCTTTCAAGTAATTTGGTCTTATAATATATTTTAATAAATTCTGATAGTCTAAAAGTTTGCTTTGACGTATTTGTAAATATTTAAGCTCTTCTTCGCTTCTAAGTTTTGCAAGCTCAAAAGTCTTTTCAAGTTCTTCTTCACTTTTTAATTCTTCTAAGTTTTCAATTATTTCATCTTTATTCTCTGATACATTTATGACTAAGTTTATAGCAATTTTCTCTCCGCTAGATATTCTTAAAGTTCGCTTCATTGCTATGATTTTATCAACTGCTATCTTATCATCATTTGAAAAATGTTTTTCCTCTTCTAATTGTATTGGTAATTCTCTTAATCCTCTTCCATAATATTTTTCTTTATCAATTTCGTACTCAAAATCCCCAATTTGTTCATTTTCTGTGTATAAAGTTGTGCCTAAAAAAATTTCTCTACTGCTTTTATTGAATTTTCTTTTTAAAATAATATAACTATCTTTTTCCTCTAACTTCATAAAAAGCTTATTAAAAGCTGGGTGTGCATACTCTTGCATTGGATTTGAAAGCACTGGTTCAAACTCTGAAATAATTTCTAAAATTTCTGAAGCTTTTCCCATATTCTCTATTTCTAATCTTCTTATCTCAATTGCTTTATCAGGGTCAATAGTTATTTTTAAATCTAATTTCAAGTTTCCATCTTGTTTTGAAAAAATAACCTGCTCTGGAGCAAATACGACATTTGAGTTCTCTTCTGGTCTAATTATTTTTCTATTTTTCACATTTTTTATATAGAAGAAAATTCCTTGCCTTAGTTCATACGTGTCTTTATAGTTATTTATTAAAATATCATTATATTCACTCTTGCCTTCACCCTTTTCATCTATCATTATTTTATAATGTTCGTTTGCTAAAATATGAACATCTGGCATTATATTATTCTTCTCGAGTGGCACTCTTCTTACATAGCCTGTATCTAAGCCTTCATTTAAGTTTGTAATCTTTTCTTTCTTCTCTTTAGTTATTATCATATTTATTGGCATTTTTTCTTGTAGTAAAATATCTGTTGCTTCAATTTCTGGGTTCTCGTTAAAACGTTTATTTAAAACATTATCATTTAACACATTATTTATTGAAAGTAAAATTAATCCTTGATGGTGCGCCATATATGTTTTTACAATCTCTTTTTTCTCTCCATTTTTCAATCTACTTTTTGTATAATCTACTGCCTCATAAAAGCCGTATTTACCAACTGCTCCTTCATATTCTAACCATTCCAAATTTTCTATTCCTAATCTGTGACTATCTTCTAAACTTAGAAAGGTACTATATGGTGAAATTACGAAATCATTTTCCAAACCTCTCTTAAAACCTAGCCAAGGTATACCAAAAGCTTTGTACTGATAGTTATTATTAAGATCTCTTAAATTAAAAGCAGACTCTGAAATACCCCAAGGAAGTCTCAAATTTCTTGCATATTCAATCTGACTCATTATTGCAAATTTACTAGCTTCGTCTAATAAACTTCCTTTGTATCTTTTTAGAGTTATGTTAGGCATTAAATACTCGAAAGCCGTTCCAGACCAAGATACTAAACCTTTGTATTTGTTCAAACTAGTAAGTGTTCTACTTAAGTTATACCAATGTTTTACTGGCACATCTCCTTTACTTATTGCTACTAAACTTGCTTGTCTTGCTTCTGAAGCTAAAAAATCATAATACGAATCTGTAAGTTTATTATCTTCTAAGTTAAACCCTACTGATAATAGCTTGTTTTTCTCGCTATATAAATATGAAAAATCAGTATTTTCGATAAGCTTTATAACAATTTGTTTCAAACTTTCAACTTCTAATTTATTTTGATTTTCTATCAAAAACTGTTTTACAACATACAAATAGCCTACAAAGTTACCACTATCAACACTTGAAACATATCTTGGTATTAGTGGTTCTAAAGTTTTAGTATTATACCAGTTATATAGATGTCCATTCCATTTTGCTAAAGCATTTACTGTATCAATGATTTTCCTAATATAATCTATACATTTTTTATAATTTATATATCCCAAATCATAAGCAGAAATAACTGCTAAAAGTTCTAATCCAATATTAGTTGAAGATGTTCTATCTACAATTTTCTTTTCCCTATCTTCTTGATAATTATCTATCATTAGATAATTGTTTTCAGCATTTATGAAATCCTCGAAAAATTGCCAAGTCTTTCTTGCTACGTCATCTAAATATTTTCTATCTTCTTCATTCCAAATATATTCGTCTTTATTCTCTAAACTTATATACCAAGCAAAAACTGGTGATATAATCCAAAATAGTCCAAGTAATTTAAAATACCACTGTCCTAAAACTAAAAATATAATTCCAAAAAGAAGATTTATTTTCATTTCAAAAAAGTAAGAATTTAAGTCGCTTATCTTGTTTTTCTCACCATCTTCAGCAGTTACCCATTCTAGCATTTTACAATTATGCTTCTTACGGTAAAGGCTTTTGAAAATTGCATCTAGATTTTTATAAGCTTCATACGGTAAAAAAGTTAAACTAAAAAACATACGTACAACGCTAATTACAATACTGTTCTTATCATTTGAAAACTTTTTATCAGCATAAATTGCACCTTCTATATTGCTCTCTTTGTATACGATATAGTTTATTAAATCTAGAATATATGAAATTGCAATACTTAAGAAACCAAGACAGAATAATTTTAAGCTCAAATAATTACTAAAACTTTTTGCTATAAAGCTTAAAACAATAAGCACTAAACCTGAGAAACAAATTAGATTTCTTCTGACATTATCAAAAATCTTGAACTTATCTAACAAACTTAGTCTTTTACTCTTAAGCCAAGAAACAATTTGTATATCGCCTCTTGTCCATCTATGATTTCTCATTATATATGGCATATAACTTGTTGGAAAACCATCTAATAAAATAGTATCACTAAGCAAACCACATCTTAAAAAATTACCTTCTAATAAGTCATGACTTAGCACCGTATTTTCAGGTATTTCTCCTTCTAAAATTTCATTATAAACCTCTACATTATAAATTCCTTTACCAGTAAAAATGCCTTCTCCAAAGCAGTCTTGGTACAAATCCGAAATCGCATTAGAATAAAGGTCTATTCCGCCTTGCATACTATAAAGTTCAACAAACATACTCTTTTTAGAAAGTTCTAAATCAAGTCCAATTCGAGGTTGCATAATTCCATAACCACTTATTACTTTCCTGTTTTCTATGATGGGACGATTTAATATATGCTCCATTGCGCCGACAAGCTGACTAGCAGTTCCTAAACTTAGGTTAGTGTCACTATCTAAGGTTATAATATATTTGATGTCTGGAAGCTCATTTTTGTAGTTTTCAATGGTATTTACCGCAAAATTATTAGATAGTTTATTTTTCATATATAAATTAAAAGTTGTAAGTAGTCCTCTTTTTCTCTCCCAGCCTATATATGCCTTCTCACAATCATTCCACATTCTTTTTCTGTATAAAAAGAAAAATTTATTACCATATTTCTGATTTAATTTGTCTACTTCTTCAATACCAGTTTTCATTACTTCTTCATCAAATTCTGTTTCTGCTTCCTGCTCTTCTGAACAGTCTCCTAATAATGCAAAATATATATTATCTAGTTTATTTGCTAAATAATATACTTCTAATTTTCTTAAAATCTCTTTTACCTTTGCTTTTGATTTTACAATAGTAGGAATTACTACAAAGGTTGCTGCTTCTTTTGGCAAACCTTTTTCAAAGTCCATCTTAGGCAAAATTTTAGGCTTTTGCACTTTACTCAAAATATAATTTATAGTTTTTATAACTATTTCCGAAATTGGTATGATACTAAGTAATGCAAAAAGTATTGTAATCCAAGGATTGGCAAGTTTTATTTGTAATTTCATACTAACTATAAAATCAATATACAAACTAGCTCCAATAGTTCCTGCTACATATAACCTCGTTTTTTGTTTTTTACTTAATCTGAAAACCTTTTTATTTTCAAGCTTTTCTTTTAGCTCATAAATTCCATCATCTACCAAATAGTACCCAATATGAGCCTTTTTCTTCTCTAACTCTCGCTTTTCTGACTGATATCTACTAGATAAATCAATTATTTTTTCTGCAATATAAATTTCTGAAACTCTGTATTTCCTTGCAAGTTTCTCAATTATTCCACGATAATAGTTCTTACTTTCTTCTTCCATTTCGTTATAAACACCAGCCGGATCTAATTTTAAAATCTCTTCTGCCCCACTTATTCTGTTAAATAACTCACCAAAATTTATTCTGCCAATCTCTTTTAAGCTTTTTATACTATTACCTATTATGATTTTTAGGTTAGCAATATAGAAATGTTCTTTTTGGACGATATCCGTTACAGACATACCAAGTTTTTCAACTTCACTTTCTAAAATCTCTTGATATTCTATAGCATTTTTTCCATATCTTTTAAGCTTATATGACATATACTCGATAAAAGCATATTTCGGTTCTTCGCCTAAGAAATTAAGTTTATTATTGCTTACGAAAACACGATTTTTCTCTTCGATATTTTCGATAATTCTTTCAATAATGCTCTCAGCCTTAAATTTCTGCATTTGTGAAGAGTAAATTTTTTCGCAAATTTCTCTAATCTGCCTAATAAGCGCGATTTTTAAGAATATGCCTATATTCCAAATTTCTTCCATACTAAGAAGTTTCTTCTTTTGATAGGCTTTTAAAACTAAATCAATGGTTTCACTATCAATTTTACACTCAGTATATGCAACAATTTCAGACGCCAAAACATAGCTTCTTGCGAAGCCTTCATATTTGCCGTTAGTAAGACCTATCATATTTTTATATTTACTTAAACTTAGCTCTTTTTGTATACCCTTTACAATCTCTTCTATTACATAAAAATTATCTAAAAGCCACTCACCTGCTGAATGTATTTTTATTCCTAGCTTCATATGTTTATTAAGTAATCGATAAGTTTCTAAAATTCTCTCATAATCGTTTTTTAGCATTGGAATTGGGTAAGTTTCTTTGCTAGAATTATTTCGTATATTATGACTAGATGCTAATTTTTCCATATAATTTGATAATTGATTCTTGTCTAACAACACTCCAGATATGTGTAGCTCTTGGTATTTTTTCATATTCTCTCCTTTAAAAAATCCTTTTTACTTTTTTAGCTAGTTTTTCCTATTTTTCAATAATTTATGCTAGTTTTTAAATAATTCCATTGACTAAAAAAAAATTTATAGTTATAATTATTTTGAATATTTATGAGAGGTGAAGATTATGGGACTTGAAAATGGAATTGGCAAAAGTCAAATGTCTGCTTTTGTTAAAAGTAGAGTAGCAAACATAAAAAGTCAAGATATGATGAGTATGGCATCTACAATGTCTACTGTTATAAAAGAATCTGAAAAAGAACAAAACAAAGATACATCTTTAGCAGATATTTTAGCTGCTTTAGTAGGAAAAAACAAACTTAAACAAGCTTCCAAAGATACTCAAGAAAAAGATGATGACGGAAGATAAGCCTAAGGAGGAATATACAAATGACTTATGAAGATTATGCTGATTTAGCAGCAGAAATGAATATTTTATTAAGATACATTGATGACGAATTAGTTGAAAAAATCCCACAAAAGATTATAGAATTTTTTCAAGATGTAGCGTCACCACATTTTAAATCAAGAATAGACCCACGTCTTCCACTTGACCAACAATTATTACTTCCATCAACAGAATGTATGCTTACACTTTTATATCGTCAATATTGGTGTACAAATGAAGAACGTGAAGAGTTAGATGAATTACTTTTAGCTGGTGAAGAAACTAGACAACAAGAAGAACAAGCTACTTTTGATAACATTTTCCAAAAAATTGAAACTAATGAAGTAGAATTCGTACATGAAGCAGAAAACCTACCAGTTGAAGTTAAGGAAAATGATATAATGAATAAAATAAAGGCTATATTAAATGCTATAACAGAATTGTTTAAGAAATTATTTAATAAAGGATAATAAAAAAATGGACTATATAGTCCATTTTTTATTACCTTTATCTTCGCTCAAACAGCCTATTAATGATCACATCTCCGCTTATCACAAAAATTTCACTTCGTTCATTTTTGTTGCTCCAATGTGTAAGTTATCTGTAATTCGCTTCGCTCAAACAGCTAACTCAGTTCCAAAATTCAAAAATATTTTTTAATGCGACAGATACATCACTTGCAAAATTGCTTAATAAAGAACTTTCTGTTGTTAATCCAAGTGGTAACATCAAAAGTATCGTTGTAATACAAAGTATTAAAAAGATTTTATTTTTATCTTCTGCTCCATTTTCTAACCATTTAAGTAATAAAATAACTGCTCCTATACTAAGTACTAACTTAAAATCTATTGAGTAAGCTTCGCAAATTCCACCTGTACAGCCAGCAAGTAGCATTCCTAAAATTGAAGTTATTATACAAAGTTTTATAAACCATTTTAGTCCTTTTTCTTTTTTTACATTTCTATTTAATAGATATGCCCATAAAATAGGTATAATTGCAAGTCCAATTAATCTATTTTCATAACAAACTTCATTTATAGCTGTAAAAGCAGTATCACAGTTTGCAAATACAAATGGGAAATTTAGAGGATTTATTGTAGGTATTCTAAACAAATACTCCATTATTATTGCATATGCCTTATTTAAGCTAAATCCCATACTTGTTGTAACATTAAGTCCTGATAATTGGTATGGTGCACCAAATTCCAAAATACTGTCGAACCTCACATAGTTTAACCACATCTGAAAAATCGCTAAAATTCCAAGTGGAATTGCCATAAAACTTAAATCTTTTATTTTCTCTTTTACTGTTTTATCTTTCATTGCACAAAGTACAAAGAAAAGTATTAATAAATAATATACAATTAAATTTGGTTTTGACAAAACGACCAGTGCCGTAGTAATTCCTAGCAAAATCAATTTCAAAATCTTAAACTTAGGATTTTTATAAATTGATAAACTTAAGTTTAATGCAATTAATAAAAATGCTAAACCAGAAGTTACTACAATATCATATTTCATACCTCTAAAAAGTGTAAAAATATTTGAAGCAAATAATATAGCATAAAAACCTAAATAGAAGTTAGATAAAGATATTCTATCGATATACTTATCTACTAGTTTTCGGTATAGACCATATAATGCAAATACTGCAATTACCATATACAAGATGTTGAAAATATAAGTAGGCATATAGCTTCCAGTAATTAATCTAAAAGGCAAAATAGAAGTAAGTATTGGCGCAATACCAAAATAATTATAATAATGTCCATCAAAATAAGCAACATCATATAAATATGGCACTCCTTCATTATCTCTTTTCTCACTATCATAAGGATTTTCCATAGCTCTTAGCTCTTCTGATGGTTCTTCTAATAACGATATCTGTCCATTTACAATCGCTTCTGCTTGTAATAATACGCTATCAGTCTTATCAACTTCTTCTGGTTTTAAAATATAGCTTCCTACATTAAGCTGACATATGATATATAGCACCACAAATGCCATCATTGTAGTTAAGTTTATAAGAAATATAATATGCGTTTCTTTTGAGTTTTTATCATATTCCTTATCAAAAAATTTGCCACTTCTCACCTTAATTACAAATATAACTGCTATAAAAATGAGCAGTATTCTTATTAAACTTATATTCATATTAGGGTGATTTAATATTACTTCTTCTATTTGCAAATCTGTCTCAGTCAATCTGTCTATTATTATCCCTTTGCAATTTACACCTGTATTAAAATTTATATACTGCTCATCTTCTGGAAGTATTATCTTAGGTCTAATTTCTAGTGCTTTACTAGTGCCATCTGGGAAATATGATAAAGTATAAGTAACTTTGTCTATCAGAGGCTCTTTATATTTAAAATTTATACTAGTTACTTTTACATCAATATCTGTCACATATATTAAACTTCCTTGAACTTCAAATTTTGGTTTTAAATTTCTATTCCCTGAAAATAAAGTTCTAAAAAATCCATAATTACATAAAAAAATTTCTATAGCTAAAGTAATTAGTATTGCTACTAAAATCACCTTATTTTTCTTAACAAATTCGACTATTTTTTCCATAATTTCTCCCTTTTCAAAAAAATTATATAAAAATTTTTATTTTTTTGCAACTATTTTGACTTTTTTACCGTCTAATATTATATAGGGGAAAATTGGGAGGTAAAAAAGATGAATATTTTACTATTAGATAAAGATTTTGATTATTGTAAAACGCTTATGAATTCGATGAGTGCATTAAATGATGAAATTAGGATTTCGTTTATTGCTAATTCTTTAAAAGATTTATCTTATGCGTACATTGCAGACATAATTATAGCTGATTATGAATTTTATGATACTGGTTTAGAAATTAGATTTAACAATTGCAAAATTATTTATTTGTCAGAAGATCCAAATAATGAACTAGCAATTCCTAAAGATAATATCGACTATATTATCAAAAGTATTGAAAGAAAATCAAGCAATTTATCTGAACCACACATCGAAAATTTGCTTTATTATGAAATGGTTTCACTAGGTTATGATCTTTCACTTTTAGGTTCTAAATGCGTTTTAGAGGCGCTTAAAATAATGTATTATTCTGATAACGCTCTGCTTCATAAAAGCTTAGTCAATGATATTTATCCAAAGATTTCTGAAAACTTTGGTTTATCAATTAGTGTTATTAAAGGTAATATGAATTATGCAACTTCTAAAATGTTAGAAAACATAAATAAAGAACATCTGATGCAATATTTCGATTATAACTTGACTGGCAAAGTCGGTGTGAAATCTATATTGCATCAGATTATCAAGAAATTAAAATCTAATTATTAGTTATTTTTCTAAAGTAATGTCTACATATTTATCTTTTCCTTTATTGTACTTTAGATAAAAACTTAATATTTCGTTATCAGCAGAATGTTTGCTAATATCACAAATATATTTTACTTTGTTTTTACCAATTAACTTTGAATAACAATTTATTACCTCGCCTTTGGAATTTTCTAAAATTATGTTATTCGAAGTCATAACCTCAGAGTCTAAGTTTTCATTAAATTCTATCTCAAGTTCGAAAGATAAGTCTTTCAAGCTAGTTTTTAGACTCTTTATTTTGTCATTGCCGTCGAATTTATAAACTTCGGAAGTTCTTTTATAAAACTTATCAGGTAAATTTATTTCGAACTCCCAATGCCCATTAATCGTTTTCCTGTCTCTTCCGATTAAAACTGATATTTCGCCTATATCTATATAAAGTTTATGTGAGCGTGGATAGTCCTTATTGTATACTACTTGGAATATCGTAGAATATGTATACTTTCCGTCTTCTTGTTTTACTGGTTTTTCTGAATAACTTACTCCACCACTACTGTAATCTAAGCGGTATATATTATTTATATCACTTTCTATTCCTACGGATAGAAGGTTGTCAGCTTCATCCTTAATAGTATAATCTTCTAACTGAATATCTTTTATGTCTTCTTTACTATCTATCAAATATGAAACATATAATAGCTTATCGTCCATTGCTACACTATCAATTGCAATACCTAAATCCTTATTATATACAATTTCTGTATTTACCTTTTCTATATAATCTCCTGCATCGGCAATTCCTTTTGCTGATCTTATTGGGAACATAATCAATTTTTCTTTTAAACTATTTATCAATCTACCACCGAAAGTAACTACAGAAGTTACAATTATGAAGGCAAATATAAAAATAAGAAATCTTGATAGTTTTGTATAAGTGCTTCTTGCAATACGTAACTTCTTTCTTGCTCTACACAAGAAACTTTTCACAGTGTTTTCATTTATATCAAGATATTCACTAATTTCAGAAGTAGTATATCCGCCATCATAATATAAATTTACTATCTCTCTTTCTTTTTCGTCTAAATATTCTAACAGCACCTTCTTTTCAATTTTTATTTCTTCTGCTTTATTAAATCCAAACAATTCATCTATTAATGTATCTTTTAATTTATCAATCTTGTCTTTCTCAAGTTTTCTTACACTGTTAATATCATTACATTTATTGATTAAAATTTTAGTAATCCAAGTTTGAAAATACTTTGGTTCTTTCAATTGGTCTAGTTTATCATAAGCTTGTATAAAAGTTTCTTGTACTGCATCTTCTGCTAATTCTTTATTTTTTAACTTTACTATTGCAGTCTTATATAAATTACACCTCATCAAACTTACAACTTTGCTATATAAATCTTTATTACCATTTTTAATTTCTATAATTAACTCTTCCAATTCATATCTCTTCCTTTGTATATAATAAAATTAATATATCATTTCATATAAATTTTTTCAAGTAATAAAATTATTTGTATTTTTGGCAAAAAGGTGATATAATGTTTTCAATTTCAAACCCTTGCTTCGCATATTCTTATTTTTTTTGATAAACAACACTGGAAAGCCCAGTATCACCAGTGATGTTTATAGGTAGAGATGCTGTCCGTTTTAAGGAAGGAGTCTTTTTCGTGAAAAAATTTCTCAGCAAACCCTTTGCATTTTTCCTTGCAATCGCAATGTGCTTCTCTGTGACTATGGTCCCTTCGGCTTTTGCGGCAGAAACCGGCACGGTATCTGCAACAGCGGATGCGGAAAGTGCCCAAGTTCCTAC
>CANDKR010000025.1 GCA_947385375.1 uncultured Clostridia bacterium
TACAAAGATATGATAAAATGTAATAAAATTAGATAAGTTAAAGTAGTCTAATTTAGTCATCATATCGAAAGTATAGCAGTACTACAATTAAAATAATAGGAGTAATTTATGAAAGAAGTTAAAGTGGGGTATGCTGAAAAGAGGCATAAAGATTTTATAATAAAAGCTAATAGAGTTATTAATAATGTAAATGAAACTGAGCAGACACAAGGATTGGAACTTAATATAGATAAAGATTATTTTTGTGATAAACCTAAATTCCAATGTTTAGTAGCAGAGATAGATGGTAAACCAGTAGGAATGATTTTGTATTCATATTTTTATTGGGCAAATGATGGTGAAGTATTATGGATTTCACAAATGTTTGTTGAAGAAGAGTATAGAAAAGAAGGAGTTTTCTTTAAACTAATATCAAAGTTAAGAGAAGAAAACAAAGATATAAAAATAGTGTCTTGTGCAACTGGTGACGAGAATAAGCGAATGCAGAAAATACTAAAATATTATGATGCCCATGAAATAAACTTGAAATTTTATTATAAAAAAGTATAAAAGATTATGCAAGTGATTGATATTTATTGAATTATGTGCTAAAATATAACTAGATAAAAGTAAATTTTATCAAAAAAGTGCATATAATAAGACTGATATTAATATCACAATAGAAAGTTTACCACTGACCGATATGTGGTATATAAATGGTCGGGTTGAAAGTTTTCCGCTGACCAATATGCGGTATACAAATGGTTGGGTTGTAAGTATGGTTCTTCAACATTAAATGATGAAGAACCATTAAATTTTATAAAAAGGAAGTATAACATAATTTGATAGAAAGAGGATTTTATATAGTAAAAGATAAATTTTTTAAAGACATGGATGATCCATACTTAAAAGGAAATAAAGAAGCTAATAGACCACACTACTATTGTTTTAAAGACGAAGGAACAAATTTATATTGGATGATTCCTTTAAGTAGTAGAATAGAAAAATATAGAAAGATAATGAATAAAAAAATAGAAAACAAAAAGCCTTGTGACATTATACATATTATAAAGCTTGATAATGGAAAAGAAAGCGTTTTCTTAATACAAGATATGTTTCCAATAAAAGAAGAGTACATAGAAAGAGAATATACAATTGCAGGAAATCATTTAAAAGTAACAAGTGAGCATTCAGCGTTAGAAATTGAAAAGAAAGCAAGAAAAGTAATGAATATGCTGAAGAGAGGTATAAAATTTACGCCCACACAACCTGATATAATTAATATAATCAATAAATTAACGCATTAGAAAGAAAATAAAGCATGTATAAGATGCTTTATTTTTTTATCAATTTATGTTAGAATAAAAATATCTTGTGTAACATATAAGAACAAAAGAAAAATGGAGAAGAAAAAGTGATATTTAGTGTATTAGCATTTGTGGCATTAATTTTAAGTATATGTATAAAAGATAGAAATAAATCATTATTTGTTCAATCACTTAATTGCTTATTTGAAGCAATATATGATTTTATAATAAATGCTTTTACTGGTGCAGTATTAAGTATTATTAATGTTATAAGAACTTCTATATTTAGACAAAGTGATAAAATAAATAGAAAGTTATATGTGCTGTTGCTTTATATGTTTGAAAGCATTATAGTTATTAATTGTATATATACATGGAATGGTTTTATTTCTTTATTACCAACAATTGGCTCAATGATTAGAACGTATTGCTTGTGGCAAACAGATATGAAATTGGTAAGAATATCTGGAATGACTACTGGGATTACTTATGGTTTATATTATTCATATTATGAAAGTTGGTGGTTAGTTTTTGGAGATATAATACTAATCGTTATAAGTATAATAAATATCTGTAAAAGAGATATAAAAAGATTATATTATTAATGTGTAGGAGAGTAAAATGCAAAGGAATTATAAAAGATTAGAAGATGCTGATTTTTTGAGATATATAGATAAGTTATGCAAAAACTTAAAAAGCTATATTAAAGATAATAAAGTAAAAATTGACTATATATGCCCAGTTCTAAGAAGTGGTGCAGTTCCAGCAGTGTATATTTCTAATAAACTAAATATTGTGAAATTTTTGCCTATACAAGTTAAGCACATATCTTATAAAAATGGTGACAATAAAATTGAAATGATTTTTAATCCATTTAATTCGATAGAAATAAATAAGAAAGAACCAGTATTTTTAGTTGTAGAAGCAATGCACAGTACAGGTACTAGTGTAGAATTATGCATGAATGAAATAAAAGCACATTATCCAAAAGCTAGAATTTTGTATGTATGCTTAACTAAAGAATATGGCAGTAGAGATTTTGCTAATATTGCTGAATATGAAGACGTAGCTTATTATTATAATGGTAATAATGAATTTAGTAAGGAAAAATGTGATGAGCTAAATATAGAATACTTTTATCCATTATTTCCATGGGAAGACTTACAAAATGAACTAGAACATCCAGACGATTTAGAACAAAATATATTTTTTTAAATAATAAATAAAAATGAAAGGAAGAAATTTTATGAAAGATGTAACTATTTCAAATGACATAATTTACATAGGAGCAGATGACAAGGATATTGATTTGTTTGAGGGGCAATATATTGTACCAAATGGAATATCATATAACTCATATCTTATAAAAGATGAAAAAACTGTAGTTATGGATACAGTGGATAAAAGAAAGTCAGAAGAGTGGATTAATAATCTAGAAGAGGCATTAAAAGGAACAAAACCAGACTATTTAGTGATTTCACATTTAGAGCCAGACCATTCATATAATATCGGAATTTTAGCAGAAAAATATCCAGAAATGAAGTTAGTTGGAAATGCTAAAACTTTTGCATTTTTACCACAGTTTTTTAATATAGAAAACTTAGATGAAAGAAAAGTAGTAGTAGAAGAGGGTACAGAGATTAATATAGGTAAACATACTTTACAATTCTTTATGGCACCAATGGTACATTGGCCAGAAGTTATGGTAACTTATGAGCAAACAGAAAAAGTTTTATTTACAGCAGATGGTTTTGGAAAGTTTGGTACTTTAGATACAGAAGAAGACTGGGATTGTGAAGCAAGAAGATATTACTTTAATATAGTTGGAAAATATGGTGTGCAAGTACAAGCTTTATTGAAAAAAGCCGCAAGCTTAGATATAAAAACTATATGCCCATTACATGGACCAATACTAAAAGAGAACTTAGAGCATTATATAAATAAATATGATATTTGGAGTAGTTATAAACCAGAAAATGATGGCGTTTTTATAGCGTATGCCTCTATACATGGAAATACGGCAGAGGCAGCTAAAGAGCTTGCTAAAATATTAGAAGAAAAAGGCGCTAAGAAAGTTTCTATTGCTGATTTATCAAGAGATGATATGGCAGAAGCTGTTGAAGATGCTTTCCGTTATGACAAAGTAATTCTTGCAGCACCAAGTTATGATGCTAAAGTTTTTACTCCAATGGAGCAGTTTTTGAATATTTTAATTAGCAAAAATTATCAAAATCGTAAAGTAGGATTAATGGAAAATGGTACTTGGGCACCGACAGCTGCAAGGTGTATGAAAGAAGCTTTAGATAAAATGAAAGATTTACAAATTTGTGATACAGTAGTGACAATTAAAACTACTGTAAACGATGAAACAAGAGAGCAAATGAAAGTTTTAGCAGATGAAATTTTAGCTTAAAATATGTTATACAAATAGTTATTGTTTATAGAAAAAATTAAGCAATAGCTATTTTTTTATCAAAAGCTATTGACATTATTCCGGAAAAAGTATAATATAAATATATCAAAGATATTATTCTGAGCAAAGAACAATATTGAAAAGGAGAAGATAAATGGGATATCTAACTGCAAAACAATTATCTGAAAAGTGGGAAATTACTGAAAGAAGAATTATCAAATTATGTAATGAAAATAGGATAAATGGCGCAATTAAAAATGGTATGGTTTGGCTTATACCAGAAGATACTATTAAGCCCTATGACAAGAGAAATAAAGTTTCAAAATACATCAATACACAAAAGAAAGTTATGATAATAAATTTCAATAATGAAATTGGTCATTGTTTGCTACCACAGCTTCAAAAAGAAGGGTATATTGTAGAAACTGACAAAACTTTTGAAGAAATGGATAAGTATTATGAAAATCTTATTTTTATAGATATTGACAATAAGACTATAAAAAACAAGGAAGAAATAATAGTAGAATTTGCAAAGAAAATGAACGCAGAGTCTGCAATTGTTTTAGTAAATAATGATAAAAAAGCAAAAGAAAAATTAGAAGAAAAACTTGGCTCTACTCTAAGAAATGAAATTGGTCTTAGAATAAATGCTTTAAATATAACTGCACCAGTTGAAAAAGACAGTTTACTAGATTATAACGAAATTGCAAGTGATATTCTAGGACTTATAACAAAATTTAAAAATACAACAGGCATTAGCATTGAAACAGATGGCGGATATTTAGCACTAGATAGAAAAGAGAGGACCAAACCATTAGAAATAGGTGAGTTTTATAGAGCAATAATTAGGTGTTTTAAAACTTTGAATAAAGAGTCATATATGTGGTGTGCATCTACAATGCTAGAGGACGAATGGACTGAAGAGCCACTTGAGATGAATTTTAGGGTTAACAACTTAGAGGCAGCAAATAGAGGTGCTAATTTAGAGAGAATTTTCATATTTAGTAAAAGTAAGATAAAAGAGTTTAGAGAAAACAAAACACTTAGAATCTATATGCAAAGTAATGTAAAGACAATGTTTGTAGATTATGATGAAATAAAGGAAAAAGAACCAAAGCTACTACAAATAGTTGGTGATGGCTGGGACGGAATTGACAAAACAACATTGATTGTAGATATGCCAGCTGGAAGTGAAAAAAGAGGATACATAAGCAAAAATAAAAAAGAAGTACAGAAAGCTTATGATTGCTTTCAAAGTTTGAAAAAATATGCAAAAGATTTAAAAGAAGTATTGAAGTAAGGAGGATTAAAATGGAACTAACAACTGCGTATGTATTATCACAAATTTTTACAATTATCACTTATGTATTACTAGCTATGACTTATTATGCTAAAAATAGAAAGGCAGTTTTAACAATAAGTTTTGCGTCACTAATCACTAATGGATTAGAGTATGTATTTTTAAGTGCATATTCAGGCTTAGCGATGTGTATTGTAGCATTGATAAGAAATATAATATTTTTAGTTGACGAAAAGAAAAATGGCAAAAGAGATACAAATACTAAGAAAGATGTTGTTATATTAGTAATTTTGTATATTATATCAATTGCTTCAGCAGTATTTACTTATGATGGCTTTTTAAGCTTACTATCAGTATTTGCAACAATGTTATATACTTATTCAGTGTGGCAAAAGAAAACTAATATATATAAATTATTAGGTATGCCAATAGGTGTGTTATGGATTTTGTATAACATCTATGTACAGTCATTATTTGGAGTAATTTTAGAAGCAATATTGCTAGTATGTTCAATGACAGGTTATATTCTAGAAATGAGAAATAATAGAAAAGAAAGTGCTTAAAAAGAGCACTTCCTTTTTTTGTGTTTGTATGATAAAATATTTCAAACTAGCTAAAAAGGAGAAGAGTAATGTTAGAAAACAAAAAAGTTATTATATTTGATTTAGACGGGACACTAATTGATTCTATTGGAATATGGAATGAGATTGATAAAAAGCTTATTGAAAAAATAGGTGGAAAAGAAGATAATGAAGTGTTTATAGCTGAACAACGAGATATAAAATTAAAAGAGTTTAGAGCAGCAGAGGACGCATATTTAGAATATTGTGGATATCTAAAAGAACAGTATAATTCTAGTTTTTCAAAAGAAGAGATAAAAAAATTAAGATATGAGATAGCACAAGAATATTTAAGCGAGGTAATCGATTATAAGAAAGATGCTGAAAAGGTGCTTAAAAAGTTAAAGGAAAATGGTTTTATATTAGCTTTAGCTACTACTACAAATGAACATACAGTAGATATTTATAGAACTCAGAATAGAAATTTAATGAACAAAGCAAAATTTGATGATATATTCACAGTAATGTATGCTAAAAATGCTGTAAAAGAGCTTAAACCAAATCCAGCAATACATTATAAAATATTAGAAACACTTAAAGTAAAACCAGAAGATTGTTTGATTTTTGAAGATACAATAATGGGAGTAGATGCTGCAATTAACGCAGGAATTGAAGTGGCAAGTGTTTATGATAAATATTCAGATAGTTATAGAGAAGAAATAAATCAAAAATCTAACTATCAGTTTAAAAATTTTTCAGAAATTTTAGAAAAATTAGAAGAAGAATTGGGATAGATGAAACCTTGATAAATCAGGGGGATTTTTTAAAAAGTTCGAAAAAGTTAAAAAGAAATGTCGAAAATTGACGTAAAATAAAGTACATAAAAGGTTGATTTATTTTGTAATTATGTTTAAAATATGAAAGTACGAAATTTTACAAAAGATGAAGGAGAGATAAAAATGACATTAGCGACATTTCTAGATATTTTATTCTTTATCAGTTTATTTAAAGTTAAACTTACAAAATCAAAATTAGTAACAGCATCAGTATTGATAGGAATTTTAAAACTTTGTTTCGGTTTAATACTTAAGCCACCATTTTACATAATTCCAGACATATTAACAAGTGTGCTAGTTTTACATTTTATGTTAAAATTGTCTTATGAGAAAAGTGTATTAGCTGAGACAATTAATCTTTTAATAATGGTAAGTATCAAAGGTATATTGGTAAAGATAATTAGTTTGGTTACACCGAATTATATGATAATTTCAGAAATCTTGATAGCTGCAATAAAAGGCCTAATGATTTTAGGTATAAGATTTAAAGAAATTCACATTATTTTGGGTGAGCATTTGCAAAATGATCATAAGACACTAATTTATATATTGTCTACACTTGGTATAGTACTTGCAATTTCAGCTGAGATGCAAACATCACAATATTTATTAAGTATTATTTCATTGATACTATATGCTTATGTTCTAGTAATAGTTTCTGAAAGAATTGAACTTGCAGAAGCACAAACCTTGAAAATTGATTCTTTAGAAATGTATAACAAAACTTTATTAAATTTGTACGAAAAGTTAAAATCTTTTAGACACGATTTTGCAAATTTTGCTCTAGCATTAGATGGTTATGCAAAAGTTGGTAATATTGATGGTGTGAAAAGGTTAAGTAAAACAGCATTAGATCATTGTAATGAAGTTAATAGAATAGGTGTGCTTAGTCCAGAAATTATAGATAATCCAGCAGTTTTCACTACACTTACTAATAAATTTTATCATGCACAAGAACAAGGTATTACAATGAATATTGAAATCTTAGATACCTTAAGCGACCAAGAATCTAATAGTTATGAAGTATGTAGAATTTTAGGAATACTATTAGATAATGCAATTGAAGCTGCTAAGATTACTGAAGAAAAATTAATAAATGTACGTTTTATAAAAGATGTAAAGCAAAATAGAAAACTAATTGTTATAGAAAATAGTTATAATAATAAAACAGTAGATGTAAGTAAAATCTTTGAGAAAGGATATACTTCAAAAGATGGAGATGAGGAAAGTCACGGAATTGGCTTATGGAATATCAAAAGTATCTTAATGAAAAATGAAGACTTGAATTTATATACCACAGCAGATGAATTATTTAGACAACAATTAGAGATTTATTAAAAGTCAAAAAAGAAAGTAATTTATGTACTTTCTTTTTTAGTATAATTGTGATATCATATCAGTAGAACTTTTGAAGGAGAAAAATATGGATAAAAGAAAAATAATAATCGCAAGTATTGTTGTTGCAGTAATCATTGTTATAGCTTTAATAATATTTGGAATAGTGAAATATAATAATAGGATAATTGACGTGTCAGAAGCAAAGCATTCAGTAACTATTATAGAAAACACAGACTTTTATAGGAAGGCAAAACTTATTGACGTAAAAATTCATAAAGAGCTACCTATTGGTACAAATGTATATGTTTTAGAAGACTTTGTTGATGAAGAGACGCAGGTAGCTTGGTCTAAAGTTGTAATAGATAATAAAATTGGATATGTACAAACAGCTGCATTAGGATACTATAAACCAAGTGATGACGAAAAAGTTTTAATGGTAGACTTATCAAAGTTTAATAAAGGCAAGAACTTTGATACAGGTGGAGAAATGGCAGCTTTCTTAATAAATAATAATATTACTTATGTATATATCAGAGCAGGTGGTAGAGGATATGGAGAAGAAGGAAATTTTTATACAGATCCTGAATTTAAGACTTGGGCAGACGAGTGCGAGTTCTTAGATATTCCTTTTGGAGTGTATTTCTTAGAAGAAGCATTAAATAGTGAAGAGATTGATGAAGAAATTGAGTTTATGCAAAAGTTTTTAAAGGAAAATAAATATAAAAACAATATCTTGCCAATAGCTTTAGATATAGAACAACACGATGGTGGACGAGCAAAAGACTATTGGGATGAAAGAGCGATACTTGTTTCAGAGCTTATTCAAAAAATGGAAAGTAAAGATATGAAAGTTATTGTATATAGTAATGCAAAACTTGCTGGTGAATTCTTAAGCACTGTGCCTACAAAGTTCTGGCTTGCATACTATTTAGATAGTGTAACTAAGATACCAACTTATTGGTATTCAGAAATAGAAGACCAAGAAGCTACACAAAATGAAGAACTAATGAGCAAAATGATAGGCTGGCAGTTTACAGACTTTGGTGTCGGACGAGTTGTTAATAGACAAGTTGATGTAAGTCTTATCTATAAAGATTTCTACAAATAATTGGAGGGAAAGTGAATTGAAAGTATATCTTGATAATGCTACAACTACTAAGATGGATAAAAGAGTCTTAGATGAAATGATGCCGTTTTTTTTAGAAAATTATGGTAATGCTTCAAGTAGCTATGAACTTGGAAAAATAGCCAACCAAGCTATTGAAGTTGCTAGAGAAAAGCTTGCAAATTCGATAAATGCTGACCCAAAAGAAATATATTTTACTTCTGGTGGAACAGAGAGTAATATTACAGCTATTAGAGGACTAGCGTATAGTTATAGAAGAAGAGGAAATCATATCATAACATCAACAATCGAAGCGCCAGACGTCTTAGAAACTTGTAGACAACTTGAAAAAGAAGGATTTGAAGTAACATATATAGATGTAGATGAAAATGGTATTATAAATTTAGAAAAACTTGAAGATGCAATTACAGATAAAACTATCTTAATCACAATAATGTATGCAAATTGTGAAATTGGTGTTATTCAGCCAGTAAATGAAATTGGACAAATAGCACGAGAAAATGGAATTTTCTTCCATACAGATGCAGTATATGCAGTAGGAAATGTAAAAATAGATGTAAGGGCTAAGAAGATTGATAGTTTGTCAATTTCAGCACATAAATTTTATGGACCAAAAGGTATAGGTGCTTTATATGTAAGAAAAGGTCTTAAGTTTAAGAAATTATTAGTAGGCGAAGGACAAGAGAAAAATAAAAGAGCTGGAACTGAAAATGTTCCTGCAATTGTTGGTATGGGAAAAGCAATAGAACTTGCTTATAAAGAGTATATCAAGTGTGAGCCAGAGATAATAAAACTTAGAGATTATTTTGTAAAAGAAATTCAAAAGAGAATTGAGAATGTCAAAGTAAATGGCGATATGGGAGAAAGACTTGCAGGAAATGTAAATATATCTTTTTATGATGTAACTTCAGAAGATTTGATTATGGAACTAGATAAGAAAGGTATTTCTGCTTCAAGCGGAAGTATTTCTTTTGAGCCATCACATATACTTCTTGCAATGCAAATACCTTATGAACTTGCTAAAGGCACTTTAAGGTTATCAATAGGAAAAGATAATACTAAAGAAGAAATTGATTATACTTTAGATTGTTTAGAAGAGATTGTAGAGCATCTAAGGAAAATAAGTGATGAGAATAAACCAGCCTGTAAATTTGCAGATAAATGTGGTGGAAATTGTACAGGTTGTCATACTTAAGTTTAAGTAAAAAAATATATAAAAGAACTGATAATATATGATGTCAGTTCTTTTTAGTTTTTTAGACAAAAAATACTTTACATAATTTGACATTTTTTGGATTTTAAGTTATAATATTGATAAGATGGGTGCATTTTGTGTATCCAGATTTATCATAGATCGCGAAGACCCCAGTTAGTATGGGATCAACGTGCGTTAAGACCTATGTGACAACGCACATTGAAAAAAGAATATGTATTAAAGAAGGAGGAGGATAGTCAGAACAATTTCAGAAACTGTAGACCCAAATCTATCATTAAGAAGGAGGAATATTCCTATGTTGAACAACAACACAACCAACAATACCACATCCAGAAAGCGGATGGTGGTTGTAGCAGCGGTGCTTGCACTGCTGTTCCTGTGCGGCGTCAGTCGCGCATTGTACCTGAGCGCAGCAAACGAGTACCAGATGGTCCTCAACGGCGACGCTGAAGTCGAGATCCTGCAGAACACCGAGTACACCGACGACGGCGTGACCTTCTACGAGGAAGGATTTTTCGGCGGCAAAAAGCCCGTTTCCACGGCAACCCAAGCACGGCTCGAAGAAGAGCTGGAAATCACAGGTTTGGACACATTGGACGTGTCAGTCTGTGGCGACAACACAATCGAGTATCGCTATGACGATCAGATGTTACAGCGACTCGTAAAAGTCGTGACCGGCGGACAGCAGTCCCCTGATGACAACCCCGAGCAAACCGATAAGCCTAATGGCGAAACCACCCCTGGTGGTGAAACTGGCAAGCCCGGCGATACCCAGCAAACTGAGAACCCTGGTGGCGATGGAACCAACGGCGACCAAAACACCGGAAACACAGAACCCGGCGACAAGGTATATCACCTTCCCAGCAATGTGACTTACAACAATGCGTATTTCGTCTATGACGGAAACAACCACACAATGACGGTTCGGAATCTCCCTGATGGGATTATTCCGGTCTACACTGGCAACACCAACATTTGGGCTGGCACTTATGATACGAAAGTTGAATTCGTGCTGTCCGAAGCAATGCAGAGAACCTATTCCAGCGTTGAGCCGGCATTTTTGACGGCTAAGATGACGATTCGTCAGGCAACGCCTCAGTATGAGGTGCCTACAAATCTGACTGCAACGGTTGGACAGACTCTGAGAGACGTCAAGTCTCAGCTCCCGAAGGGATTTTCTTTTGAAGCACCCCTTAAGACCTCTGTTGGCGCGGAGGGCGTCAATGTATTCAAGGTTACCTTTACCCCTGATGATACCGACAATTACAAGACTGTAACCGGCATCAACGTCCAGATTACCGTTTCCGGCAAGAGTAGCGAGAGCTCCGAGAAGGTGCCTTACCATCTGCCGTCCTTTGTTACGTTTGATAACGTGACACGGACGTATTCTGGCTATTCCAATAGCATTTATGTTCAGAATCTTCCTACTGGGATTATTCCCGTTTATACGGGCAATGCCCAGACCAATGCAGGCACGTATGAAGTGACTGTAACTTTCATGCTCAGTGATGAGCTGAAGAAGACCTGCTCCAGCGTGGAGCCGGCGAGTATGACGGCGACGCTTACTATTTTGAAGGCAACGCCGAAGTACACTGTCCCTGAGAACCTGACTGCAACGGAAGGTGACACACTGAGAAGTGTGAAGCTTCCCAAAGGATTTTCTTTCCAGGATCCCCTGACCACCAGCGTTGGTACGGTTGGTACTCATGTCTTCAAGGTAACGTTTACCCCCGAAGATACGAGAAACTATGAGACCGTGACCGATATCGAAGTTCTGCTCCGTGTTAAACCCAAATCTGGTGGCGGCGGTGGCAATACCGACCCCGAACCGGATCACAGAACCACTTATTACCTGCCCTCTGATGTCAAGTATGAGGACCTCATGGTCACCTACAATGGCAAAGAGTGGGTTTTGGTGGTAAAAGGCGTTCCTGCTGGCATCAATGTGTCTTATTTGAATAATAAGGGCACTAATGCGGGCACTTACGAAGCTACTGCGGTATTCGAGCTTTCTGCTTCGATGCTGAAGAAGTATTCGTCTGTTTCTCCGTCTACGATGACGGCAACACTGAGGATTGACCCAGCAACACCTACTGGCTTCAAAGTCCCGACTGGACTTGAGGCAACGGAAAACACGACCCTGTCGAATGTTTCTCTTGGCGATACCCACTTTAGGTGGAAGACCCCGAGTGAGAACGTCGGCGCGGCGAGCAATACACCCAAAGCATTTACAGCAATTTACACGCCGAGCGACAAGAACTACGCAGCAGTCGAGGTGACTGTTTACGTTAAAGTCAAGGCGAGCAATCCTGATCCTGGCCCCGGACCTGGTCCTGGACCTGTAACCAAAGAAACCCCGAAGCTGATTGGTGGTAAGACCGAGTTCACTTTTGAAGAGGGCAAGGTCGATATCGATACCATTTTGGCTGGTTGGAAAGCAATTGACAGCAACAACCATGAAGTTCCTGGCACGTTTGAAGTGAAGAAAGTTGGAGATAAGTATACGGTGGTCTTTACCCCGTCTAATCCCGACAGATACACGACAGCGAGCAAGGACGTGGCGGTGACCGAGAAGGCACCCACGCCTCCGGCGAAGGAAACTCCGATTATCAGCGGCAACACATCTATTACCTTGAATAAGGGTGATGATGTAAACAGTATCCTGAGCGGATTTACCGCAAAGGACAAAGATGGTAACACCATTGCTGGTACGTTTACCATTACTGGCGGTACTGATGGAAAATACACGGTGACGTTTACACCCAATGATCCCAGCAAGTATAGCACAGCCAATACTGATGTGACGATTACCTTTAAGGAGCCTGTGGACCCGCCTCCGGCGAAGGAAACCCCGATTATCAACGGCAACACATCTATTACCTTGAATAAGGGTGATGATGTAAACAGTATCCTGAGCGGATTTACCGCAAAGGACAAAGATGGTAACACCATTGCTGGTACGTTTACCATTACTGAGGGTACTGGTGGGAAATACACGGTGACGTTTACACCTGATGATCCCAGCAAGTACAATACAGCCGACACCAATGTGACGATTACCTTCAAGGATCCTCCCAAGCCTCCTGAAAAGGAGACACCGACAGTGACAGCGCCTAACGGAAACACGTCGTTTACCGTATATAAGGGTGAGTCAGTTGATGACATCATTTCTGGTTGGCAAGCGGACATCCCCGGCACATTCACGGTCAAGGAAAATACTGATGGATCTTACGTGGTAGTGTTTACCCCGCAAGATACGAGCAAGTACAAACCTGTGGAAACCAGTGTTACAGTCGATTTTCAGCCTACTACCGACAGACCTACAGGTGGTGGTAATGATGGCGAGACAGATACCCCTAAGACACCGACAGTGACAGCGCCTAACGGAAACACGTCGTTTACCGTATATAAGGG
>CANDKR010000026.1 GCA_947385375.1 uncultured Clostridia bacterium
AAGCAGCTGAAAAAGCTAAAATAGAACTTTCAGGTGTTCAACAAACAAATATTAACTTACCATTCATTACAGCTGATAGCACTGGACCAAAACACTTAGATGTTACTTTAACAAGAGCTAAGTTTGAAGAACTAATCCACGATTTAGTTGAGTCAACAGCAGATCCAGTTAACTTAGCATTAAAAGATGCAGGAATTAGTGCTTCTGATTTACACAAAGTATTATTAGTTGGTGGATCTACAAGAGTTCCAGCAGTTCAAGAAGTTGTAAAAAGAATTACAGGAAAAGAAGCTGATAAAGGAATTAACCCTGATGAATGTGTTGCAGTTGGTGCAGCTATTCAAGGTGGTGTTTTATCAGGAGATGTTAAAGATTTAGTATTATTAGACGTAACACCATTATCATTAGGTATTGAAACCTATGGTGGTGTATTCACAAAATTAATTGAAAGAAATACAACTATCCCTACAAAGAAATCACAAGTATTCTCAACAGCTGGAGATGGTCAAACAAGTGTTGAAGTTCACGTATTACAAGGTGAAAGAGAAATGGCAGCTTATAACAAAACACTTGGAAGATTCCAATTAACAGGAATTCCACCAGCACCAAGAGGAGTACCACAAATCGAAGTAACATTTGATATTGATGCTAATGGTATAGTTCACGTTTCAGCTAAAGACCAAGCTACTGGAAATGAGCAAAAAGTTTCAATTACAGCTAGCACAAACTTAACTGAAGATGATATTAACCAAGCTATCAAAGATGCAGAAGCACATGCTTCAGAAGATAAGAAAAAGAAAGAAGAAATCGAAGTTAAAAACAATGCAGAAAGTTTAGTATATAACAGTCAAAAAACTTTAGAAGAACTTGGAGACAAATTAAGTGGAGAAGAGAAAGCTAAAGTTGAAACTGAAATTGAAAACACTAAAAAAGCATTAGAAGGAAACAATGTAGATACTATCAAAGAAGCAACAGATAAATTAACTAAAGTATTCTATGAGATTTCTGAAAAACTATATAAACAAGCAGGACCTACAGCAGAAGGCGCAGAAGCAACTGGTGCTGAAAATACAGTAAACGAAGACGGAACAGTAAATGCTGATTATACAGTTGAAGATGACAATAATGACGATAACAAATAATTAAAAATAGGCCGGCGTAAGTCGTCGGCCACTGTAATATTGCGAAGGTTATATTATAGTGGCGGACGACTTAGCTAGATTTAATTAGTAGGAGGAGTTTATGGCACAAAAAAGAGATTATTATGAAGTTTTAGGTGTTGATAAAAATGCAACAGACGAAGAAATAAAAAAAGCATATAGAAAACTTGCCAAGAAGTATCACCCAGATGCAAATCCAGACGATAAAGCAGGAGCAGAAGAGAAGTTTAAAGAATTAAGCGAAGCTTATGAAAACTTATCTGATAAGCAAAAAAGACAGATGTATGATCAATTCGGATTTGATGGACCACAATTTGGCGGTGGTCAAGGTGGAGGTTACTATTCTTATGGTAGCGGTTTTGATGGTTTTAGTGGCTTCCAAGATTTCAGCGATTTAGGAGACTTAGGTGATATCTTTTCATCATTTTTTGGTGGTGGAAGTACAAGAACAAGGTCAAATTCTAATTCACCAAGAAAAGGTGCTGATTTAAAGGTAAATCTTGATATTACTTTTGAAGAAGCATATTTAGGAGTAGAAAAAGAAATTACTATAAATAGAAATGAAGATTGTAAATCTTGTAAAGGAACAGGAGCAAAAGCAGGAACATCACCAGTTACTTGTAGTAATTGTAATGGTCAAGGAAGAGTTAAACAAGTGGTTACAACACCATTTGGTCAAATGGCAACACAAAAGACTTGCTCAGTTTGCGGTGGTACAGGTAAAGTCATAAAAGAACCTTGCCCAGATTGTAAAGGAAAAGGAAAAGTTAGAAAGTCAGTAAAAATTAGTGTAAAAGTTCCAGCAGGAATTGATGATGGCAGAACTTTGGTATTAGAAAATCAAGGTGAGCCAGGAATAAATAATGGACCAAAAGGCGACTTATATATAGTTGTACATATAAAAAGACATAATATATATAGTAGAAAAGGTGATCATGTATTTTGTGAGGTGCCAATTACTTTTACAGGTGCAACTTTAGGTACAGAAATTGAAATTCCAATGGTAGATGGAACTAAAGAAAAATATAAAATTCCAGAAGGTACACAAACAGGAACTAAATTTACTATAAAAAATAAAGGCTTTAAGAGTGTAAATGGAAATTGGAGAGGTGATTTTGTATTTACAGTTATAGTTCAAGTACCAAAGAGATTGACACATACACAAAGAGAGTTATTAGTAGAACTTGCTAAAACAATGAATGAACAACCACCGATAAAGAAAAAAGGAATCTTTGGATAACAGATATTGGAGTAATAAAATTTGGAACTTAAAGGACAAATAGAAGAATTTATATATCAAAATGAGGCAAATAGCTATACTATTGCGGTATTTCAAGAAAATAGTGGAGAAATACTTACAGTAGTTGGATTTTTGCCTTTTATTGCTGTTCGGAGATTGTTTAAAATTAACAGGTAAAATGGTAGTACATCAAGAGTATGGAGAACAATTTAAGATAGAAACTTTCGAAAAAATACTTCCAGAAACAACTGGTGCTTTTGAGAAATACCTAGCAAGTGGTACAATTAAAGGTATTGGACCTGCAACAGCAAAGAAAATAATTGCAAAATTCGGAGAAGATTCTATAAATGTATTTAAGTTTGAACCTTTGAAACTTGCTGAAATAAAAGGTATTTCTAAAGAAAAAGCCTATGAAATAGGTGAAGAGTTTAATGAGAAATGGGAAGTTTGGCAAATTGTTGGCTTTTTAGAGAGATTTGGAATAAGTGCAAATAGTAGCAAAAAAGTTTATGACGCACTAGGGAAAGACGCAATAGAAAAAATTGAAGAAAATCCATATATATTGATTGATATTGTTTATGGGGTAAATTTCCAAAAGTTAGATAGAATGGCATTAGAGATTGGAGTTTCAAAAGATAGTGACCATAGAATAAAAAGTGGTATAAAATATGCACTTCTTATGGCTAGTTATAGCGGTAATACTTGTGTACAAAAAGAAAATTTAATTGAGTTTAGTCAAAGCATTTTAGAAGTTGGAAGAGAAGAAATAGAGAATAATTTGATTAACTTGAATATGAAACAAGAGATTTGTATTGAAGAAAGAGACGGAGAAACTTGGGTATATCTATATCCTTTTTATAAAGCAGAATTAAACATTACAGAAAGACTTATTGCATTAAGAGATGCAAAAAATACAAAGTTTATAAAAAACTTTGAAACTAAAATTAAGATGAATGAGAGAATGTTAGATATTGAACTATCTAATAAGCAAAGAGAAGCTATTAGACAGATTAATGATAATAATATCTGCATTATAACTGGTGGACCTCGGTACTGGTAAAACAACGATTGTAAAATGTATTTTAGAGATTTATAAAAATGATAAATATAAAGTTGAGCTTTGTGCACCAACTGGTAGAGCTGCTAAAAGGATGAGCGAAACTACTGGTGAAGAGGCTAAAACTATACACAGACTTTTAGAAATTGGAAAAATAGAAGAGGATAAACTGGGTAGCATTGATGAGGATATGACACCTATTGATGTTGATGTTTTGATTATAGACGAAATGTCAATGGTAGATATATTCCTTATGAACTATATTGTAAGGGCTGTTTATTATGGTACTAAAATTATTTTCGTAGGTGACTCAAACCAGCTTCCATCAGTTGGACCAGGAAGCATTCTAAAAGATATAATTGCATCTAATCAATTTGCAACAGTTGAACTTACACAAATTTTTAGACAAGCGGCAAGAAGTAAAATAGTAGTAAATGCGCATAATGTTAATAACGGAATAAGCTTTGTTGGTAAGAAGGAAGATGATGAGGAAAAGCTTGAAGATTTCTTCTATGTAAATGAAGCAAATCAAGAAAAAATGCTGTATCAAGTGCTTTCATTAAGTAAAGATAGACTTAAGAACTATGGAAATTATGAATTCTTTAAAAACATTCAGGTGCTAACTCCGACTAAAAAAGGTATGATAGGCACAAAAGAATTAAATAAAAAATTGCAACAAACTTTGAATCCAGAAGATGAGAATGTTTTAGAAAAGCAATATGGAGAAGTTGTTTTTAGAGAAGGCGACAGAGTAATGCAGGTTAAAAATAACTATGATATATATTGGGAAAAAGAAAAAGACATAGGTACAGGTATTTTTAATGGTGAGCTTGGAATGATTAGAAAAATCGATAGTAAGGAAAAGCAGATTGAAGTGGAATTTGATGATAAGAAAGTTGCTTGGTATACTTTTTCAGAACTTGAGGAATTAGAGCATGCCTATGCTATAACTATTCATAAAGCTCAGGGAAGTGAGTTTGATGTGGTAATTCTTGCAATACCTCCAACTTCAAATATGCTTCTTACAAGAAACTTATTATACACTGGAATGACTAGGGCTAAAAAGCTTTTAATAATTATTGGAAATAAAAATCTGATTGAATTTATGATAAATAATGCAGACATAAAAAAGAGAAATACAGGTTTAGAAGAAAGACTAAAAAGATTAGGAGAAAAATAAAGAATAGTATGAAAGGTGTCGAAATCGATGCCTTTATTTTTTATGCAAAATTTGTCGACAAAAACATAGCTATTCGACAAAACTTCCCAAATTTCACCAAAGGAAAAAGGCTCTCAAAAAACGAATATTAAAGTATAACAAAAGATGAGGAGGACAAACTTATGAATGTAAAACATTTTGTGGATGATAAGCTCTTGGTCTTCGAAATAACTGAGGATTTAGACCATCATGTTACAGAAAAAATAAGGAGGAGAGCGGATTATGAAATTCAAAGATTTATGCCTAAAAGAGTGGTACTTGATTTTAATAGGGTTGTATTTATGGACAGTGCCGGAATTGGATTAGTTATAGGGAGATATAAAACTACCTGCTGTTACGGAGGTAAGTTAGAAATGATAAATGTGAGCAGTAAAATAAGAAAGATTTTTGAGATGTCTGGAATTTTAAAAATAATTCCAATTATATCTAACAGGGAGGCGATGGGTGAATAAGATGATAAAAAATGAAATGAAATTAGAATTTTTAAGTAAATCAAACAATGAAGGGTTTGCTAGGGTGGTTGTTGCATGTTTTGCATCACAAATAGACCCAACTATTGAAGAAATTGCAGATATTAAAACAGCTGTGTCTGAAGCAGTTACAAATGCTATTATTCATGCATATCCAAATGGTGAAGGCTTAGTAAAAATAGTTTCAAGATTGTATGATAAAGAAATCGAGATAGAGATTTCAGACACAGGTATCGGTATTAGCGATATTGAAGAGGCTAAAGTTCCTATGTATACTAGTAAAAGCGGACTAGAACGTTCTGGAATGGGCTTTACAATAATGGAGAGCTTTATGGATAATCTAAAAGTGGAGTCAATTGTAGGACTTGGTACTAAAATTACAATGAAGAAAAAAATTAATACAAAAGAGGTTAGTTTAGAATCTAGTACATATGAAATAAAATAATGGAGGGGTTATGTATGAAAATGATAATACTCTCTTGGAAGAAGCAGCAAGTGGAAATTCGGAAAAAATGGAAATTCTAATAAATAAAAATACGGGACTGATATGGGGGATAGTTAAAAAATTTATAGGTAAGGGTTATGAAACAGATGACCTTTATCAAATTGCGTGTATGGGATTTATAAAAGCAATAAAAAGGTTTGATAAAAGTTATAAAGTTAAACTTTCTACATATGCTGTACCATATATTTTAGGCGAGATAAAAAAGTTTATTAGAGATGATGGAATTATAAAAATTAGTAGAAGCATTAAAGAGCTAGGCTTTAAAGTGCTTATGGAATCTATAAATGATGAAAATAATGAAAGGAAAATTTTTAGTGAGTGTGATGAACAATCAAGAATTGTTGAAAAAATTACTATTGAAGAGCTTGTTGATAACTTAAATACAAGAGATAAAGAAATTATAAAACTTAGATTTTATAAAGAAAAAACGCAGAGACAAGTCGGCGAAATTCTAGGGATTTCCCAAGTTCAAGTTTCTAGAATAGAAAAAAGAATCTTAAGTGATTTCAAAGAAAAATTGAAGGCAGAGGTATAGTTTTGAAGAAAATTTTTATTTATGTGGTTATAATAATTATTGTTTCGTTTTCAATTTCAATATTGTTTACGAAAAATTTTGAGAAAAAAGAAGAGGAGGTAGTCTCCACAGAACCTGCACCAAGAGTGGAAAATAATTTTGTGAATTTATTACATACATCAGATGGAAGTGTAGAATATTTAGGCTTAGAAGAATATTTATATGGAGTGGTGAGTGCAGAAATGCCAGCAAGCTATGAGCTAGAAGCTCTAAAGGCACAAGCAGTAGTAGCAAGAACTTACACGAAATATAAACAAGAAGAGAAAAAACATGAAAATGCTGACATATGTGATGATAGTGGTTGCTGTCAGGCATGGATATCAAAAGAAAATCGTTTTTCAAGATGGGAAGAAGCAGAACGTGAAAGCAACTGGAATAAAATTGTTCAAGCAGTAAATGAAACTGCTGGAAAATACATTGCGTATGAAGGCAAACCAATAAATGCGCTTTTCCATAGTAATAGCGCTGGAAAGACGGAACTTCCAATTAATGTTTGGGGTGGAACTTATCCTTATTTGCAAGTCGTAGAAACTTCTGGTGAAAATGCATATTCAACTTATGCGTCAGAAGTTATTATTACTAAAGATGAACTTATTCAAAAAATGTTAGAAAAAAATTCAAAATTTAAAATCAATTTTAAAGATGATGATGCTATGAGAATTTTAGAGTATAACGAAAGTGGAAGAGTGAAGACTATAAAAGTAGGAAATACTGAACTTAGCGGAGTTGAAGCAAGAACTATTTTTGGACTAAAATCAGCAAAATTCGAGTTTATGATTGATGGTGATGAAATTAAATTTCAAATTTTGGGATATGGTCATGGAGTTGGTTTAAGCCAAAGCGGAAGTGATAGTTTAGCAAAGCAAGGCAAAAATTTTGAAGAAATAATCACACATTATTATAAAAATGTGGAAATAACTGAATAATTTTACTTTAATCTGTAAATACTTATTTTATCAAACAAAGCTAAAATGGAGGGTGAAATGAGTAGAAGAGATTATTTTAGAGAAGAGAATAAATTAAAAAATGTGAGTATTGTTTTTGGTGTGACTTTAGCCATAACGGTAATAGCTTTTATCTATATATTTAGCTTATATAATAAAAAACTTGAAGAGAATGCAAGACAAAGCATATTAGACTTAGGCAGAATAAATAGTGTTGTGCCTAATACAGACACATCTGGAATTAGTTTAGTAAGTCAAACTGAGGATAAAGGTATAAACGAGGTACAAAAAGAAACAGCAGTAAATGAGACTAAACTAGAGAATGTTATAGCTCTTGAAACTGCAAAAGAGCCAGTAGAAGAAAAGCCAAAGACAGAAGAGCCAGCAGAGGAGCAAGCACCAGAGGAAACTTTAGAAGAGGTAGTAGAGCCAATAACTTTTACAGCACCAGTAAATGGAGAGATTATAAAAGATTTTGCAACAGAAACTTTATTATATTCAGAAACTCTAGAGGAATGGACAGTGCATAATGGAATAGATATAAAAGCTCCAAAAACTACTGTAGTTGTAGCAAGTTCAGATGGTGTAGTAGAAAGTATAAAAAATGACCCACGTTATGGACTTACAATAACAATTACTCACAGAGATGGTTTTAAAACTGTATATGCAAATTTATTAACTGCGGAGTTTGTATCACAAGGACAAACTATTGAAAAAGGAAGAACAATAGGAACAGTTGGAGAGACTGCAAGTTTTGAAATTTCAGAAGATCCGCATTTGCATTTTGAAATGATAAAAGATGGAGAGTATGTAAATCCGACTTTATATCTTAAGTAAATTTAAGCACCAATAAAAGGTGCTTTTTCTATTTTTATGTATTGAAATGTAAATTCGTATATGATAAAATATATTCATTGATGTAAGAAAAGAGGAGATAGAAATGGATATTTTTAAGAAAATAGTAGCAGGTATTTTATGTGCATTAATGATTTTATCTGTATGCGGAACTTTAATATATTATGTAATCTCAGCATTACAATAAGGAGAAATAAATGTTAGTGAATTTTTTTAATTCTGTAAATCAAGTATATCAAATCGATATATTAGATTATATCCAGAGTACCTTTAGTAGCCCAAGCAGTATGATACTTATGGTGATAGATTTAGCAATCGTAGTTACACTAATTTTTTATGCGTGTAGAATGCTTAGAAATACTAGGGCTTGGCAGTTGTTAAAAGGAATTTTTATATTAGTATTAGTAACTATCGTTAGTAATATGCTAAGACTAAAAATATTGAATTATATATTATCTATTATTATGATGTATGGTGGAATAATGATTATTGTTATTTTTCAACCAGAAATTAGACGTGGATTAGAGCAATTACGGAGCAAATAAATTTGGAAGTTTCTTAGGTATAAATAAAGACTTAGAGGCTAAGAAAAAAGAAACTGTTTATAGAATTGCAGTTGCAGCAATGGAACTTGCTAAATCTAGAACAGGAGCTTTGATTGTTATTGAGAGAGATGTAAAAATTCAAGATATTATTGCAACAGGTATTCAAATGGAATCAGAAGTTTCACCACAACTTATATGTAATATATTTGTGCCAAATACACCACTTCACGACGGGGCAGTAATTATTAGAGATAATAAGATTGCGGCAGCATCTTGTATGCTTCCACTTGCAAATGATCAAGATATTGCAAGAGAGCTTGGAACAAGACATAGAGCAGCAATTGGTATTTCAAAGGAATCAGACAGTATTGCAATAGTTGTTTCTGAAGAAACTGGAAAAGTATCAATAGCTAAAGATGGAACTTTAATTGCTGATTTAAGAGAAGATGTTTTGAAAAAAATATTACTTAAAAATCTAGTAAATGAGGGAAAGCTTAGACAAGAGACAAGAACAAATACTGAACATAGAAAATCAGAATAAAAATAAGCACTTTGTATATAAATTACAAAGTGCTTTTTAATTTATAAATTTATTAATAGCTTCTGCAAAAGCTCCTTCTGTAACTGTTTTAGTAGTTATATAGTCAGAAGCCTCTTTTAGCTCGTCATATGCTTCTCCAACAGCAATTCCGATACCACAATTTTTAATCATTTCTAAGTCATTTACATTATCACCAATGGCAAGCATTTCACTTTGCGGAATCATCAAATAACGTGATAAAAATTCAAGTGCTTGATTTTTGTTTATATTGTTTGGTGCAATATTTAGGTATTCATATTCTCTATTTATTATATTATCTCTGTAAACACCTTTTTTATTGATTAAACTAGTACTTACAGTAAGATGCTTGTTTATAATTTCTTCAAGATCTGCAAGTGAGCCATCAGAAGTTAATATTAAACTAAAGATATCCGGATCCTCTTCTTCGATATATTCTTCAATATCAGGAACTATGCAGAATTTAAGTTCTGTTGCGTTATAATCTTTTAAAAGATAATTTCTTAAATCCATATATTTTAAGTTTTCTGTGACTATTGAAGTGTCTGTATAAAAATGTATATGCAAATTATATTTTCTTGCAAGTTTTATACAATAGCTAATTTGTTTAGGTTTTAGAATTTTTCTGTTTAGTTCTTCACCAGTTTTTAAATCTACGATTTGAGCTCCATTGCCAAAAATACCATAGCTAGCTTTGAAATTTTCACAAATTGTTTTTGATACAGAATACGATTTACCTGTACAAACAACAAAAGGAAGCTTTCTAGAATGTAGCATATCTATGGCTTCATAATTTTCTTTTGCTATGAAATTATTTCTGTCAATGATTGTACCATCTAAATCGCTAGCAACTAATTTTATATCCATAAAAACTCCTAACATATCTATTTTACCATATTTTAGTAAAAAAATCAAGCAAAAGGCACATTTGAAGCTCTTTTTTAGCACCTCAATTTTGCGCATTACAAAAGGCTACAAATGTGCCTTTTGCTAATATTGCGAAAATATGTTATACTTTAATATGATAGAGAGGAGAAGCGATTACTATGAGAAATATAAAATTAGTAATTGAATATGATGGAACAAAATTTAATGGCTGGCAAAAGCAACCCAATAAGCTTAATATTCAAGGTGAAATTGAAAGAGCAATAGGTGAGCTTACTGGTGAAGAGATAAACTTAATTGCTTCTGGAAGAACAGATGCAGGAGTTAATGCACTTCGGGCAAGTAGCAAATTTTAAGACTGAAAGTAATATACCAATTGATAAATTTGCTATTGCAATAAATTCAAAACTTAAGAAAAGTATTGTGATAAAAAGTGCAGAAGAGGTAGATGAGCGTTTTCATAGTAGATATTCTGTAAAAGAAAAAACGTATAGATATACGATTAATAATTCAAAATACGGAACAGCAATTTTCAGAGAAATGGAATATCATTTTCCAATTAAATTAAATGTAGGGAAGATGGCAGAAGCTGTAAAATATTTTGAAGGTACTCACGATTTTTCTGCTTTTAAAGCAAGTGGAACAAGTTCAAAAAGCAGTGTAAGAACTATTTATAAAGCAGAAGTTTATGAAAATGATGAAAGAATATATATCGAACTTACTGGTAATGGCTTTTTATATAATATGGTTAGAATAATTGTAGGTACTTTACTAGATGTTGGACTAGAAAAAATAAATCCAGAAGATATTAAAAATATCATAGAAAGTAAAGATAGAAAAAACGCTGGAAAGACGCTCCCACCTACACGGACTATGTTTAATAAAAGTAAATTACCAAGATAAAAATGCACCTAATTCTTAGGTGCTATTTTTTTGCAAAAAAAGATATACAAAAATTTTTTTTAATGATATAATCACATAGAATGGAATAATTATATTATTAAGAAAGAGGAAAAACGATGGGAAAAATCGTACTTTTAGATGACCTAACGATAAACCAAATTGCAGCTGGTGAAGTTATAGATAGACCAGCTTCAGCTATCAAAGAAATGGTTGAAAACTCAATTGATGCTGGTGCTAAAAACATAACAGTAGAGATAGAAAAAGGTGGCTTATCGTTAATTAGAATTACAGATGATGGTTCAGGAATTTCAGCTGATGATATGGAAATAGCTTTTGAACGCCATGCAACAAGTAAAATAAGAAAAGCAGATGACTTAGAGCTTGTTAAAACAATGGGCTTTAGAGGTGAGGCTTTAGCTAGTATTGCAGCAATTGCAAAAGTAGAAATGGTTTCAAAAACAGCTGATGAAGAAGTAGGAAATAAAATAGTAATCGAAGGTGGTAAAATTATAGAACAAACTGAGATAGCAACTCAGCAAGGTACAAGAATAACTGTACAAAATTTATTCTATAATACCCCTGTTAGATATAAATTTTTAAAGAAAGACTATACAGAAGCTGGATATGTGGAGACTGCTGTTACTAGAATTGCGCTTGTAAATAGAGATGTTGCAATTAAGCTTGTAAGTAATGGTAAAGTTTTACTTCAAACTAAAGGTAATAGTGAGTTAAAAGACGTTATATATAGCATATATGGAAAAGATGTAGCAGAAGGCATTGTAAGTATTGATTATCAATATAAAGATATGAGAGTTACAGGTGTTATTGGTAAACCAGAGATTGCAAGATCAAATCGTTCAAATCAAATGTTTTTTGTAAACAATAGATTTATAAAAGATGGAAAATTATCTGCTGCTGTTGAACAAGCATATGGTAGAAACTTACCTTTTGGTAAGTATGCTTTTGCTGTTTTAAATCTAGAAGTTGATCCTAAGAAAGTTGATGTAAATGTGCATCCTGCTAAATTAGAAGTTAGATTTTCAGAGGACGCAGAAGTGTTTAGAGCAGTATACAATGCTGCAAAAGATGCGATAGAACAAATTATGACACCTCAAGAAGTAAAACTTGAGAAGTTTGTTGAAGAGAAAGAAGAAAAAGTAGAGCTACCAAAAATTGAAGAACAAAAGGTAGAAGAGCCTAAAATAGAAGAGACAAAAATAGAAAAAACAAAACAAGAAGAGGAAGAGGAGCCAGTATATCCAAAACTTAAAATTGATGACGAGCCTAAAAAAGAGGAAAAAACTGAACCAGAGGGACAAGTATTAGCAACTTTTGAAGATATTAAATTTGAAATAAAACCACCAGAGGGCTTTGAAGAAAAAATAGCTAGTATAGAAGCTACTAAAGAGGAATTAGTAGAAGATATTGTTAAAGATGTTGTAGAAGAGATTAAACCAGTTGCAAATGAAGATATAATTGATAAAGAGACAGAAATTGCAGATACAAAAATTAGTAGTAATACTAGAGCTTTAGATTTTAATTTGAATGAGAGTGTAAAAGAAGAGACTAGAGTAATAGATACAACAAAGAAAATTGAAATTGATGAGACACAAGCTATACCTGCAACAAAGCAAGTAGAAGTTAAAGAAGAAACTGCACCAATAGAGAATATAAATGAAATTGTTGCAGAAACAGAGAAAAAAGAAGAGACAGTCGAAGAGAAAGAAGAAGTAGAAGAAG
>CANDKR010000027.1 GCA_947385375.1 uncultured Clostridia bacterium
GGTCTCCCACTAGATCCTAAGTCTAGCGCGTCTGCCAGTTCCGCCACTACCGCATGTTGATATTTCTAACAACAGTAATATTCTAGCATAATAAAATTTCAAAGTCAATATAAAAGCATAAAAAACTTAAGTTTTTTATATATGTTATGTGCAATTTTTTACAAAAAGATAGTAGAATATTAAAACATTATGTACAAAAAGAAAATAATTTGATATAATGCAATAATGTGTTTTTATATATTGATAGGAGAAAGAATATGAGCATATTAAGACCACAGAAAATACTATTTAAAGAACTAAGAAAAGTAGAAAACATCCTAGAAGAGATAAAAGTAAATGAAGAGCTAGAAAATATAATTTTAGAAAATTATAAAACAGAAAACATTGAATTTAGTGAGATTAATATTGAAAAATCAGTAATTACTAATACCGATATTTTAAGTGGTAAATTAGAGAAAAATAGTTTTACTGATGTAGAATTCAAGAATTGCAATTTTTCTAATACTTCTTTCGAGAAATGTAGTTTTGTAAGATGCGAATTCAATAATTGTAAGATAACTGGTTGCAATTTTATTGATGGTAGATTGTATAATGTAAGTTTTATAGAAACAAATGCAAATTATTGCAATTTTTCATTAGCTAGTATAGAAAACACAGCTTTTGACAATACAGGACTTAGAAATAGTATTTTTCAAGAAAATAGAATAAAAAACATTATCTTAAAACAAGCAGATTTAACACAAGCACAAGTTTTTAAAACAAGTTTAAAGGGAATTGACTTATCTGATAGTATAATAGAAGGTATTGCAGTTTCTAGTGAAGATATAAAAGGAGCAATAGTAGGTCAGCTACAAGCAGTTGATTTATTGTATTTACTTGGAGTAAAGATTAGATTTGATAAATAACGGTATGTATGATATAATATTAAAACACGTCCTTAGAAAATCCTGACTTTATGGCTATGTAACAGTAGCTAAATAACTATTGACGGGAGGATGATAAGCAATGGCAAAAGGGATTACTCGAAAGACGTGCTTGGATGGAGTGGAAGTGAAGATTATCTCGCGGGCTAAGACTTTCGATGTGATTATCACAATTCCAAAAGGAACGAATTTCTGGCAAAAGCGGGAAAACAATCACTGCTGGATTAAATTCAAAACCCACCAATTCCACCGGGCAAGTCACAAGGAAATTGTCCTGACAGCGAAGAACCAGCCGTATGATTTCAGCCAACTTCTTAAGCATTTTCGGAAAGATTTTGCTATTGAGGAAGGCGGACGTTGTATTATCTCGGTGTTCCCAACATTCTATCTGCCAGAAGAATACGCAGAAAAGTCCAGACAGGAGCGCGAGTGGAGAGATACCTACGGCACAAGAAATCCTGGTATTTGTACCAGAGTTGGCGGAAGTGCTGGGCGTGGTAAACGCGGAAAGAGTACAGTTTATTCCCACAACAATGCAAGTCACCCACATCAAGGGGGAAAGTGTTCTCCCAAGTGAGGCAAAGGGTCCATCAGCAGAGCTGGTGGACCTTTTTGTAAAAATTTGTTGACAAGTAGAAAAATATATTGTAAAATACAAACAAGAGTTTCACAAAAATGTAAAAAATAATAAGATTTAATATAAACTGAAAGGATATAAAATGATTAAAAGATTAATATTTGATGTAGATGGAACACTAATTGCAGGTTCTAAGTTTTTTTCATCAATAGATGGAAAAGTAGTAACAGGAAATGCCATTATTATAGTTATAGAAGAGGTTCTAAAAAAACTAAACTTATATTCAAAAGAAAATGTGGATAAGTTTCTAAATGCGATAGATGAGTATGAGAAAAGGTTTGATAATTATAATATAAAAGATTATATTAGCTTTTTTGAAGGTATACTTGGTGCTACACTAGATCCTTCTTTTGTAGATATACTTTTTGAGGAGATTTCTCATTGTATTCCACCAGAAAATGAAAAACTTATGGCAACAATTACAAGACTATCTGAAAAGTATGAAATGGTACTTTTAACCAATTACTTTAGTCAATCACAAATAAATAGATTAAATAATATGGGAATAGGAAAGTTTTTTACAGAATGTTATGGTGAAAGTTTAATAAAGCCACATTATAATTCGTATATAAGTGCTTGTGGCAAAAATCAGCCAAGTGAGTGTGTAATGATAGGTGATGACTTTTTATTAGATGTGGAAAATGCTGCTAAAGCAGGTTTAAATACTATTTGGGTAAACTCAAAGAATTTGAAAAATGATACTACCAATACTGTAATAGTTAAAAAAGTGGAAGAAATTACAGAAGAAATGATAGAGGGATTAGCAAATGGATAAAATTAGATGTAGTTGGTGTAATTTAAAAAACAAATTATACATACAATATCATGATGAGGAATGGTGCCAACTAAACTTTGATGAACAATATCTATATGAAATGCTTATACTAGAGTCTTTTCAAGCAGGTCTTTCTTGGGAATGTGTATTAAATAAAAGAGAAGATTTTAGAAAAGCTTATGATAATTTTGATATAGATAAAGTTATTAAGTATGACGAGAAAAAACAGGAAGAATTGTTGTCAAATGAAAAAATTATAAGGAATAAACTAAAAGTAAAAGCTTCTATAAACAACTCAAAAATATTTAAAGAAATACAAAAAGAATATGGCTCATTCCAAAATTACTTAAAAACTTTTACAGATGGGAAAACGATTATTGAAATAGATAAAACTACTAATGAGCTTTCAGATAAAATATCAAAAGATTTGATAAAAAGAGGAATGAAGTTTGTAGGGAGTACAATAATATATTCATATTTACAAGCAATAGGTGTGATTTATTCGCACGATAAAAATTGTTACTTGAACAAAAAATAATTAATGTTATAATATTTGTTGAAGATAACAAAATGCGTTATTATTTGCAACATTATTCTTTGGTTACTTAAATATAATGTAAGAGGTAGTAAATGGACAGATTTAAAAGTGTAAAAATAGCTAGCATTTTAGGAATTGTTGGTAATTTATTTTTACTCATAATAAAAGCAATAGTAGGGTTTATTAGTGGCAGTCAAGCGATGATTGCAGATAGTTTTAATAGTGCTGGAGACATTTTTTCTTCAGCTATGACTTTTGTTGGAAACAAAATTGCTAGCAAACCTTATGACGAGGATCATAATTTAGGTCATGGAAAAGCAGAGTACATATATTCAATGCTGATAAGCATTGTCATGATTTTGACATCTCTTTTCATAATAAAAGATTCACTGTTGTCAATATATAATCATAGTCATTATGAGTTTTCAGTATGGCTGGTGATAGTTTGTGTTGTGACAATTATAACGAAATTTCTTTTATTTATATATACAAATAAAATGTCAAAAAAATTAAATAACTTATTGATAAAAGCTAATTCAGAAGACCATAGAAACGATTGTATAGTTACAAGTTGTAACTTAATTTCTTGTGTTGTTTCACAAGCAGGTGTATATTGGATTGATGGTGTAGTAGGAAGTGGAATTGCATTTTGGATTTTGATTAGTGCAGTTAAAATTTTCATACAAAGCTATGATGTTTTAATGGACAAATCAATTAATGAAAAAGCAAAAGAAGAGGTTTTTGAAATTATAAATCAACATAAAGAAATACAAAAGGTAACACATTTCAACGCAACACCAGTTGGTTATCAATATCAAATTTCATTTTCAATATTTGTTGATGGAAATATGTCTACTTTTGATAGTCATAAAATTGCCGATGATTTAGAAAAAGAAATTGATAAAAAGATAGATGAAGTGTATTTGACAGTTATACATGTTAATCCTATCTAGAAGTATAGAGTTGTAGGAGTTTGCTCATAATATCCTTGAAAGGAGTGATATTATGGACGAAGATGATGAAACAAAATACGGAGAATTTATTTGTTCATTTGATGCATGGCTTCCACTTGACGTTCAAAAAGAACAAGCTAAAAAAATGCAAAATATGACAAAACAAAAAGAATAATATTGTAAATGTTTTTCATAAGATGTATAATGAACAAATATAATGAACAAATTGAACAAAAGATTAGGAGGAGAAAAATTGGAGTATTTATATATCTTAGAAGGATTTTTTACATTAGAGCCAATAGAAGTTATAATTAAGCTTGTAGTAATATATATATTGGCGGGTATTATAGGTCTAGAAAGAGCTTCATTAAGTAAGCCAGCTGGTTTTAGAACTCATGTATTAGTTGGAATAAGTGCAGTACTTACTGTTATATGTGGTGAGAAAATATCAGAAATATCTGGAGATAGTGATTTTAGTAGAATACCAGCACAATTGTTATCTGGAATAGGTTTTTTAGGAGCAGGAACAATTCTAAGAGATGGATTTAATGTAAAAGGACTTACTACAGCAGCTAGTTTACTAGTAATAACATGCATTGGTTTATGTATAGGTGCAGGTATGTATTTCAGTGGACTAATTGCAACAGCGGTAGCATATATAGTTCTTAGACATTCTAGTGCTATTTCAGAAAAAGTAGGTCATTTTCATAATATTAATTTACACATTGAATCAGTTGAGCCCAAAGTTGTTGTATTAGAGGTACAAGATGTGTTAGATAGATATAAAATTGAGGTAAAAGAGATTAATGTAGATGAAGATGAGCAAGACAAGAGTAAGACTATTGAAATTATAGGAAAACATAGAGATCCAATAAATAAAAATAGATTACTGTCTAATATACTTTCAATAGAAACAGTAAGTAAAGTATTTGAAATAGAAGAAATGCAAGAATAATATTGACAAACAGTAGTTAAAAGTGATATTATATAAATTAATAAAAAAGCAATGACAAGGACACGGTAAATAAGAAAAACCAAAAGAGAGCTAAAGGTTGGTGCGATTTTAGCAGGTAAGTTACTTATTTATTATCACCTTAGAGCTGATATGCTGAAAATAAGAGTAAGCTATTCGTAAGTTCTGCGTTAAAGAAGTTAGAGGAAAATTATTTTGATTTTCGAATTTAGGTGGTAACACGGTCATTCGTCCTATGGGCGAGTGACTTTTTGTTTTTTTATAAAGAAATAAAAAGAAAAGGAGATAAAATTTATGAGCGAAGAAAAGAAAGATTACAGCCAAACATTGAATTTGCCAAAAACAGAATTCCCAATGAGAGCAAACTTACCAGAGAATGAACCTAAAACAAAAGAAAGAGTTTTTGATAATGGTTTATATGAAAAAATGCTAAAGAAAAATGAGGGGAAGGAAGCCTTTGTATTACATGATGGACCACCTTATGCTAATGGAGAAATTCATATAGGACACGCACTTAACAAAGTTTTAAAAGATACTATCGTAAGATATAAAAACTTAAAAGGATTTTATACTCCATACATTCCAGGTTATGATACACACGGAATGCCAACAGAGAAAAAAGCAATTGAGAAATTAGGATTAAATAGAGATGCGATACCAGTAAATGAGTTTAGAGATACTTGTAAGAAGTTTACAATGGATTATAAAGATAAACAAACAGAAGGCTTTAAACGTCTAGGAGTACTTGGAGACTGGGAAAATCCATATATTACTTATCAACCACAAATGGAAGCAAAACAAGTTGGTGTATTTGCTAAGATGTATCAAAAAGGATATATCTATAAAGGTCTAAAACCAGTTTATTGGTGTACAGATTGCGAAACAGCCTTAGCAGAGGCAGAAATTGAATATAAAGATGTAAATTCAAATACTGCTTATGTTAAATTCCCAGTAAAAAATAGTAAAGGTTTATTTGATGAAAAAGATACTTATGTTGTAATTTGGACAACAACACCTTGGACATTACCTGGAAACCTTGCTATTACAATAGGACCAGATTATAAATATGCTATTGTAAATGTGGGAACAGAAAAATTAATAATGGCTAGCGAACTTGTAGAAAGCGTTATGAAAGTTGCTGGCATAGAAGAATATAAAATTGAAAAAGAATTTGAAGGAAGTAGCTTAGAAGGTGTAATCTGTAAACATCCATTTATGGATAGAGATTCAATAGTAGTTTTAGGTAGTGATGATACTATCGCAGTTGAACTTGGAACAGGTACTGGTGCGGTACATACAGCTCCAGGTTATGGTAAGGAAGACTATTTATGTGGATTAAAAAATAAATTAGATATCATAGTTACAGTTGATAGTAAAGGTGTTCAAAGGGGCGAAGGTGCTGGACCATTTAAAGATATGTATTATGCAAAATCTGATAAAGAGATTATCAAATGGTTAGATGAACATGGATTTTTACTTGCTGCACAAACAGTAAATCACTCATATCCACATTGTTGGAGATGTAAACACCCAGTTATATTTAGAGCAACAAATCAATGGTTTGCTTCTGTTGATGGATTTAGAAAAGAAACTTTAGAAGCAATTAAAAGTGTAAAATGGTATCCAGCTTGGGGAGAAGAAAGAATTTCTAAGATGGTAGAAGATAGAAATGACTGGTGTATTTCTCGCCAAAGAACTTGGGGTGTGCCAATTCCAGTGTTCTATTGCAAAGAATGTGAGAAAGAATATGTTACAGATGAGAGCTTAGAAAAAGTTCAAAAAATATTTAAAGAGCAAGGTTCAAATGCTTGGTTTGGACTATCTGAAAAAGAACTTATGCCAGAAAATGCAAAATGTTCAGCTTGTGGCTGTACAGAATTTAAGAAAGAAACAGATATTATGGACGTTTGGTTCGATTCTGGTTCAACACACGAGTCTGTTGTTGCAGAACGTGGACTTCCACCAGCAAATCTATACTTAGAAGGAAGTGACCAATATAGAGGTTGGTTCCAATCTTCACTTCTAACATCAGTTGCAACAAAAGGAGTAGCACCATATAAAGAAGTATTAACACACGGTTATACAGTAGATGAACAAGGAAGAAAAATGTCTAAATCAATAGGAAATACTATTGCACCACAGGATATTATAAAAGAATCAGGTGCAGATGTATTAAGACTATGGGTTCTATCTTCAGATTATAAATCAGATGTTAGTGTTTCTAAAAATATTATAAAACAAGTTACAGAAGTTTATAGAAAAATTAGAAATACTGCAAGATATATCTTAGGAAATATTAGTGATTTTGATGTTGATAATCCGGTAACTTATGAAGATTTACAAGAGATTGATAAATGGGCATTAACAAAACTTAATAAATTAGTAAAAGATTGCACAGAAGCTTATGATAATTATGATTTCCATAACGCATATCAAGCTATAAATCAATTCTGTGTAGTAGATATGAGTGCTTTCTATCTAGATATAATTAAAGATAGGTTATACACAAGTAGGGCAAATTCTGTAGAAAGAAGAGCAGCACAAACTACAATGTATGAGATTTTATCTGCATTAGTTAGAATTTTAGCACCAATGACTTGCTTTACAGCAGAGGAAATTTGGAGCTATATGCCACATAAAAAGAACGAAAATACTGAAAGTGTTATGTTAGAATATTATCCAAAAGTAAATTCTAAATTTGAAAATGAAGCTATTGCATTAAAATGGTCTAGACTAATAAAAGTAAAAGATGTTGTAGCTAAAAAGCTAGAAGAAGCAAGAGCCAATAAAGAGATAGGACTTTCATTAGAAGCGAAAGTAATATTATTTGCAGAAGGCGAAGAATATGAATTCTTAAAAGAAAATGAAAAAGTTTTACCAGAAATATTTATTGTTTCAAGTGTTGAACTAAAAGAAAATAGAAGAAATGAAGATGCTGAGGTTGGTCTTGGAGTTAAAGTTGAAAAAGCTCCAGGAGAGAAGTGTGAAAGATGTTGGATGTACTCTGAGACAGTAGGAGAAGATCATAATCACCCAGGAGTTTGTCATAGATGTAGTGAAAATTTAAAATAGGTATTGATTTTTATTATTTCTTATGTTAAACTATAATAGCTGACAAATTAGTCGTGGAGGAAATTTAGATGGAAATATTAAAAAATGTAGTTATAGTAATATATTTAATAGTTTGCGTAGCATTGGTAATCTTAATAACTAAACAATCAAAAGAAGATGCAGGATCATCTGGAACAATAATGGGTGCTTCAGCTAGCAACTTCTATGAGAAAAATAAAGGTAAGACTAAAGAAGGTAAAATGAAGAAATTAACAATTATTCTTGCAGTAGTTTTTGTTATATTAACTGTTGCATTAGGAGTAATTTACGTTATTTAGTGAATAATATTAAGGTGCTAGCGTGAAGCTAGCACCTTTTTGTTTTGAAGGAGAGAAATGGGAAACAAGAAAAAAAGAAAATATGATGGAATTTTTAGAGCTAATGAAAAAGGCTTTGGCTTTGTTGAGTTTGAAAGTGAAGATATGGAAGATGTATTTATACCAGTTAAGAGTGTAAATGGCGCTTTAAATGGCGATACAGTACAAATAAATATATTTAAGCCTAAGACTAAAGAAAGACGAGCAGAAGGCAAAATAGTAAAAATCCTAAAAAGAGACAAGGATACTGTAGTTGGAATTTTTCAAAAGAGTAAAAGTTTTGGCTTTGTAGTTCCTGATGATAAGAAATTTGATACTGATATTTTTATTTCAAAAAATAAGTGTATGAACGCTAGAAATAATGATAAAGTAGTAGCTAAAATTATAAAATACCCTGAGAAAGGCAAAAACGCAGAAGGTGAAATTATTGAGGTGCTTGGAAATGTAGACTTAGCTGGCGTAGATATGCTAAGTGTTGTAAAAGAATTTGATTTGCCAAATGAGTTTCCACTACCTGTAACTTTAGAAGCAATGGGTGCACCAAAAAAGGTGGAGAAAAAAGCTATGAAGGGTAGAAAAGATTTTAGAGATATTCACCCTTTGTTTACTATTGATGGCGAAGACGCAAAAGATTTAGATGATGCAGTGTATGTAAAGAAAAATGAAGATGGAACATATTTGTTGGAAGTGCATATTGCAGATGTTAGTCACTATGTTTTAGAAGGTTCAGAACTAGATAAAGAAGCGATTAGAAGAGGGACAAGTGTGTATATGTTTGATAGAGTTATCCCAATGCTTCCAGTAGAGCTTTCAAATGGCATTTGTAGCTTAAATGCTGGCGAGGATAGACTTGCACTTTCTTGTATAATGGAAATCGATAAAAACGGCATTGTCGTTTCTTCTGATGTTTGTAAATCAATTATAAAAGTAACTGAAAGAATGAGTTATACTAATGTTTATAAAATAATTACAAATTCTGATGCAGAAGTAGTAAAAAGGTATGAGAAGTATGTAGATGATTTTAAAGCAATGGAAGAACTTGCAACTATTTTGAAAGAAAGAAGATTAAAGCAGGGATACTTAAATCTTGACATTCCAGAAAGTAAGATTATTTTAGATGAAAATGGTAAAGCTATCGAAGTAAAAAAATATGAGTTAACCTTTGCAAATGAAATGATTGAGCAATTTATGCTTACTGCTAATGAAACTATTGCTGAAAAATTCTATTGGTTAGAAGCACCGTTTATATACAGAGTGCATGAAGAGCCTGATTTAGATAAGGTCAATGAGACAAATAAGTTTTTATTTAATATTGGATATAAGATAAAAGCTAGTAAGGATAATATAAAACCTAAAGCTTTTGCAGAAGTGTTAGACAAAATAAAAGATACTGAATATGAGAAAGTAATATCAACATTGATACTTAGAAGTTTAAAAATTGCAAGATATGAGGCGGAAAATAAGGGGCATTTCGGAATTGCAAGTAAGTATTATTGTCATTTTACTTCACCAATTAGAAGATATCCAGATTTATTTATCCATAGAGTTATTTCGGAATATATAGCAAGTGGTTACAATGTAGATGAAGCACGTTTGCAAGAACTATATGGAAAAGCTATAAAGTATGCAGAAAGCTCATCTGATAGTGAGAAACTTGCTACAAAAGCTGAAAGAGAAGCAGAAGATATAAAGAAGGCTGAATTTATGGAAGATAAAATTGGTGAAGAATATGATGGCATAATATCATCAATTACAAGTTTTGGAATGTTTGTAGAGTTAGAAAGCACTGTTGAAGGTTTGATTAGATTTGAAAATATGGGCGCAAATGAGTACTATATTTATGATGAGAATAGAAAGACTTTAGTTGGAGAAAGAAGTAAGCGAGTATTTAAAATAGGTGATAGTGTGAGAATTAGAGTTATTGAAGCTAATAAACTTTTAAGAAAAATCGCCTTTGAACTTGTAACAGAAGAAGAGTAATAGTTGCCAAAGATGTATAGATATGGTATAATAAAAAGTGATAGCTTAGACTTTGTCTAGTTATTAGTACCAATAGGTAACCACCAGTTCAATTAAAGAACACATTGTATATGCGCAATGAGGGTGGGGCTTAGCTTTTGCTAAGTTGGACGAAAAGAAAGGATGTTAAGCATTATGACACTGAAACCCGAAGGCAGAATCTTTTTGGACACCATGGTCTTGGCAGAGATGGGCAACCCCATCGCCAAGCTGAACCGGCTGATTAAGGGCGGCTACACTCTGGTCATCCCCAACACGGTTGTCGACGTGGCCTGCTTCCAGAGAAATCCGGAATGGCTGCGTGATCAGCTGCAGAACGGGAGCATCGTTATCCAGATGTGGATGACTCCTGACGAGATGGTCAAGAAGACCTTTTTCTGGTCCTCCTGCCAGCTGTCTACCCAGCCCGCTGATTGCTTCGAGGATGCCATCGAGAACCTCCCCAACTGGGACGGCATTATGATGGTCAAGGAGCTGATGCTGCGGTATGGTCTCAGCAAGGAGCAGTGGGAACCCGGTCAGTGGGTCGCTCCGGAACCGATGACTGATGAGCAGAAGAAAATTCTGGGCGTGCCTGATGGCGCTACCAGAACGGATATCCTGGCAGCCTGCAAGTTCACCGGTCACATGGAGATTTTCGACTCCTACAACGCCGGCTACAACCGCGGGCTTGCGACTCAGCATCACTGCGGATACCTGCTGAACATCGATGGCGAGCTGACGGATCTGCAGAAAAAGTAAGAAAAAACACAGTCCTTTTGCGGGGGCGGGAACAAATTAGTTCCTGCCTCCGCGCCTTTTTATTAAAAATTAGTGACAAGTAATAAGGAAAATGATATAATAATGGCATAATTTGAGGAGAAATATATGTTAAAGAAAAATGAGGAATATATCGTAGATGTTATAGATAATGGCTTTCAAGGCGAAGGTATTAGTAAAATAGAGGGAATACCTGTCTTTATAGCAGGTGGTATAAAAGGTGAGAAAATTAAAATAAAAATTGTGAAAGTTCTTTCATCGCACGCCTTTGGAAAGATTACTGAAATTATAGAAAAATCTGAGCATAGAAAAGACGAAGATTGTGATACAGCAAGAAGGTGTGGTGGGTGTAGCTTAAGACACATTGATTATGATTTTACAATGGAGATGAAGAAATCAGCAGTTGAGAATACAATGAAAAAGGCATTAGGTAGAAATGTTCAAGTTGACGAAGTCATAAAGATGGACGAGCCTTTTAATTATAGAAATAAACTTCAATATCCAGTTGGGGTTTCAGAAGATGGAAAAGTCGTTATGGGAGTTTATGCCGAAAGAAGTCATAGGATAATTGAGACAAGAAATTGTAAGATACAAGACAAACTTTCACAGAAAATTGCAAATACAATATATGATTTCTTATTAGACAATAATATACAAGTTTATAACGAGAAAACTCTAAAAGGAAGTATAAGACATATAATTATTAGAATTGGTAAAAAGACTAATGAAGTTATGGTAACATTAGTTACAAATAGTGAAATAGAAAAGCAAAAAGAATTGATAGGGTTGTTAACTTCAAAATATCCTGAAATTAAGACAATAGCTAAAAATATTAATAGCAAAAATACGAATGTTATTTTAGGCGATAAAACAGAGATTATATATGGAAATGGGTATATATATGATTATTTAGGTAGTAAGAAGTTTAAAATTTCTCCACTTTCGTTTTATCAAGTAAATCCCATCCAAACAGAAAAGCTATATTCTAAAGCAGTAGAATATGCAGAATTAACAGGAAAAGAAACTATATTTGATTTATATTGTGGAATAGGAACCATTGGAATTTTTGCATCAGACAAGGTAAATAAGATATATGGAATAGAGACTATACCAGAAGCAATAGAAGATGCAAGAGAAAATGCGAAAATAAACCAAATAGAAAATAGCGAGTTTTTTGCTCGGAGATGTAGAGAAAATCTTACCAGAACTAATTAGAGAAAAAAAGCTATCAGCAGATGTTGTGTTTATAGATCCACCAAGAAAAGGCTGTGATAAAATTGCGTTAGATACTTTGCTAGAAGTATTACCAAAAAGGATTGTCTATGTTAGTTGTAATCCAGCGACACTTGCACGTGATGTCAAAATTTTAGAAGAAAAATATACTTTACAAAAGCTTGCTATTTGCGATATGTTTCCGTTTAGTCATCATATCGAAA
>CANDKR010000028.1 GCA_947385375.1 uncultured Clostridia bacterium
CAGCAACGTCAAATACGATTGCGTAAAATAAGTATTATGCGCAAAGTTCAAAAAAATGATAAAATTTTAAAAATGTTGGGGGAGAAGAGAAATGAAAAATTAGATGCTCGATTTTTTTACATTTTGACTAAAAAAGCACGTTTTAAAAAAATTTTTAAAAAAATACCAAAATTTTTACTAAAATTTTACCAAAAATTTTCAAAAATTTTTTTCGGAATTTTTTCGAAAAATAAAAAATGGTAGAAAATAAAAATTAGACATTTTTTGTAAAATGTATTGACATTTGATAAAAAATGTGATAAAAGAAATAAAGATTTTGAGTTCTATTCAAAATTTCAAGTATCATTTGCCATTCGGCAAAAATATCCAAGAAATTTTAAAAAATTAAACTAAGAAAAGGAGTGATGCCATAAGAACTTCTAACCGTCATAAACTGACCCCTAAATAAATGTGATTATAATTAAAAAAGAGAATTGAAATTTTTAAAATACTATACTTATTATATTTATAACAAAAGAAAATATATAGAAGATTAGCAAAAGAATAAAATATATGTATTACCATTTTGAAATAAATAAATAAAAAATTTGATTTTTGTACGACAATTATATAAACAAATAATACATATATAATTAAGAAGAAAATATAGATTAAGAACTCAAAACCACGTCTGTATCTTAGAATACAGGCGATTTTTATTTGCGATATGAAATAACAAAAAATCATATTATACTAATTTTTCTAAAATTATTGAAAAACAACTAAGAATTATGTTATACTATTTAGGTAAAAAGGAGAGAGAAGATGAAAATAGGAATAGTTGGACTTCCAAATGTTGGAAAAAGTACACTTTTTAATAGTATAACAAAAGCAGGAGCAGAATGTGCGAATTATCCATTTTGCACAATTGAACCAAATGTTGGTGTTGTACCAGTTCCAGACGAGAGAGTTGACAAACTTGCTGAAATTTACAAGCCTCAAAAAGTAACAAAAGCAGTAGTTGAATTTGTTGATATTGCTGGATTAGTAAAAGGTGCAAGCAAAGGTGAAGGTTTAGGAAATAAATTTTTATCACATATTCGAGAAGTTGACAGCATATTAGAAGTTGTAAGATGTTTTGAAGATTCAAATATTGTACATGTTGATGGAAGTGTAGATCCGCTTCGTGATATAGAAACAATAAATTTAGAATTAGTTTTTGCAGATTTGGAAACAATAGAAAAAAGACTAGATAGAGCTAGAAAAATGTTTAAAGCTGATAAAAAATACGGATTTGAAGTTGAGACTTTAGAAAAGGTAAAAACAGCTTTAGAATCTGGAAAAGCAGCACGTAGTTTGGATTACACAGATGAAGAAAAAGATGTTTTAAAGGAAGCATTTTTACTAACTATGAAACCAATTATGTATGTTGGTAATGTTTCGGAAGAAGAACTTGCAAATCCAGAAGCAAATGTAAATTATATGAAATTAAAAGAATTTGCAAAATCCGAAAATGCAGAAGTTATTCCTTTATGTGTAAAAATAGAGGAAGAACTTAGTACATTAGAAAACGAAGATAAAGCAGAAATGCTAGAAGCTCTTGGACTTGAAGAGTCAGGTTTAGATAAATTAATTAAGGCAAGTTACAAATTATTAGGTCTTATGTCTTTCTTAACAGCAGGTGAACCAGAAGTAAGAGCTTGGACAATTAAAATTGGCACAAAAGCTCCACAAGCAGCTGGAAAAATTCATTCAGATATTGAGAGAGGTTTTATTAGAGCAGAGGTAGTTTCATTTGATGAACTTATGAACTGCAATGGCTCAATGGTTACAGCAAGAGAAAAAGGCTTAATTCGTTCTGAAGGAAAAGAATATATTATGCAAGACGGAGATATAGTTTTGTTCAGATTTAACGTATAATTTAACAAAAATTGTAACTTTTGTAAAAAAATTGTAAAAAAGACTTGAAATTGAAAATGTATATTGCTATAATATAAATATATTGAATAAAAAACAATAAGTTTTAGTATAATAAAGGTAATAGAGATAGGAGATTTGGGTAATGAAAAAGTTTTTAAGTGTAATTTCAATTGTATTATTAATATTAGTTGTATGTAGCGCAAGTTCTTTAGCTACTGAGCCAAATGCAGAAGATGGCGAAGGAACAAAAAATAATATTCAAACAATAGGAGCAACAAATAAATCTAAAAATAATACAAATACAAATAAAGCTACTAACAAAACAGTAGATAGAGAAGATAATGAAGTAGAGACAAACGTTGTTGGAAGCAAAAACAAAACAAATTCTAATAAAACAAACACAAATACAAACAAAACAAATTCAAGTAATTATAATTCAAGCAATGGTTCAAGCAAATTACCATATGCTGGTACAGGAACAACATCTGTTGTATTAATCGCACTTGCATTTGCTGGTTCAGCAGTATATGCTTATAAGAAAGTAACAGATTACAATTTATAAAATATCATTAAAGAAGCTGAAAAGCTTCTTTTTTTATAACACGAACAATTCATGCGGGCTGAACGCTATATTTTAATAACAATATATAAATCAGCCCAATATTGTTCTTTTAGGAGAAAAAATGTATTTTAATAAAGTATATATCGAAATAACAAATGTATGTAATTTAAACTGTTCATTTTGTAGCAAAACAGGAAGAACTAGCAGTTTTATGAGTTTAAGTGAATTTGAATATATAGCAAGAGAAGTAAAAGAATTTACTTCTCTAATTGCGCTACATGTAAAAGGTGAGCCAATGTTACATAAAGACTTAAGAGGAATTTTAGAAATTTGTGAGAAGAATAATTTAAAAGTAAATATTACAACAAATGGCACTTTGCTACTAAAAAATATAGAAACAATATTACAATCAAATGCAGTAAGACAAATTAATATTTCTTTACACTCTGCTAGTCAAAGTAGTTTAGATGAGCAAGAGTACATAAAAAATATATTTGAAGCAGTAGATAAAATACATGAAAATACAGAAATTATTATTTCATATAGATTGTGGAACTTAAAAAACATACAAGAAAATGATGTTAACATAGGCATGTTACAAAACTTAGGTAAAAAATATCAAAGACCGAAAATTATAGAAGAAGCTAAAATAAATGACTTTTTAGAACTTGATAAAAATATTTTTATAAACCAAGATATAGAATTTGAGTGGCCGAGCCTAGATAGAGAAATTATTTCACAAAAAGGAAAATGCTATGGACTAAGAAATCAAATTGCAATTCTTGCAAATGGTGATATAGTGCCTTGTTGCTTAGACGCAAATGGAAATATTTTACTTGGAAATATTTTTAAGGCAAGCTTAAAGGAAGTGCTAGAAAGCACTAGAGCAAAGACAATTAGAGAAGGCTTCGAAAAACATGTTTTGACAGAAGATTTATGTAAGAGATGTGATTTTATAAAAAGATTTATGTAAATTACAAAAAATGCTTGAAATTTCTTACATTTCATGATAAAATAATTGCGAATAAATAGGTTTTTACAAAAGATACAAATAAATGGCTTTATTTGTATCTTTATTTTTTAGATTAAAGGGTAGTGAAATAAATGGAAGATTGGGATATCAGAGAATTACTAGTAATGATATTTAGAAAGAAGATTAGCATTATTATAATTATTGCTATGTTTATCATTGCTGGCTTTATATATACATATAATTATACAACACCAATGTACGATTCAAATGCAAGAATTGTATTAGGTAAAATCAGTACAATGGACGGAGAGTTTTTAGACAGAAACGTAACTATTTCTGAAACAGATTTAACACTTAATTCTAGCTTAATTTTAACATATAGTGAACTTGCTAAAAGTAGATCAATTATGGAAGAAGTTAAGGATAGATTGCAATATGATATTAGTGTGGACAACCTTTTAGAAAATGTTACAGTTACTAGAATTAATGCTTCAGATTTACTTCAAGTTACTGCAACAAATGCAGATCCTAAAGTAGCTAGAGATATTGTAAGTGAGGTTGTAGACGTATTTTCAGGTCATATAAAAGAAATTTATAAAATTGATAATGTATATATTATCGATAGACCTACTGTTGCAACAGTTCCATTTAATATCCATCACGAAAAAGATATTGCAACATTTGCACTAATAGGAACTTTTACAGCTTGTGTTTATGTAGTTTTATGTATATTTATTGATAATACAATTAAAAATTCAAATGAAATTGAGAATTTATTAAAAGTAAGGACATTAATTTCTATACCAATTGACAAGAAAAAACAAGGCGAATTAATTACAGTTAATGACGGAAAATCAGTAATTTCAGAGTCTTTTAAAACATTAAGAACTAATGTGCAGTTTAGTTCAGTAGATAGTAAAGGTTCACAAGTAATGCTTGTTACGAGCTGTATGCCTTCTGAAGGTAAGAGCTATGTATCTGCAAATCTTGCAATAGCATTTGCACAAACTGGAAAAAGAGTTATAATAGTTGATTCTGATATGAGACGTGGCAGACAATGTAGAGTATTTAATGTGCCAAATAAAAATGGACTTTCAAATTATATTTCAAATATTGATTCAAATGGTTATGAAATCAATTGGTCTTTAGGAGAATATATTAAGAAAACACATATATCAAATTTAGATATTATTACTGCTGGTAGCGTTCCACCAAATCCAGCTGAATTACTTGCTTCAACAAGATTAGTAGAATTAATAGAAGACTTAAAGAAATATTATGATGTAATTATCTTTGATGGCGCGCCAATTCTACCAATTACGGATTCTTTATTACTTGGTAGAACAATTGGTAAAGTAATGTTAGTTGCAGTTTATAACAAAACTAAAAAAGATAATTTAATAAAGGCAAAAGAAAGCATTGAAGATGTAGGCGGAAAAGTTATTGGTATCGTATTAAATAAAGTTTCTATGGATTCAGGTTCTTATGGAGATGGATACTATTATTACGGTGAAGGTGAAAAGGGATTAACACGTAAAGAGAAAATTGAAAAAGCTGTAAGTAGTAAAGTAAAACAAGTAAAGAAATTCTTAGGAAACGAAGTAAAAAAAGCAAAAAGTTTCGGTAAAAGACTTTCACCAGCTAAAACTGCTAAAGAAATTGCAGAAGCTGAGAAGATTAGCCAGTTAAAACAAAAAGCTTTAGAAGAGAGAAGAATACAGCGTGAAATTGCAAGAATGCAAAAAGAAGAAGAACGTAAAAAAATAGCAGAGGAAAAAAGAAAGATAGCAGAAGCAAAAGCTGCTGAAAAAGCTAGATTAGAGAAAATCAAGGCTGAAGAAAGAGCTAAAGAGCAGGCTAGAAAAGAAGCAGAAGCTAAGAAATTAGCAGAAGAAAGAGCCAAAGAGCAAGCTATAAGAGAAGCAGAAGCAAGACTTATGGCAGAAGAAAAGGCAAAAATGGAAGCAGAAATTGCTAAAGCTCGTGAAGCAGAAAGAATAAAAAGAGAGGAAGAAAGAGCAAAACAACAAGCAATTCGCGCAGAACAAGCAAGAAAAGCAGCAGAAGAAAAAGCAAGACTAGATGCTTTAAGAGAAAAACAAAGAGCTAAAGAACAAGCACTTAAAGAAGCAGAAGCTAAGAAGTTAGCAGAAGAAAGAGCAAAAGAGCAAGCAATAAAAGAAGAACAAGCAAGAATTGCAGCAGAAGAAAAAGCAAGACTTGATGCAATAAAGGCAGAGCAAAGAGCAAAGGAGCAAGAAGCAAGAGAGCAAGAAGTTAAAAAAGCAGCAGAAGAAAGAGAAAAACAACAAAAAATAAGAGCTGAGCAAGCTAGAAAAGCTGCTGAGGAAAGAGCTAAAATAGAAGCTGTTAGAGCACAAGAAAGAGCCAAATTTGAAGCAATAAGGGCGCAAGAAAGAGCTAAACTTGAGGCACAAAGAGAAAAAGAAAGAGCAGAACAAGAAGCAATAATGCGTGAAGAAGCTAGAATAATGGCAGAAGAAAAAGCAAAAGAAGATGCTATTATGGCAGAAGAAATGCTTAGAATGCAAAAAGAAGAAGCAATGAGAAAACAAGAAGAACTTGCAAGAAGAGCTGAGGAAAGAAAGAGAAATGCTGAATTAAAAGCAAAGAAAAGACAAGAAAGAGCTGAAAAATTTAACGATTTTAGAGGCAGAATACTTGATAAAAAAGATGAAATTAAAGAAGAACTAAAAATAAAGAAAGCAGAATATGCTAATAAATATAGCGATTATAAAATAAGAAAACAAGAAAATAAGATACTTGCAGCAGAGGATAAGGCAAGAAGACAAGCTGAACTTGCAAAAGCTCGTGAAGCAGAAAGAATAAAAAGAGAAGAAGAAAGAAAAGTAGCAGCAGAAGAAAGAGCTAAAAGGTTAGCAGAGCTAGAAGCACAAAAAGCTGAAAGATTAGCAAAACAAGCAGAGGAAAGAGCTAAAAGAGAAGAACAAGCAAGGATTGCAGCAGAAGAGAAAGCAAGAAGAGAAGCAGAACTTGCAAGAATTCGTGAAGAAGAAAAGCTAAGAAAAGAGCAAGAAAAACGTATTGCAGCAGAAGAAAAGGCTAAGCAAATTGCAATTTTAGCTGAAGAAAAAGCTAAAAGAGAAGCAGAAGCTAAGCTTACAGACGAGTATTTGCAAGAAAATCTATATCCAAAAACTAAGTATAATAAATTTTAAAAAATACTTGCTAAATTCTTAATTTATGTATATAATACACTATGAATTAAGAGGGAGTAACTATAATTTACTAACCAACATATCCGATTGTAAATCTGGTTAGTAACCCAAACTTATGTAGGGAGTGAGACTTTTAAAGAAATAAAATTCTTTGAAAGTCTTTTTGTTTTAGTTACCAAAAGTTAAACAGGAGGTTATGTATGAGCAAAAAATGGTTTAATCTCACAACAGAAGAAACAGCCAAAGAGCTAGAAGTTGATATCGAAAAAGGATTGAGCTCAGAGGAAGGCGTAAAAAGAAGAGAGAAATATGGTTCAAATGAGCTACAAGCTAAAAAGAAAAAAAGCTTAATAGTTAAGTTCTTAGAACAATTCAAAGATTTTATGATTATCGTGCTTATTATTGCTGCAATAGTTTCTGGAATTATAGGAGTTAAAGAAGGTGAGGGCTTTACTGATTCAATAATTATTATGATAGTTATCATTGTAAATGCTATAATCGGTGTGGCTCAAGAAAATAAAGCAGAGAAATCATTAGAGGCACTTCAGAAAATGAGTAGCCATGTTGCAAAAGTTATAAGAAATGGAAATTTAGAGGTCGTTCAGTCCGCGGAGCTAGTTCCAGGAGATATAGTAGTTTTAGATACTGGTGATTTTATCCCAGCAGATTTAAGAATTATTGAAGCAGTAAACCTTAAATCACAAGAGGCAGCTATGACTGGAGAATCTGTACCAGTTGATAAATTTGCTGATAAAATTGATGAAGAAGAAATTAGTTTAGGAGATAGAAAAAATCTTTTATTCTCTTCAAGTTTAATAACTTATGGTAGAGGAAAAGGTATTGTTGTAGAAACTGGTATGAATACTGAGGTTGGTAAAATAGCTTCAATGATTAATGAAACAGAAGATGAGGCAACACCACTTCAAATAAAACTAAATAACTTAGGTAAAACACTAGGTATTGTAGCTTTAGCGATATGTGCACTTATTTTTGTCGTAGGTTTATTATATGGCAAAGAGCCAATTCACATGTTTATGACAGCAGTATCTCTTGCTGTTGCTGCAATTCCAGAAGGATTGGCAGCTGTATCAACAATTGTTTTAGCAATTGGTGTTCAAAGAATGGTTAAGAGAAATGCTATTGTTAAAAAATTACCAGCAGTTGAGACTTTAGGTAGTGCATCAGTTATTTGTTCAGACAAGACAGGTACATTAACACAAAACAAAATGACTGTACTAAAATTTTTCGTAAACGGAAAATTATATGATATGGAAGAAATGAATGAGCTAGATGAAACAGGTACTAAAGTTTTAGAAGCTTGTATGTTGTGTAATGATACAAAAATAGGTGAAGACGGTACTTTAACAGGTGACCCAACTGAAACAGCACTTGTAGATATGGGCTTTAAATTAAAAGCTACACAGGATATCTATACTGCAATGCCTAGAGTGAAAGAAATTCCATTCGATTCTGATAGAAAATTAATGACAACAGTAAACAAACAAGACGGTAAATACATAGTATATACTAAAGGTGGTCTTGATGAATTATTAAATTGCTGTAATAGTTATTCATTAAATGGAGAAATAAAGACAGACTTAGAAAATTATAAAAAAGTTTTAGAAGAAGAGAATAAAAAACTTGCAGAAAATGCACTTAGAGTATTGGCTATGGCTTACAAAGAGTTAGATCATGAGCCAAGTGATAGTGAAATGGAAAATATGGAAAGTGGATTGATTTTCGCTGGAATGGTAGCAATGATTGACCCACCAAGATTAGAAGTAAAAGATGCAGTAGCTAAATGTATTTCAGCGGGAATTAAAACAGTTATGATTACTGGTGACCATAAGATTACAGCTTCAGCAATTGCAAAAGAGTTAGGAATTTTGCAAGAAGGTGATGAAGCAGTTACTGGTAGTGAACTTGAGAAAATGTCTGATGAAGAACTTAAAGAGAGAGTAAGAAAAATATCAGTATATGCAAGGGTTTCACCAGAGCATAAAGTTAGAATAGTAAAAGCTTGGCAAGCAAATGGCGAAATTGTTGCTATGACAGGTGACGGAGTAAATGACGCACCAGCACTTAAAAAAGCAGATATTGGTTGTGCTATGGGTGTTGTAGGAACTGATGTTGCAAAAGAAGCAGCTGATGTTATATTAACAGATGATAATTTTGCAACAGTAGTTTCAGCAGTTGAAGAAGGTAGAAGAATTTATAATAACATATTAAAAGCAATACAATTCTTATTATCAAGTAATATTGGTGAAATAGTTGTGTTATTTACAGCTATAATGTTAACACCGATTTTAGCTGAAAAATTTGGTATTACACCAGAATATATAAGTGCATTAGAGCCATTACTTCCAATTCAAATTTTATGGATAAATTTGGTAACAGATTCACTTCCAGCTTTGGCACTCGCAGTTGATCCTGCTGAAAAAGATGTAATGCAAAGAAAACCATTAAAGAAAACAAAAGGAATTTTCACAAAGGGAATGACATACAGACTTATATATCAAGGTGTAATGATAGGATTACTTACACTTGTAGCATTTATTTTAGGATTATCTGTCCAAGGAGATCCAGCATATAAAATACAAGTTGGTCAAACAATGGCGTTTGCAGTACTTGCATTTTCAGAACTTGTACATGTATTTAATGTAAGAAATAATGCAAAATCATTATTTGCTACAAATCCGTTTAATAATAGTAAATTAATACTTGCAATATTTGCTTCAGCTGCGTTAATGTTATCAGTATTATTAGTTCCATCTTTAAGAAACATATTTGATATTGCTGTATTACCAATGGAAAATTTATTTGAGACAATTTGCTTAGTATTTGCACCAATTTTAGTAGTTGAAATTTTCAAATTATTTAAAATAAATGGCGGAGAATAGATCTTTTAAGGACCTTCTAAAGGGTCCTTATTTTTTCTAAAAATAGGCATTGCAAAATTGCAATAATGTTGTATAATATATAAATAGAGGAGGTAATAGGAATGTTATATAATAATGACGAAGAGACACGTTTAATTAATGTAGATTTGCTACAAGAACGTAGACTAAATGTAAAAAAAGTAGCAATTTTTATTACTTCTGTAATGACTTGTTTTATTATTTTAGTTGGTAGTTTTTTCATAAGTTATAATAAGATTAATGAGCCAGAAGACAAAACACAATATGTATCAGCAGAGCCAACTGATAAAGATGTTGCGAATGTGCCAAGCACACCAGAAGAGGAGAAAGTTATTAAATCTCAGCATGTGCAAATTGCGACACATAGTGTAGAAAAAATTATGTCAAAATTTATACCAGAATATAATGAAAATGCTCAACAGGAGATTAAGGATTTATACTTTTCAACAGAAAAGATAGCATATTTAACCTTTGATGATGGACCATCTGCGACTATAACACCACAGGTTTTGGATATATTAAAAAATGAGGGGGTACCAGCCACATTTTTTGTTGTAGGTAAAAGAGTTGAGATGTATCCAAACTTAGTAAAAAGAGCTTATGATGAAGGACACTATATTGCTAATCATGGATATACACATGAATATTCACAAATATATAGGTCAGTAGATACGATATTTGAAGAATATATAAATTGCGAAAATGCAGTTAGAGCAGCACTTGGGATAGAAGATTATAGAATGTATTTGTTTAGATATCCAGGTGGTTCAGCAGGTGGAAGATATGCTGATTTAAAAAATCAATCTAAAGATGTTTTAAATTCTTATGGAGTAACTTTCACAAACTGGAATTGCATGACAGGTGACGCAGAAGGTAAGAATACAGTAGAAGCTCAGATTGCTGAATTACAAGCAACTATGGAAGGCGATGATGCAATCATTGTTCTAATGCATGATGCTAGTGACAAACAAGCTACAGTAGATAGCTTGCCTTCAGTGATAGGATATTTAAGAGAACAAGGATATAGTTTCAGAAATTTTTATGATATTTTTTAAAATTAAATAAAAATACAAAAAGACTTGCGTTGAAGCAAGTCTTTTTGTGTATGTGTTTTGTGTAATCCAAGGTTGTAAGGAACAGTTAATGTTTCCAATATTTGGGAATCAAGCAAAAGGATGTATATATTCCTAAGCCGATTCCCAATAGAGTAACATACTCACCGGGAGCTCCGAGCCTATAAGCACAGATACCACGAATGGCAAGTGCCACAGCAAACTCCCAATCAGAAATGACGCCTAAGCGTTTAAAGATATAACTGTCAGGGTGCTTGCGTAGCATAACTTTTGCAATGACAATTTGGACCACACTGATTAACTCTGCCCAGAATGCTACCTGGAAGAGAAAATAGCATATTAATACCATTTTTTAATCGCTTCTTTCTAACAGCGCCAGTAAGCCTGACGCGAGAAGGATTCACAAAACACATTTAACATTATGTTAACATAAAACTTGATAAAAGTCAATAATGATACAGCATTCTAGCATTTCCTTGTTGATATATAGTCATATTTTTGTTATAATACTTATATAACACGATATGGAGGTATGACCTATGGCATTAAACTTAGCAGCACTTACAACAGCAGAGAGCATCAAAGGAATCACTATCGACTCTGATTCTCTACAGTACCTTGAGAGTTTCGCTAAGAGCAATGGACTGTTCCGGGTAGAGATTGGTAGCGCCCGCTCCTTCTCCAAGCCCATTCAGTTCTTCCGCAACAGCAAGGACGAGTTCCAATATCTGCAGAGCGGTAAGCCGATTTCCTACGAGAACCTGAATGGGAAATCTTTCATCGCTTTTCAGGTGAAAAAGCGTACGCTCGTTGTGTACGGATATTTTCCTGGAGAGTACACGCCTATGTGTTTGAGGCACGTACCTAAAGACGAAAGCTAATTAGTGGTAATAAGAAAGACCAGCATTATCTTGGAAAGGGATATTTCCTTCGCTAGATATGCTGGTCTTTCTTATTGTTTTACTTATATAAATCTTATTCTATCTTATTTTTAATAAAAGTTATAAAATCTTCTGCTTTTCCGATTGTAAAACCTTCTTTGAAAACTAATATTGCTGACTGCTCACTTGTTTTTAATACTATAAAGTTTTTAGTTTCTAAAATTTGTTTTATTTGATTATATTCAAATTCTAAATGTACTTTTCCCTCGTCCATTATGACATTATCTGAAAAGTTAATATAAGTTTTTTCTATTTTTCCGTTATTAAGTCTTTTTGAGTTTTCTTCTATTTGTTTTACAGTAATAATAGGTGTAAATAAGGCACAAATACCAACTACAAAACCTGCTGTTATCATTACATAGGATAATTGATTTTCCATTGTAAAAAATAAAATAATTCCTAATATAAATATTATATATCCTATAAAAATCATTTTTTTACAAAGAACGTGATACACGTATTCTTTAATAAAGTTAATATTCATTGTATATTCATTTTGAAAAATTTTTTCTTCCATATAATTTTCCCCCTTTATTCGTCTTTATAATTATATATTAAATATTTATAAATATAAAGTAATTTTAATATAAAAAAGAGATTCATAAAGTGAATCTCTTTTTGGTGCGGTAGGTACAACTTGAATTGCTATATATAGCCAATTTAAAGCATTTT
>CANDKR010000029.1 GCA_947385375.1 uncultured Clostridia bacterium
CTTGGAAGGCTGGAATTCTACCATTGAACTACACCTGCACTATTAAAATTATTTCCCCTTAACAAGTATTGATTATAAAACATTTTCTGTAATTTGTCAATATATTGAAAGAAATTTTCCAATAATTTAATGACAAATTTTCACAAAATAGATACAAAAAATTCACAATTCTATGATTAATTGAAAGTATCAAAATATTTCAAGGAGGTTATTATGAAATTTTTTATTGATACAGCAAACGTAGATGAAATAAGAAAAGCTAACGATATGGGGATAATTTGTGGTGTTACTACTAACCCATCATTAATAGCAAAAGAAGGTAGAGATTTTAATGAAGTAATTAGAGAAATCACATCAATAGTTGATGGTGCAATAAGTGGTGAAGTAAAAGCTACTACAACAGATGCAGAAGGTATTATAAAGGAAGCAAGAGAAATTGCTCAAATTCATCCTAATATGGTTGTAAAAATTCCTATGACAGATGAAGGTTTAAAAGCCGTAAAAGTTCTATCTAGAGATGGAATAAAAACAAATGTAACTCTTGTTTTTAATGCAACACAAGCATTATTTGCAGCAAAAGCTGGAGCAACTTATGTATCTCCATTCTTAGGAAGATTAGACGATATATCAACACCAGGAATTGACTTAATAAGAACAATATCAGATATTTTCCATATACATGGAATTGAAACAGAAATTATTTGTGCTAGTGTTAGAAATCCTATTCATATAGTAGACTGTGCATTGGCTGGAGCAGATATTGCAACTGTTCCATATAAAGTAATCGAACAATGTATTAAACATCCTTTAACAGACGCTGGTATAGAAAAATTTAAGAAAGACTACATTGCAGTTTTTGGAGAATAAAATACAATACAAAAAATAGAGAGCCCTCGCTCCCTGTGGAAACTTTCCCACTGGGAGCAGGGCTTTCTTTGCACATATCACTGGATTACTTCTGGGTTGTGTCCTTGCCCTTGGAATACTCCTCGGACAGGTACATGACCGCCGTTCCTTTGTAAGATGCAGTCTGAACAGTGAGCTTAAGCTGCTCGATAGAGCTCAATTTGAGCAGCCATTCCTTGGCGTCATCCTCGGTCTTGAACAGGACGGTGTCGCCGGTTTGGAAACCGCGTATGGTAACCGCCGATTCCTCGGCAGCCCAGTCCACGTCACGCTTGGTATAGGGCTTCACAGCGAGCTTGTTGCCCGCGCTTTCCCAAGACCAAGTGTACATAACGTCCTTCATCTTGACCAAAGAAACCTGCCGAGCACCTTTCCCATACTGCAAATCAGCAATCGCAGCATTGCCAGCAGGAACTGCGCCCAAGGTGTTGAAGAGCTCAACGATCAGCTCTGGCTTCAACTCCGGAACGGGCATAACCAATTCCAATGTCATGTTGTTCATACAATTACCTCCTATTGCTCGCAGACGAGCAAAAATCAAAATAATAGGGTATTGCTAATAAAAATTATAACATAACCATTTTTTTATTTCAATTTCACTTAAGCAACAATTTCTTAACAATTCTTAAACAACTGCAATAATATCTTGTGCTTTACACCAAAATTGGTCTGGTCCTAGTTGTACAATATATTTATCTCCGCCATTGTATGCTATTATAGCTTCTCCATAAATTCTATTATCTTTTATATACGAATTTTCTATCCAAAACTGCCTTTGCCCATCGTCTACTAGCACTCTATTCCCATCTATATATGCAATTCCAACTGGTACACTAATTAAGACTCTTTGACCTTGGTTATAACTTATGTTTCTTGATTCATTTTTATAGCAAAAGAAATTCTTATAATTAGCATATTTTCTAAAATTATCTATTGTGCAATAAACGGTATTTCCTTCTACTACAACCTTTCCTCGCCTAGTCGAAGTTCTAAATTTTCCATTATACAAATATGGGTCATATATTTGCAAAACATCTCCTTCAATACCAACTAGTACAATGTAATGTCCACCAGTAGTAAATAATCCATTTCCGCAAGATACGACTATATAGTAGTTATTCTTAAGTAATTCTAAAGCCTTGTTAAAATTTGCTGTTTCTTCATACCCAATATTAAATTCATCTGCTATTGCTCTATATGCACTCCAATACGTGCCATTGTTAGGCGAGCGATATCCATATTTCAAAAATAACTCAGCCATTTCGTCTGGTGTTATTTCTCCCCTTATAGAACTAACTATCATTGCAGCAACTGTCGGTCCACATCCTGAACTACCAATTGTTTGTGAACTATTTCCTGTTACAGTATAAGGTTTATTTTTCCATCTACTGTCTAACTGTGAATAATATGTAAGTCCCTTATAATCTCCAACTTCAACATCCCAAGTTTTGGCTCTATCACCATCATAAGAAATATCACCTTGTAATTCAAATCCTTCTTCTTCGAGTTTGAGTTCGTCATCTTCTTGCGCCTTTTCGTCTTCTAAATCAGCTTTCTTACACTCTTTAATATCACATACAAAAGAGCTATCTTTATTTTCTGTTACATCTTCTATCTTCATATTTAAGCAAAGTATATCCATATCATTAACTGACATATAGTCTAAGTACAAAACACCACCCAATATACTTGCAATTACTATAATCAATGCAACACCTATTATTAAAAACTTTTTCATATTTCACCTCTTTAATAATTTATTCAAAATTACTAATTTTAGTGAAAACAAAAAAGATGACTTCTTTCGAAATCACCTTCTTTATAAACTTTTAATTATTCAGCTGTTTCTTCTGTTTTAGCTTCTTCAGCTTTTGGTTCTTCTTTAACTTCTTCAACCTTAGCTTCAGCTTTTACCTCTGCTTTTGGTTCTTCAGTTTTTGCTACTTCTTGAGCAACTGGTTCTGCTACTGGAGCATCTTCAACTGTTTCAACAACTTCAGCTTCACCTGGAACAACTTCTTCTTTAATAACTATTTCTTTAGTTTCAATTCTTGCTCCAACTTGTTCTTTAGTCTTAGCAGCTTTACCTACTCTGTCTCTTAAATAGTATAATCTAGCACGTCTAGCTTTACCTACTCTAACAACCTCGATTTTTTCAATTCTTGGTGAATGAACTAAGAATGTTTTTTCAACACCAACACCATAAGAGATTCTTCTTACTGTGAATGTTGCATTAACTCCTCCACCTTGTTTTTTAATTATAATACCTTCGAAAACTTGGATTCTTTCTTTGTTTCCTTCTTTAATTCTAACGTGAACTCTAACTGTATTACCAATTTTTAATTCTGGAACTTTAGTTTTTAATTGTTCATGCTCGATAGATTTTAAAATATCCATTTTTAAATTTCCTCCTTCTTTTTAAAATCTTTATTTAAACTCTTTATAAATTTCTGTTCATCTTCAGTCAAATCTACTTTTTCTAAAAGCTCTGGTCTTTTTTCAAAAGTCACTCTCAAAGATTGCTCTCTTCTCCATTTGTCAATATTTTTATGATGACCACTTTTTAAGACTTCCGGAACTTCCATTCCTTCAAAAATTTCTGGTCTAGTATATTGTGGATATTCAAGTAATCCATTTGAGAAAGATTCTTCTAATCTAGAATCTTGTGCAAGCACTCCATCTACATACCTTGAAACACTATCTACAAGTACCATTGCTGGTAGCTCTCCACCGGTTAATACATAATCTCCTATTGAAATTTCTTCATCTACGATTTTATCTATTACCCTTTGATCAATTCCTTCATAATGTCCACAAAGTACAACTAGGTGCTCCTCTTTTGCTAATTCTTCAACTTTAGCTTGGTTTAGACGATTTCCTTTTGGTGACAAATAAATCACTTTAGATTTACTACTTTTCACTGAATTATAGCAATCATACACAACATCAGCTCTCATAAGCATTCCTGCTCCTCCGCCATAAGGTGTATCATCAACTTTCTTATGTTTGTCCTTAGAAAAATCTCTAATGTTCACCAAATTAATTTCTATTTTGTTTTCTTTGGTTGCCCTACCAATTATACTTTGTTTAATTGGTTCAAACATTTCAGGGAAAAGTGTTAATATATCAAACTTCATAAATTAAAGTCCTTCTATTAAATTTACTATTATTTTGCCATCTGGTAAATTAATCTCTTTTATTACCTCTTTAATTCCAGGCAATAATCGACTTTGACCTAAGTCATTTTTTACATCATAAACATCATTGCTTCCAGTTTGGAAAATATCATCTACTATGCCTAAATATTCACCATCTTCAGTATATACCTTAAGTCCTATTAAATCTACTATATAGTACTCTCCTTCAGGTAAATCCCCTAAGTCCTTCCTATCTACTAAAATATATGAATTTCTTAAGGCTTCTGCCTGCTCGATAGTATCTATACCTTCAAATTTTAATATAACTTGATTTTTGGCATATCCTACTTTTTCGATTTTATATTTTTGCATATCTCCTTTGCTTTTGATAAAAACTTCATTTAAAGTTTCAAATCTATCAATTTTCTCTGCAAAAGAATTTACTTTAACCTCACCTTTTAAGCCTTTGACATTTACTATTTGACCTAATTCTAAGTAATCCTTCACTAGTCTACGAACTCGATTGTTACTCTTTTATGTTCTTTTCCAGCGATAGCTTTCATAATAGTTCTAATTGATTTAGCCATTTTGCCTTGTTTACCAATTATTTTTCCCATATCGTTTCTTGCAACTTTAACTTCATAACAAATAGATTTACCATCATTTGTTTTTTCTTCAATAGATACTTCGTCTTTATTATCTACTAAATTTTTGATAACTACTTCTAGTATACCTTCCATAAAATGCACCTCACTTGTTATGATTATTTGCTAGCAACATCGATTAGTTTTTTTACTGTGTCAGTTGGTTTAGCACCGTTTTTAATCCATTCAGCTACTTTTTCTTTGTCAACTACGATTGTTGCTGGGTCTGTTATAGGATTGTATGTTCCTATTTGCTCAATTATTTTACCATCTCTTGGGCTTCTTGAATCTGCAACTACTATATGATAAAATGGAGCTTTTTTCTTTCCAACTCTTTGTAATCTAATTTTTACCATTATAAGTTCACCTCCGCTTATTTTATTATTTATATAAATTAAATTATATACTACTTAAGATTTTTAAATTCAGGCATATCTTTAAGTTTATTCATATCCATGCCTTTCATAAGTTTATTCATTCCTTTGCCTGAGGTCATTTGCTTCATAAGTTTTTGTGTCATTTCAAAAGATTTCATAAACTTATTTATTTGTTCAACTGTTGTTCCACTACCTCTTGCAATTCTTAAACGTCTACTTCCATTTAATATTCTAGGATTTCTACGTTCTTCTTTTGTCATTGAACATATAATTGCTTCTATTCTAACAAATTCTTTATCATCAATATTGACATCTTTCATTGCACTAAAACCGTGGTATCATTTTTAGTAAAGATGAAAAAGACCCCATCTTTTTCATTTGTCTTAACTGAGATAAATAATCTTCTAAATCAAAACTTTGCTTTTTTAACTTTTTCTCTAATTTTTCAGCTTCTTCTATATCAAAAGTTTCCTCAGCTTTTTCGATAATTGAAAGTACATCACCCATTCCAAGAATTCTTGACGCCATTCTTTCAGGATGGAATACCTCAATATCACTTAGCTTCTCACCAGTAGCAATATATTTTATAGGTCTACCAGTAACTTTCTTTGTAGATAATGCTGCACCACCTCTTGTATCACCATCTAATTTTGTAAGTATAATTCCATCTATTCCAAGCTCTTCATTAAAAGTAGTCGCTACATTTACTGCATCTTGACCTGTCATAGAATCTACTACTAATAGAATTTCGTGTGGTTTTACATCTTTCTTCAAATCTTTAAGTTCTTGCATAAGTGCTTCATCAATTTGAAGACGTCCAGCTGTATCTATTATGATAACATCATTCATTTTAGACATTGCATAAGACATAGCTTGCTTTGCAATAATCTTAACATCTTTTGTGTTTTCATTGACATATACGGGAATATCTAACTGCTTTCCAACAACCTGTAATTGCTTAATAGCAGCAGGTCTGTATACGTCACAGGCAACTAATAATGGCTTTTTTCCTTGCTTTCTTATAATATTTGCAAGCTTTCCAGATGTAGTTGTTTTACCTGAACCTTGAAGTCCTACAAGCATTATAATTGTAGGTGGGTTTGGAGTAAAGTTTATTCTAGATTCTTCACCACCAAGTAATTCAGTTAACTCATCTTTAACTATTTTTACAACTTGCTGTCCCGGTGTAAGTGATTTTAAAACATCTTGACCTAAAGCTTTTTCTTCTACAACTTTAATAAAATCTTTAACAATCTTAAAGTTAACATCAGCTTCTAATAAAGCAAGTTTTACTTCTCTCAAGACTTCTTTTAAATCGCTCTCTGTAATACGAGCTTTACCTTTAAGTTTTCTAGTTATATCTTGCAAGCGTGAAGATAAGCCTTCAAAAGCCATATATACTACCTCTCTTTTCTTAAACTAAACAGTTTAATTTCTTTTTTACTTCCTGAAGAATATTTGCTACTTCTTTATCTGAAGAACTATTTTGAATCTTAGAAATTTCAGATAGTATAGTGCCAATTGTTTCTTCTTGCATTAAAGTTTTTTTCATAATACCTAACTTTTCTTCGTATTCGAAAAGTTTATTCTCTCCCTTCTTTAGATTATCTCTAACAGCCTGTCTAGTAATGTCTTCATTTTCTGCAATTTCTGATAAAGACAAATCCAAATTATAGTAGTCATCTAATAGATGGTATTGTTTATCTGTAAGTAATTTACCATAAGTCTCTAATAAAATACTTATTTGAACTTTACTATCCATTAGTATCCTCTCCTTTTTCTGTAATGCTATTATACTTTACACCATTTTTTCAAAAAAGTCAAGAGAAATTGCTAATTTTCTTAGAAAAATACGCAAAAAATAAATCACGCCTTCAAGCGTGATTTTATTTTTATCTGTTTGACTTATTGGTCTGCTTTTTTTGCAACTACTTCTTTTCCATCATAATATCCGCAGTTTGAACATACTGTGTGTGGTCTAACTGGTTCGTGGCAATGTGGACAAGTAGATAAATTTGCTTCTTCTATTTTCCAAGTAGATCTTTTTGCACCTGTTCTTGCTTTTGACCATCTTCTTTTTGGTTGTGCCATTTTAAAATCCCTCCTTTAGCTTCTTTCTTTAAGTAATGTATCTATTTTCATTATAATCTCATAAAGTTACTAAGATAGTATACTATGATTTTCCACCTTTGTCAAGTAGTTTTAAAATTATTTTTCATCAAAATCAGGATATTCTGCCGGTTTCTTTTTAGTTCCTACACTACCAAATAAATCTAGTGTGTCTTCAAATTCACTTCTATTTTGTGCATTTTGTGCTTGCTGATTTTGATATCCTTCAAAAGTAGGAGTTGTAGCTCTAACAGTAGCTTTTATTATTTGTGCAAAATTTTCTAATGCATTAGATTTTGTATTTTGTGCTGTATTTCCGAAAGAAATTGCACCAGCATTTTCTTTTTTTACCTCCGCAAGTTCAGCTTGAAGTGCCTCTGTTTTTTCATTTGCTCTAGCTATTTTCTTTGCTGTACTAAGTCTTCTCTTCTTCGGCTGTATAACCGCTGGAAGTAAATTACGATTTTTCATATCTGCTCTTACACTTATTTCAGAATCATCAACGCTGAAAAAACTTTTAACACTTGCATCAAATTTCATCATTTCATCAGTAGCTAAACCATCTAACTCTCTCCTTGAAAAAGCTCTAAGTTCTGCAAGAGAGTCATGTACACTATATTCAGCTTTTTCTACTATTGGAGTTTTCTTAACTAACTCTTCTTCTAATCCTAAATTTCTAAGTTCTGCCTCTTGTAATTTGTCAAGCCCTCTAAGTCTTCCCCAAAAAGATATTTTTCTTTCTTGTACTTCTCTTTTCTTCATTTCTATTACTTGAAGCTTAGTACGTTTTATTATATCTTGAATTCTCTCATCAATGCCTTTTTTAGCCTCACATAGTGCTTCCGCTTCATAATCTTCTGTAACTCTATAAAGCGAATCTCTTTGAGCTTTTGCGTCATCAAAAGCCACAACATAACCACCAAGTTCACATGATGCTTTTAGTGCACTTTTAGTGCTTTCATAAGTTTGACCTGATAACTCTTGGGCTCTTTCTCGAATTACTTTTATATGCTCCTCCATAGCTTGCAAATTATCTGAGATACTCTTTGTAGGAAGTTGCATACTAAATGGAATACCTAAAACCTGCGCAATATTTCTATACCTTGCCTCTTCTGTCTTTAAGCTTTCATAAGTGTTATAAAATATTTGAGGTGTACTCTCTATTCCATCTAACCTAAAAGAACTTGTTCTAACAGCTTGACTCTCCCTTTCAAGAGCTTCTTGTTCTCGCCTTTCAGCTTCTTCTTGTCTTATACGTGCTTCTTCAGTTCTAACAACTTCATAAGCCTCATTAATTTCTCTTTCTTTTTCAACAAAAATACCTTGTGCATAATGCTCCATCTTAATCTCAAATCCTTCAACTTGAGAACGAAGCTCGCTGTATTTTTGTTCCATTTTCTCTCGCTCTTCTCTTAGCCATTGTCTTTCTTCTGAGCTCGTTGTTCGAGAAAATTTATCATATATCCATTCTAATCTATCATTAACCTCAGCAAATTCCTGACCTGTTTTTAATGCTTCAGTAAAACCTGCTTTAATTTCTTCTCTTAAAGTATCTTTTTCGCCTTCTTCAAAAGCTCTCATTTCTGGCTTTTGAAGTCCAACATCATAGTATTTATATCCATTCCAATTACTTCTCATAGTACAACTACTAATCTTAGTAAATGGTGCTAAAACATATTCTTTTTCATTTTGATTGATATAATCTTCATCGCCAATAAATTCTGATACATCTATAAAAGGAACCTCAGGTGGTCTATAAATTCTAAGAAGCGCATCACCTTCTGTAGGAACTGTAAATTTTTTTGCAATATCTTCTGTTATAGTCGTTGATAAAAATTTTCCATAAGTACCTCTTCTTTTTACTGCTTCAATTTCTTTTACTGATGTTCCTCTCCACAAAGCTTGTGGCGCTGTGCCTCTGTATGAACTTTTAACCATTGCTGAATATACTAAAGTTGCTCTATCAAGCCAGTCTAGTACCTCTGCTCCTACCTCTTCTGATGTTCTCTTATCTCTACCATCACCTGGAAGTTTCCATCCTCTTTTTTGTGCTGCAAAATAATCTAACATATTAAAGCCAATAAGAGTATTCATATCAGCGTGAAAACTACTAATGTAATTTCCTACTGCATTTCTCTCATCTTCACTTATCTCTATTTTTTGTTTTGCTTCTTCTAAATCCATAACTTTAATTCCTTTGTATTATATCTCAAGATTATTTTATTACAAACAAAAAATATATACAAGTACCTTTGTAACACTTTTTTGAAAACAGAATATTATATACCATAATTACTTTAAAGGAGGGAATTTGAAATGCCAGAAAACAGAGGTTGCGGATGCGGATGCGGATTATTCGGTGGAGACAATGAGTGCTTATGGTTAATAATCCTTTTAATCATACTTTTCTGCTGTTGTGGAAACAACGGTGGCAGAGGTGGATGCTGCTAATTCCATAGTACAAAAAAGCTCGCTTATATAGCGAGCTTTTTTTATTTTAATACATACCACCCATATCAGGCATTTCTGGTCCGTGATTTCCACAACTACATTCTTTTTCTTTCTTTTCTGTCATAATACTTTCTGTTGTTAATATCATTGAAGAAACACTCTCTGCATTTTGTAATGCTGAACGAGTAACTTTAGTAGGATCAACAATTCCTGCTTTTTTCATATCAACATATTCTTCATTTGCTGCATCAAATCCAACACCCGGTTTAGAAGCTTTTACTTTATCTAAAATAACTGCTCCTTCAAGACCTGCATTTGTAGCAATTTGTTTAACTGGTTCTTCTAATGCTTTAAGAATTATTTTAACACCAAGTCTTTCATCTTCTGAAACTTCTGAAAGTAAAGCTTCAACTTTAGGAATAACATTTACATATGCTGTTCCACCACCTGGTAAAATTCCTTCTTCAACTGCTGCTTTTGTAGCAGATAAAGCATCTTC
>CANDKR010000030.1 GCA_947385375.1 uncultured Clostridia bacterium
AGTAATAGGAGAATTGAAAATCAAATGCAAGTACAACAAGCTGTAATCGATACTAAGATAGAAGAACTAACAAGGGAAGTTAGAGAGCATAATCATTTTGCTCAAAGAATGCCTGTTGTTGAAGAAAAGATAAGCGTAATAAATCATAGATTAGAAGATTTAGAAGAAAAAAAATAAATATCTCAAAATGAGATAGGAAAGAAGGTTAAAATGGATAAGAATACAAAGAAACTTTTATGGGCTGCTATTGCTTGTGTTTTAGTGATGGCAGGTGTGCTTAATGGTATTTACTTAAAGAATCGTGAGATTGACAAAACGATTGGAACTTTGCGCAACGTAGTAGTTGATGAGTTACAAGCAATTGATGCTAACGTAGTAGTTAAAGACATTACTGAAAATGAGGAGATGTCTTCAGATGAAACTACAATTGAAGAAGCTAGTATTGCAGAAGAGAAAGAACTTGAAGTTGAAGAAATAGAAAAGGAAGAAACCGAACGGTTTCGAACTTCAAGGAGATATCTCCTATGATGGCGATAGGGCAAAGAGTTGGAATGTTGAGTTAGGAGACTATAACGGACTAACATATTACTCACAAATTGATAATAGATGGAAGGACAACCTATATACTTCAACAGGAAATAAAACTCAGACAATAGGTAGTTCAGGTTGTGGGCCTACATGTGCATCTATGGTAGTAAGTTCTATTAAAGGAACAATAACACCTGATACAATGGCAAGACTATTCGTACAATACGGCTATCGTTCAGCAAATAACGGTACGTACTGGTCAGCATATAGACAGGTAGCTGATGAATTTAATATTGGATATCAAGAAACGTCTGACATAAATAAAGCAATAGATTTATTAAGAAATAACAATTATGTAATATGTAGTGTTGGTAATGGTTTATTCACTACTGGAGGTCACTATATAGTTATAGTTGGAATTGAAGAAAACACTTTAAAGATATATGATCCATACAACTATTCTGGGAAATTTAATACTTCGACAAGAAGAGGCAAAGTTGTTGTTGAAGGAAATACAATATACTGTAGCATAGAAAATTTTAAAAAGTATGCTAATTACAAAAACTTTTTTGCATACCAAGATATTGAACATTCTAAGTTTAAAGCAGGCGAGAGGGTACTTGTAGATGTGACTGTAGGCATCTGCTGCTACAGTGGCGACTATGCTTTAGTAGATGATTTGTCTACTCAATTTTGGATACATAGATCTGTTATTACAAATGACAACAGAGTATATGGATTAGCCGACATAGCTTACGATGGTGGCTATACTGATATTGTACAAATATTTAGCGAGCAATTTTGGTGCAAAGAAAAGAATATGAGTGCTATACAAATAGAAGCACCTACAATTACAAAAACAGTAGGTCAAAATCGTGTTTTGAGACAAGCCAGTACAATTTATTCAAATTCAAATTTAACAGGCTTAAAATACAATTATAAGGCTAATACTACTGTAGTAATATTAGAAAATGTAACAGCAGAGATAGATAAGATAAAAGTAAAGTCTACTGGTAGAGTAGGCTATATAAAGAAAAATAATTATAAATAAAATATAAGGCAGATTTTAAATAGAAAATAAAATATTTTACAAAAAAAGAATTTTGTGATATATTCTTATATGTTGATATTTAAATTTTAATGCAATTTTTAATGCAACGGCAAAAAGAAGTTATATAAAATTAAATAAAAGCATAACAATTATATAGTGAAAAAGCTTGAAAAATAGCATTTTATATAAAAATATAAAAAATGTTAAGAAGATATAAAAAGCAATTTAATTTGGGGACGCCAATACTAGAAGGAGGAAGTAGATATGATAGGGAAAAGAAAATTAGTTTTAGTTGGAACAGGTTTTGTAGGAATGAGTATGGCTTATGCGATACTTAGTCAAGGTGCAGCAAGTGGAGTTAGCGAGCTTGTTCTAATAGATGTACTAAAAGATAAAGCTATTGGAGAGGCTATGGACTTATGTCACGGATTGCCTTGTTCTTCAAGTCATATGGAAATTAAGGCGGGAGATTATAGTGAATGCGAGGATGCAGATATAGTTGTTATTACAGCTGGTCTTAATCAAAAACCTGGTCAAACAAGATTAGAACTTGCAGGCGCTAATGCTAAAATAATGAAAGATATTACTATGCAAGTTGTAAACAGTGGCTTTAAAGGAATTTTCCTTATTGCTTCAAACCCGGTAGATTTAATGACAAAAGTTGTTCAAGAAGTTTCAAAATTCCCTACTGGTAGAGTAATTGGTTCAGGAACTGCTTTAGATACAGCAAGACTTAGATTTATGGTAGGAGAGTACTTGAATGTTTCTAATAAAAATGTTCACGCATATATAATGGGTGAACACGGAGATTCTTCATTTGTTCCTTGGGAGCATGCTTATGTAGGCTGTAAAAGAGTTATAGATATTTTTAAAGATGCAGGAAAAGATATGGCTGACCTTGATAAAATTCATATTGAAGTTAGAGACGCAGCTTATGAGATTATAAACAGAAAGAAAGCTACATATTATGGAATTGGTCTTGGACTTGCAAAAATAGTTAAAACTATAATGAATGATACTAACGAGATTTTAACAGTATCAGCTTACTTAAATGGAGAATACGATCAAGAAGACATATACATAGGAGTTCCTGCTATTGTAAATAGTAACGGAGCTAGGGAAATTTTGAACCTAGAACTATCTCCTGAAAACCAAGATAAATTAAATAGTAGTGCAAAAATATTAAGGGAGAATATGGAAGGAATTAGATTAGCTCTAAATAGTTAATAAAAAAGATGCCAAAAGGCATCTTTTTTAGACTACTAATTTCTTTATTTGTTTTACTTCTAGATAAAGTTTTTCAATATGAGCTTTTCTTACTTTATAAGCTTCTTGAAGCTCTTGTAAAGTCTCAGGTACTCTATCAACACTTTCATTTCTTCTAAGTAAAGCGGCAACACCTTCACGGAAGTATTCTTTTTTGCTTTCAGTAGGTGCAGCTTCCATTTTTTGATAATATCTGTTTGCTTCTTCAAAACGCTTAATTTCATCTTTTAAATAATCTAAATAATCTGAACGAGAAGCAATTTCATATTCTGTATCGTCAATAACAACTTTGAAAAGTGCTTTAACGATTTTTCTATCAATTTTACCAAGTCTAGTTTCAGTGGCTAAAATCTTCAAACCTTCTGGAATAGAAGAGATTGGATTTGGTTTTGTATCATCTATTAATATATTTAAAGTTTCTATAATACCAATATGTGTTTTGTACTGTCTTTTAGCACTAATAGCTTCGAATTCATCAGCAACTCTGATTATTTGTGCTTCATAAGGAATTTTATTAGCAGAAACTCCGTTAGGATAACCAGTACCGTTTAGAGCTTCGTGGTGGAAAAGAGTACCCGCAGCGTAAGGTCTAAGTTTAGGGTCATTCATACACATTTTATAGCCAATAGTTGTATGGCTTTTCATTATTTCATATTCTTCATCCGTAAGTCTAGAAGGTTTTTGAAGAACCTCTGGTGGTATGAACATCTTTCCAATATCGTGCAAATATGCACAAGTTGTACAATAAATAGTAAAACCTTGATCGAGTTTTAAGTATTCGCAAAGTCTGCAAGTAATAGACGCAACATTTTCTGAATGCTTTCTAGTATAGGCATCCAAGCTATCAAGCATTTTCAATTGATAACGAATACGGTCATCTAAGTTATATGATTTTAAACTGGTTTTACTATAAAAATCAAAATCTTCCTTCATAGTTTCTCCTTTAGTACATAAACATATATATTATTTTATAGTTAATTAAATTTATAGTCAAGTAAGTAGCTTTAAAAATTTAATTTTTACTTGCGAAAAATGTCAATTTGGGATATAGTTATATATAGTTATTTTAAAAGAGGAATAAAAGATGTATTTAAAAAGATTAGAAATGTACGGATTTAAGTCTTTCGCAGATAAGACGGTACTTGAATTTATGCCGGGTATTACAACAGTTATCGGTCCAAATGGCTCTGGAAAAAGTAATATATCTGATTGTATTCGCTGGATACTTGGTGAGCAAAGTATGAAGTCTTTAAGAGGACAAAAATCAGAGGATATAATTTTTGCTGGAACACAAAATAGGAAGTCTTTAGGCTATGCTGAAGGCTCTATTGTTATAGATAATACTGATGGAAAATTACCGATTGAATATAATGAAGTTATTGTTACTAGAAGAATATATAGAAGTGGTGAAACTGGTTATTTTATAAATAAAACACCTTGTAGATTGAAAGACATATTAGAGTTATTTATGGATACAGGTATTGGTAAAGATGGGTATTCAATTATTGGACAAGGTAAAATAGACGAGATTTTAAGTAATAAATCTGAAGATAGAAGACATATTTTTGAAGAGGCAGCAGGTATTGTAAAATACAGAGTGAGAAAAAATGAATCAGAGAAGAAGCTAGAGCAAACTAAATTAAACTTACTTAGAATAAATGACATTGTAAGTGAGATAGAAACTACTATTGGACCACTTAAGACTCAGTCAGAAAAAGCAAAGAAGTTCTTAGATTTACGTGAGAGATTAAAAGAAATTGAAGTTGGACTTTTCCTATATAATATAGAAGATTATAAAGGGAAAATGAAAGAGATTAAAGAAAATATATATATTTTTGAAGCTCAAAAGATAAAAGAAGAAGAGAAATTAAATAATAGCGGTGAAGAAAAAGAAAATTTGAAAAAGGCTATTGATGAACTTTTAGAGCAAATTGAAGCTACACAAAACTTAGGCTTTGAAGGTGGTAAGAAAAAAGAACAATATAATAGTGAAATAGCTATTTTGCAAGAAAGGATTGCAAATAATAAAGAAAATTTTGATAGATACGCAAAAGATATTGAAGATTTAGAAGCAAGAAATACTGAACTTGAAAACGAGAAAACTACTAAAATTGAAAAGAAAACAAACTTAACAGCAAATAAGGAAAAGTTTGATACAGAGCTTAAAGAAAAAGAAGAGGAACTTGCAAAATATACACAAACTTTGTCTGAGAAGGATTTAGAGATAGAGGCAAAGAAGCAAACTGTACAAACTAATATAGATAACAGATATGAGATTTTAAATCAAATAAGCACTGGAAAAGCTAATTTTGAGAACTTAAATAAAAAAGAAACATCAATAAAAAATGAGATTCAAGATACTATTTCAGAATTAGATGAAACAAGACTTAAGAAAAGTGATATGGCAACAAGTTTCCATACAATAGAAGCAAATAAAAATACACTTCAAAAAGCATTAGAAGAAATCAAAGGTAAACGTGAAGAAAGCGCTAGTCAAGTAGCTAAATTTGATGAGGAAATAAATAATTTAGATACTGATTATAGAATTAAAAATTCAAGATTAAAATTCTTAGTGGAGACTGAGAAAGAAAAAGAAGGATATGGTAGAAGTGTTAAACTTCTATTAGAAGACATCGAGAAAAATTCTACTTTAAATAAAGGTGTACATGGAGTTTTGGCAAATTTAATCTCAGTTGATAGTAAATATGAAACAGCAATTGAAATGACACTTGGAGGAGCACTTCAAAACATAGTTACAGATACAGAACAAGAGGCAAAAAAATTAGTTAATCATTTAAGAGAGCATAATTTAGGAAGAGCATCTTTTTTACCAATTAGTTCTGTAAAACCACAGAAGATTTCAAAATTAGTTACTAATGGCATAAGTGGGGTAATTGGAGTTGCGAGCGATTTAGTAGAAACAGATAAAAAATATAAAGATATTGTGTCTAATTTGCTTGGAAAAACAGTACTTGTAGAAGATATGGATACAGCGATTTCTCTTGCAAAACAAAATTCATATTCTTTTAAGATAGTAACTTTAAAAGGTGATATGATTAATCCATCTGGAGCAATTAGTGGAGGTTCTGTACAAAAGAAGACCGTAAGTATTTTGGGTCGTGGAAAAGAAATTCAAAGCTTAGAAAAAGAACTTAAAAATATAGAAACTAAAAAAGAAAAGATAGAAAAAGATAAAGAAAAATATACACTAGAAGTTCAAGAAGTATTAGAGGGATTTGATGAAAAGCAGGCTAAACTTCAAGAAGCAGAAATTATATTTGCGACTGAAAATCAAAAGCAAGAGACTTTAGCTTTAGAGATAACTAAGCTAGAAGCAAAGCGTGATAAATTAAAAGAAGACTTAGAAGCGCTTAAGAAAGAAAAAGAAGAAAATCAAGCAGCAGAAGTAGAGTTTAATGAGAAAATTGCTAAAATTGATAAAGAAAATGAAGAATTAAATAAAGTAATTGATGAGTTTACAGCGATAAATAAAGATAATCAAAGATACATAGATGACTTAAATTTTGATATTACAAACTTAAAAATATCTGTATCTTCATTTGATGAGAGTGAAACTTCAATTAATGAAATGCTTGATAGATTGGATACTGATATTACTAATAACAAGGCAAGTATCGAAAATAAAAAAGAGCTTCGTGAGAAAATTATAAAAGACAATGAAGAATTCGAGAAAAATATTGAAGAAACTAAAGTAAAAATCACAAACCTTGAAAAAGAAGTTGCAGAAAGTGGAGAAAAGGTAGATAAGCTAAAACAAGAGCGTACGCAAAAGAACGAGAAAGTAGTAGCTTTGGAAGCTGAAATCGAAGAAATTACAGCAAGAGTTGATGATGTTAAAAATCAGATTTCAAAATTAGATTTGAAGAATTCAAAATTGGACCTAGAGCTTAATCAAATTATCAATAAGATGTGGGAAGAGTATGAACTTACACCAAACACAGTAGGAGAAGTTAAGCCTATAACTAATGCAAATGAAGTTCAAAAAGAAGTTAATTCTTTAAGAAGTGATATTAAAGAATTAGGACCAGTTAATGTAAATGCAATAAAAGAATATCAAGAGTTAAAGGAAAGATATGATTTTATTAGTGAACAACGTTTGGATTTAGAAGAAGCTAGTACAAAGCTTAAGAAAGTTATCTCAGAAATGACTGATACAATGAAAAAGCAATTTGCAGAACAATTCAAAGTTATCAATAAAAACTTTGGTGAAGTATTTGTGGAGCTTTTCGGTGGAGGAAAAGCAGAGCTTATCTTAGCAGATACAGAAAATATTTTAGAATGTGGAATTGAAATTGAAGTACAACCACCAGGCAAAAAGCTTCAAAATATGATGCTTCTATCAGGTGGAGAAAAAGCATTTACAGCGATTGCATTGTTATTTGCAATACTTAAAATCAATCCAGCACCATTTTGTGTACTAGATGAGATTGAGGCAGCACTTGATGATGTAAATGTATATAGATTTGCAGAATACTTAAATCATTTTACAGATACAACTCAATTCTTAGTAATTACACATAGAAAAGGAACAATGGAAGTAGCTGACACTGTTTACGGTATCACAATGGAAGAAAAAGGTATAAGCAAACTTCTTTCAATGAAATTAAAATAATTATATAGCCAAAGATTTTTAAAAAATCTTTGGCATTTTTATATTTTTTTGTAAATACTAAGACTATGATAAAAACGTTATTTGAAAATATAAAGAAAGATAATATAAGTGAATGGTCTGCGGTATGTGCATATTATACAATACTTTCGTTTATACCGTTTATTATGATAGTAATAACCTTAATTCAATATACTGGAGTTTCTCCAGATATATTGTTTGAGGTTATTTCTAATATTGTACCAGCAAGTATGAATGAAATGGTTTTAGATATTGTATATGAAGTATATTCAAAATCAATTGGAACAATATCAATTTCACTTATATTTACGCTTTGGTCAGCAGGTAGAGGACTTTTTGCATTAAATAAGATTATGAATAAAATTTATAAAACAGAAAAAGAAGAGTTTTCTTATATATATTTACGCCTTAAAGGTATTTTACAAACGATACTTTTTATTCTTATAATAGTAATTGGACTGATAATAGCAGTTTTTGGACGTTTTTCAAAAATTCTAGTTTTATTTGGACTATTACTAATATATAGAGTAATTCCTGAACATAAGGTTTCGTTTAAAAGTCAATTCATAGGTGCACTTTTTGGAATGATTGCTTTTAATTTAGTATCTTATATATTTTCTAAGTATTTATTAATATTTAGAAATTTCTCATTTATTTATGGAAGTCTTACAAGTTTTATGCTTATAATGATGTGGGTATATGCTTCATTTTATATAATTTTCTTAGGTGCAGAGATTAATAAAATCGGTTATTTCCGTAGGAAAAAATTACTAAAAAAATATTAGCAAAAAGACTTGACAAGTGCTAATAAAAGATGTAAGATATTAGCAGTCAAAGAAATAGATTGCTAAAAGTAAGGAGTAAAGATATGCCTGAAAATTTAGACAATAGAAAACGAAAGATTTTACAAGCAATTGTAGAAGAATATATTGAAACTTCAGAACCCGTAAGTTCTGGAAGTTTAGTTCAAAATGAAGAATTAAATTGTAGTAGTGCTACTATCAGAAATGAAATGGCAGAACTTGAACAAATAGGCTTTTTAGAAAAGCCACATACTTCTGCTGGTAGAGTTCCTTCACAAAAAGGATATAGATACTATGTTGATGAATTATTAAGAGAAGATAACCTAAGCAGAAAAGAAATTGAAATGATTAGAGAGATGATGGAGACAAAGGTAAATAGGTTAGAAGATCTTACTAAAATTGCTACAACAACATTATCAGAAATAACACATTACACTACAATAGCAATTGAGCCAAATGTTAGCAATCATACTATAATAGATATCAAATTTATATTACTTGGAACTAGAGTTTTGATGGCTGTAATCCTTACGGATTCAGGTATTATTAGAGAGTCAATAATTAAATTTGATGAAGATTTAACACAAGAGCAAATTGATGACTTAACATATATTTTTAATAACAAACTTGTTGGAAAACCGCTTGAAAAAATAGATGGACCAATAGAAGAATATATAGTTGCAGAAATGAAAACAGGAATAAAAATAATTGAAAAGATTATTGAAGAAATAAATAAACTGTTAGAAGATTCTAAAACATATATTAAGGGAGCTAACAAAGTTATCGATATGCCAGAATTCAAAAAGCAAGATATGGCAAAAGATTTCTTAAATGTTATTGATGCAAAAGATATAATTGCTGATGTAATAAACACAGGCATGGCAAAAGACATAAATGTGTACATCGGTTCAGAGTCTGAAAGAGAAGAGCTTAAGAACTTTAGTATCGTTACTTTCAACCATTTATTAGATGGAAAAGATATTGGTACAATAGGAATTATAGGTCCAACTAGAATGGACTACTCAAAAGTAATTTCAGTTATGAAATACATTAGTAAAAAGTTGAATGACGATTATAAAAAAGGCAAATTCTAAAGAAAGGTAGGAAAGAGATTTGGAAGAAAACGAAGCAAATGAATATTTTGAAACAGCAGAGGAAATTCAAAATAGTGGAGAAATAGAAAATAAGAGTGAAATTGATGAACTTGAAGATAGATACAAAAGACTTCTTGCAGAATTTGAAAACTACAAAAAAAGAAGTCAAAAAGAAAGAGACAGTTTGTATGGCATGGTTACAGGAGATGTTGTTATGACGATTCTTCCAATTATGGATAACCTAGAAAAAGCAGCAGACGCCCATACAGAAGACTTAAACTATCAAGCTGGTGTTAAAATGGTTTCAAAACAATTATCAGAAGCACTTGCAAAACTAGGACTAACTGAGATTGAATCAATAGGAACAACTTTTGACCCAGAGTTACATGAGGCAGTATCACATGTAGAAGATTCAAGTAAAGGTATACAAGAAATTGTAGAAGAATATAGAAAAGGCTACAAAATAGGTAATAAAGTTGTGCGTCACTCAATGGTAATAGTAGCTAATTAATATGAAAAGCTTCGTCTTTCGTTGTTAACTAAAATTACAATGTTAATAATGTAAATTATTATATATAAACTAAAGAAAAGAAGAAAAAAGATATATTCAAGGAGGAATTTAAAATGGGAAAAATCATAGGTATTGATTTAGGAACAACAAATTCTTGCGTTTCAG
>CANDKR010000031.1 GCA_947385375.1 uncultured Clostridia bacterium
GGACCTCTTCCAACTACATCTGCCATTAAAGCTCTCCAACTATTTGGTCCTAGTATTCCATCTGCTGATAAACCTTTTCGTCTTTGATAACTTCTTACTGCATTTTCTGTATTTGCTCCAAAAACTCCATCAAGACCACCTGTGTTATATCCTAAAGTAGTTAATGAATCTTGTGCTACACATACATAAATTCCTCTGCTACCTCTTCTTGTATTTGGATACCCTGCTGCAATCCATCTATCGTCGAAATGTACCCATCGAGGTGTCAAATAAGCCGGCTCTACATATGCCCAAATAGAACTTGCTAAATTTCTAATTATTGCCCTTTGACTTGATGTTGCTGTCTGAGCACAGTCAAAAGCTGTTCCGCGCGTAATGTTGCGACAAATTGCCATGTCCACCTTGCCAAGGTCTCTTAAAAGCAAATCCTACATAAATTGAAGCTCCATATAAATATCTAAGACTATTCCAAGATTCCATTGTTCTTAAATCTGTCCATAAAATATTACTATTACTACTTCCACTAAACTCTCTTACTGTTAAAGTTCTGCCAGAATTATATGGCATAGCTTCTGAAAGTCCTTTGTAGTATGTCTCCATTCTATTAGAATTGTTATTATATAATAAAATTTTTGCCATAAAAATCCTCCATAAATAATCTTTATATATCTTATGTTTGTTCGCTTTTATTTGACACTAATTATAAAATTAAAAAATTAATAAAAAATTTTTGTTCGTAAAATCCTGATATAATCAAGCTTTCAAATGTTCGGTTTTAAATTGCGAACACTTTTTTGCAAAAATCTATTGACAAATTAAATTTCAAAATGTAAAATAAATACGAACAATGATTTGGAAAACAAATTTTTAGGAGGTATCAATATGAATTTATTTTTTAATAGAAAAAACGCTATATCTTATACAGTAGACACTGCATTTGACAACAATTTCAAAATCTCAGTACAAAACGGTGAAGTAGTTGTATGTGCACCTTGGTACCTTTCTAACAAACAAATTCAAACTGTAGTTAGTGAGAAAACAAATTGGATACTTGAAAAATTAAAAGAATACGAGCAAAGAAAAACTTTAGGATACGAAAATATCATTTTGTTTGGTAAAACTTATTCAACAAAAGTTACTTTTAAATTCACAAAAGTTCCAGAAGTTACTTTAAATGACACTTCAATTGATGTTATCTTACCTAACTCATATAAAGACAAAAACATTTCTAGTGTAATGGAATTTATTCGTACTAAATTATATATGGAAGTTGCCAATCAAGAGTTAGAAGCTATACTTGAGAAAACTAGATTAAACTTAAAACTAGCTCCAGAAAATGTTGAACTTAAATATATGAAAAATGTTTTGGCTACTTGCGATAACAACCAAAACATCACTATTAATCCAGAACTTTTTAAATATAAAAAAGAAGTTATTGAATACGTTATTGTTCACGAATTCTGTCATCTAAAATATAAAACACATTCAAAAGCTTTTTATAATATGATAAAAAATTATATTCCAAACTATGAAACTCTTACAGCAGACCTTAATGACACACAATACTAATCTTTACATTTTATGTAAACTGTGCTATAATAATTATAGACATTTAAACTTATTAGGTTTTTACAACCCGCCGTTCTCGAAAATTTTTCTACACTACTAGAGAATAGCGAAATGTCAAAAAAATTACCGTCGCTGGAATTAACACCCCTCTAGCGACGGTTTTCATTTACCTTTTAATTTATTTCTCTTGCTTTTACGATAACCCTTTGACTACTATCATTTGTACAAGTAATCAAGGTTACTTCTTTCATACCATTTGTAAGCTGTGTTGTACAACTTAAATCATCTGGTGCAACTACAAATTTATCATAAACTTCATATTCTAACATATTTCCTTTTAAATCTGTAATTTGAATTATATCTCCATCATTTAGATTTATAACTTTACTAAAGAATTTTGCACTTCTATAATTATGACCAACTATACAATAGTTACCAACTTCATTTGGTGATGGTCCCCAGAAATAGCAAGGTGAAATCTTAAGTAATTCATCAATATGATCTATCGTTCCAGATGTTTCTTTTAATATTGGATAATGAACATCAATTGAAGGAATATCAACAATAGCCTCTGTATAGTATTCTGTTCCATTTTCTGTAACTGATTTATTTCTTTCAATTAGCTCACCTGTTACATCTTCATCTTCAACTGGCTCAGAAACAATTACTTCAAATGGGTCGTCTGTATTTAAGATAACTACTTGAGAAGCATTTGAAAACTTAATTGTTGTATCATCAGCCAAGTTTTCTTCAAACTGAATGCTCTGTAAAATTTCCTGTGAAACTTGTTCATTCTTGTTTTTATCATATTCAGCATATATGTAATAAGAGAATAAAATGCATACCAAAAAAACAGAAATAAAGAAGTCAATTTTATACATTCTTTTTTTCTTTCTCATTTCAGGAGTTATATACAATTTCTCTGCAATAAGAATTTGATTCATCTCTATACCTTTCTTTACATAATAAGCTAATAGTATTATAACATTTTTGTTCAAGCTTGGCAATAGAAATTTTTAAATATTAAGAAGCTTTATCGAAAACTCCTGTATACATTCTATAATATACACCCTTTTTAGCAATAAGTTCATTATGACTTCCTTGTTCAATTATTTCTCCATCATTTATAACCAAAATTTTATCGCTATTTACAATAGTTGATAATCTATGAGCTATAACAAAACTTGTTCTTCCTTCTAGAAGTTTTCCCATTGCTTTTTGAATTTTTACTTCCATACGAGTATCAACATTACTTGTTGCTTCATCAAGTACTAATATTTGTGGATTATTTAAAATAACTCTTGCTATATTTATAAGTTGTGCTTGACCTTTTGATATGTTTCCAGCATCTTCTGAAATTATTGTATCATATCCATTTGGAAGTCTTTTTATAAAGCTATGTGCATCTGCAAGTTTAGCAGCCTCAATTACTTCTTCATCAGTAGCATCTAACTTACCATATCTAATATTATCCATTATTGTACCACTAAACAATACTGTATCTTGAAGAACTATACCTATTGCATCTCTTAAAGAATTTTTCTCAACATCTCTTATATCTTTTCCGTCAATCAAAATCTTTCCAGATCTTACGTCATAAAATCTAATAAGCAAATCTACTATTGTTGTTTTTCCAGCACCAGTTGGTCCAACAATTGCAAAAGTTTGACCAGGTTTTGCATCAATATTTACATTTATTAATGCTTTATATTTCTCTGGATATCCAAAATCAACATCTTTAAATTCCACATGCCCTTCAATTTTTCCGATTTCCGGTTTATTACTATTTTCTGGATATTCTTCCTTCTCATCTAATATCTCGAAAATTCTTTCAGCACCTGCAATTCCTGCTTGAATTACATTAAATTGGTTTGCAATTTCTGTAATTGGTCTTGAATATTCTTTTGAGAATTTTGAAAATATTGTTATAGTACCTAATGTAATTTTTCCTTTAATACAGAAAATTCCTGCTACTACTGTTGTTATTGCTGTTGTTATATTACTGATATTTCCCATAATTGGCATTACCATACCAGCAACTGTTTGTGCCATAAATCCGTTTTTTCTTAAGTTTTCATTTCTTTTATCAAATTCAATTTTTACATCATTTTCCTTATTAAAAGCCTTTATAACTTTTTGCCCTGAAACGTACTCTTGAACATATCCATTAACATCAGCTAACGCTTCTTGTTGCTTTACGAATTGAGCTTTATTATAGTTTGCAATTTTTCCTACTACAAACAACATTATTGGTAGTGATATTAAGCTTATAATTGCCAAAATAGGATTAATAACGAACAAGATAACTAATATCACTACTACTGTTAAAACTCCGGAAATTAATTGATTTATGCTTGTATTAAGTGCTGTACTAATATTGTCTATATCATTAACAATTCTACTCATAAGCTCACCTGACGGGTGAACAACAAAATATCTTATTGGTAATCTTTGAATTTTTGCAAAAACTTCATCTCTCATCTGTTTTACAACTTTTTGAGATACCTTTATCATAAACTTTGACTGTAAAAAAGAGCAAAATGCTGTTAACATACAAATAATGAATAAAGTTCCTATCATTCTTATACAACCAAGTTTTGCTTCATTATCAGCTGGGTTTTCTAAAAGTGGTGTAATATAATCATCAATAATTGGTTGTAGCATTAAAGACTGACTAGTGTTTAATATAACATAAGCAATAATGAAAATTACTACAATAAATAAAATTTTCTTGCTACCATCTAAGTATTTTAGTAATCTTTTAATTGTTGCTTTACTATTTTTCGCTTTGTCAAGATTTACACTCATTGGTCCACGTCCACCAGGTCCCCCTGCTGGCTTTCTCATTTTTTCTTCTGCCATTTTATCTCCCTCCTAGTTATTCTTCTGGCATTACTTCTTTTTGAGATTCACTAATCTCTTTATAAATCGAATTAGTTTCAATCAATTCACTATGAACACCATTTCCAACAATTGTGCCATCATCTATAACTAATACTCTATCTACTTCCTTACAACTACTTATTTTTTGAACAATCATAAGAATAGTAGTATCTTTAAATTCTTCTTTTAATGCTGTTCTTAAATTTAACTCTGTTGTGCTATCCAAAGCACTTACACTATCATCTAAAATCAATATTTTTGGCTTTTTAACTAATGCTCTTGCAATAGCTAATCTTTGTTTTTGTCCACCTGAGAAGTTTGTTCCTCTCTCTTCTACTCTTGAATCATATTTATCTGGTAATCCTTCAATATATTCATCAATTTGAGCAACTTTACAAGCATGTTTTATTTCTTCTAAGCTTGCGTCTTTCTTACCCCATCTAATATTCTCTGCAATAGTTCCTGCAAACAATCTATTTTCCTGAGGTACCATTCCTATACTATCTCTTAGAGTAACTAAATTATAATCCCTAACATCGATTCCATCAATTTTTACGCTACCTTTTGTAACATCATAAAATCTAGGAATTAAATTTACCATTGTTGATTTACCTGTTCCTGTTGAACCGATAATAGCAACCATTTCACCTGCTTTTATATTACATTTTATATTATTTAAGATTGCCTCTCCTTTAGAATCCTTAAAAGTGAATTCATCTACATCAAACTCAACATCACCTTTTTCTATCTTCTCTGCTTTTGCATTTTCCTTACTATTAATATCAGATACTTCATTTAATACTTCAGAAATACGGTCTGTTGAAGCTTTTGCTCTTGAGAAATTCATAAAAATCATTGACAACATCATTAAAGACATAAGTGTCATTGTCATATATGTAATTGATGCACTAATTGCACCTACTTCAATTGTTCCAGAAGCACCTATCCATAAAACTGATGCAATAGATAAGTTCATAATAAGCATAATTGCTGGCATAAGCAAAATCATAATATTATAACTTTTAATTGTTATATCCATAAGCTCAGTATTTGCTTTATTAAATCTTTCATTTTCATAATCTTGTCTAACAAAAGATTTTACTACTCTTGCTCCAACTAAGTTTTCTCTAATTACATTATTTACATTGTCAATTTTAGTTTGAACCACTTTAAATAATGGAAAACCTTTTACTAGTATAAATCCCATTACAACAGCTAAAATCGGTATTAAAGCTAAAAATATAAGTGCTACTTTTGGGCTCATTGTAATCATCATTATAATTCCACCAATAAGCATTACTGGTGTTCTAATAACCATTCTCAAACACATCTGTACAAGTTGTACTAAAATTTCAACATCATTAGTCATCCTTGTTATAAGTGATGCAGTACCAAATTTATTGATATTATTAAAAGAAAATTCCTGAATTTTTTCCATCAAGTCTTTCCTTAAATTATACCCAAAACCATACGCTGCTTTTGAAGAATGATACATTGCTAGAAATCCGCCAAGCATTGATATAGCAGAAACGATTATCATATAAATTCCCATTCGAATTATATAATCTTTGTCGCCATTTGGAATTCCAATATCCATTATTTTTGAACTAAAATATGGAACAGCAATCATTCCAACTGTATCAACTATAATAAATAATGGTCCAAGTATTGCAGATTTTACATTTCCTTTTAAATACTTAAACAAATTCATTGTCTACTTTTCCTCCTCCTTTAGTTTTCTTCTTAAGTTATTATTTATTTTAGATAAAGTACTATTGAAATTTTGAACTTCCTCAGCACTTACCCCTTCAAACATAAATTCATCCAGCTGTTTTTTCAACTTATCACATTTCTTAAAGAGTTTTTTCCCAGTTTCTGTTATATACACTCTACTTAATTTAGAATTATTTTCATCTTTCTTTATTTCCACTAATCCATTTTTTGCCATACGCCCAAGCATTACATTAACTGTTGATGGCTTAATATTTGCTATATCTGCCAAAACCTTTTGCGTTAATCCGTGGATTATTTGTTATTATATCTAACATAACAGGCTGACCTACATATAATCCCAGCCTGTTAAGATTTATTCTTAAAATAGTACCTTTCAAAAACATCATTTCATCAATCTCAGTTTTGTGTGGACAAACAATATCTTTCATAATCTTACCCCTTATATATTATATTCTTTTACGCACAAAAAAATTAGTCGACTAACTAAGTATAACTCATTTTTTATAATTAGTCAACTAATTTTACTTTGTTTTTTAAAATTTTCTTAATTCTTTCTGTAAAAGTTGAAGTTCATCTTCTAATTCATTAGTTCTAGCATTTATAGTTTCTTTTCTTCTTCTAAATAAATTCTCGTCTTGAATACTAAGCTTTTCAGTATATGGAAAAGTATTTTTTATTTTAGCAATTTCTTTATTAGTATTTGAAAGTAATTCATTAAGTCTTACCTTCTCCTTTTTATACTCTTCTAACTCATCAAAAAATAACTCTTCTTTTTTAGATTTCTCATATTTTTTGATAGTCTCTAAATCGCATAAGATATAAGCTTTTTGGATATCGTCAAACATCTCTTTTTCTTCATCTGAGTTCTTTATATTAATTTCAGGTGAATAATCTCTAAGAAGTACTAAATAGTGTGAGTTTAGCTCTGTAATCTCGTCCTCTGTTGGAATTCTCTCTAAGCTCATATCAATAGCGTTGTTTATCGACTCACCCATATCTTTTGCTTTCTGATCTTTTTCCTCAAACTCTTTTCTTATAAGCTCAGGTAAGTCCTCAGGTTTTGCATTCTCATCTTGAAGATAATGTAGCATTCTTTTAGCCTTTTCTACTTTATTTTCAATTAAGAATTGCTTGTACTCTAAAGCACCTACTTTAAGCATATAGTCTAATTCGATATACCTACAAATATGATACTTTAACGCATCTCTATGTGCAAGAACTTTTGCAACATTTATTCTAAGACAATTTATTTCATAAACATATTTTGCATATTCAGGAAGAATTAATTCCATATCTTTTTTATCCTTTCAACTGCTTCAACAGTATTTTCTTTAGTTCCAAAGCCTGTTAGTCTAAAATAACCTTCTCCACTTGGACCAAAGCCCACACCTGGAGTTCCAACTACATTAGCTTTTCTTAATAGTTTTTCGAAGAAGTCCCAAGACTTTTCGCCTTCTGGTAATTTAAGCCATACATAAGGTGAATTAACACCACCATATACTGTAAAACCTGCTTCTTCTAAACCTTTTTTTATTATAGCACAATTTTCTTTATAATAATTTATATTTTCTAATATTTGTTTTCTGCCTTCCTCAGTATAAGTTGCTTCTGCTCCTCTTTGAATAACATAAGAAGCTCCATTGAACTTAGTACATTGACGTCTATCCCATAACTTGTTTAGATATATAGGCTCACCAGCTTTAGTATATGCCTTAACCTCTTTTGGTACAATCGTATAAGCACATCTTAAACCTGTAAAACCAGCTGTTTTTGAATAGCTCTTAAACTCAATTGCAACTTCTTTTGCTCCTTCAATTTCATATATACTATGTGGTACATCATCAGCAGAAACAAAAGCTTCATAAGCTGCATCAAACAATATTATTGATTTGTTTTCTCTAGCATAATCTACCCACTCTTTTAATTGAGATTTTGTAAGTGTTGTACCTGTTGGATTGTTAGGGTAGCATAAATATATCATATCAACTTTTTCTTTTGGTAATTCTGGTATAAAATCATTTTCAGCAGTAACTGAAAGATATACTATATCTTTATATTTTCCAGTTTCTTTATTATAATCACCACTTCTACCTGACATTACATTTGTGTCAAGATATACTGGATATACAGGATCGGCTATTGCAACTCTATTCTCTTGTGCAAATAAATCTACTATATTTCCACAATCTGAGTTAATACCATCTGATATAAATATCTCATCTATATCAACATCAATACCACTTCTCTTGTAATCATATTCTTTGATTTTTTCTTTCAAAAAATCATACCCAATCTCTGGACCATATCCTTTGAAAGTCTTTGCATCTCCCATCTCCTCAACAGCTTTGTGCATAGCATCAAGAATAACTTGTGGAATTGGTCTTGTTACATCTCCAACACCTAATTTAATAATTTTTGCGTCTGGATTCTCCTTTGCGTATTCATTTACCTTTTTTATAATAGTTCCAAAAAGGTAACTTTGTTGTATTTGTAAAAAATTTTCGTTTACTCTAATCATTATTTCCTCCTAATGATTATGTTGTACTTTTGAAAATAAATTATTATTCTTAAAAGCTGTTTAAACTATATCATTTCTTATAATTTTTTTCAATGCTTTTTGTAATAATTTTGTAAAAATTGTTAAATAAAAAAAGACATACAAAAGTATATCTTTCAAAAGTATTTGTCTATATATAATTATTTTTGTATATGTGCAGTTATAATAGTATAACTATATGAATTAACAGTTATTCTGATATTATCAATCTCACAATACCAATTTTTACCTTTCATATAAATATTGCAATTTTCATCCATAATCTTATTCTTACAATATTCTACTACATTCTCAATAGCTGTTAAGTTCAAATTTTTCTTTATTCTATTAACACCTAATTCAGTTGTATGTATTTTATCAATATTATCTATTAAAACTTGTTTATTCGTGTTCATTATCTTTATATAACCTTTTAAAAAATAAAAAAAATCTGGCGACGTCCTATTTTCCCAGCAAGGTAACTCGCAAGTATCTTCGGCAC
>CANDKR010000032.1 GCA_947385375.1 uncultured Clostridia bacterium
ATAAATTTATTTTTTGCTCCATTTAAAAATGAAAATGATAGACCAGCAGGAGTAATTGTAGTTATACAAGATATCACAGAACACGTAAAACTTGATAGTATGAGGAAGCAGTTTGTGGCTGATGTGTCTCACGAACTACAAACACCAATTACAACAATAATTGGATATTCAGAAACTCTTATGGATAATAATGATATCGATAAAGAGCTTCAAATGAATTTCTTAAATAGAATTTTTTCGGAAGCAAACCGTATGTCACATCTAGTAAAAGACCTACTTACACTTTCTAGATATGATACTTCTAAAGTTAAAATTGAAAAGACTGAATTTGATTTAGGAGAACTTGTAAAATATGTTTTTGACGGTTTGAAATTCGAAATGGATAAGAAAAAACTTACAAATGAATGCTTTGTTACAGCAGATGTACCAATGGTTTTTGCTGACAAAGGCGGGATTGAGCGAGTTATAATAAATATTTTAACAAATTCTATAAAATATACCAATGAAGGTGGGACAATAAAAGCATATATAGGTTGCGTAAAAGACCCATATATCAAAATCATTGATACTGGTATTGGAATGACAAAAGAAGATTTAGATAAGGTATTTGAAAGATTTTATAGAGTTGATAAAGCAAGAACAAGAGAGATGGGTGGAACAGGACTCGGACTATCTATTGCTAAAGAAATTTTGGATAAAAATGATAGCAGAATAGAGATAAAGAGCGAGTTTGGAAAAGGTACAGAAGTTGTTATAAGAATACCAACTAAAAAAATTAATATACAAGAGAAAGGAATTTAAAAAATGGGAAATATCGGAATATTAGCTATTGGAGTAGTATTAATTGTTGCTGTATTATTCATAGGATATAAAATGGATACAGCTTCAGATAGCACTCACGCTAGAAAAGCTGCTAAGGCAGTAAAAGATAAAAAATCAAAATTAAAACAAAAACAATCAGAATATGAATATACAGATAAAGAGGAGTCAGATATTTATGCAAATGAGAATTTGTATGATATGCACTATGAGAGTGATGATGACGAAACTTATGAAAGTGATTATGTGTCACCAAATGATTTAGCAGAGCAAGATGAATATGAAGAAGACGATATTAGTTTATTCGAACAACAACCTACTGATAATTATACTTTCAATAATGATATAGATGATGAAATTGCTTTCGAGGTTTATGATCCAGCAGAAACAGCTCAAGAAACTCAAGAACCTGAATACGAAGAGTATGAAGAAGAGGACGAAGCAGAACCAGATGGACCAGAAGCAGTAATAGATTTTGGAATTTTTGATAATGATGATGAAGAACCAGTTGTAGAGCCAGTAGTTGATTTTGAAGAAGTTGAAGAAATAGAAATCAAACCAGAGCCTGAACCAGAGCCTGCAAAACCTAAGAGAAGAGGAAGACCAAAGAAAGTTAAAGAAGAAAAAGAAGAAGCTCCAAAAGCAACAAGAGGAAGAAAAGCTAAGAAAGAAGTAGAAGTAGAACCAGAAGAAGCTGATTTTTCTTCAACAATGGTTTTTGATGTAGATAAATTAAATGCAGAAATCGACAGTTTAGATGATAACAATTTCTCTTATACTGATGCAGTTGATATGGATTCAAAAATCTCAGAATTAGATGATGAAGAAGATACTTCAGATACTTTTGTAGATGGACCATTTAAACCAATAGAGGAAGACGCAGAAAGCTTTATGGACAAAATAAATAAAATGAAAGAAGCAGCTAGCGTTGACGATTTCTCAGGTTTCTCAGTTGATACTAGAGATGAAGATTTAAAAGCAACTCATAAAAAATATACTAAAAAGAAAACAGAAGAAGATTTTATAGATGATACTCAATTTTCATTTATGCCAGAAGAGCAAGCAGAAGAACAGACAGAATCAGTTGATATTGGATTTTTAGCAGAAATGGAAAAAACATTAAAACAAAATCAAAAAGATAGAATGACAAAAGGCAGAAAGAAAAAAGACGAATAGCCGTTAGAAAGGTTAGCAATGAACGAGAATGTTAAAAATATTTTAGAATGGGTATACTGCATAATAATTGCTTTAGTCTTAGCTTTATTATTTAGATATTTTATCGGTACACCAACAATTGTAAAACAAAGATCTATGTATCCTACTTTAAAAGACGGTCAAAGACTGATTTTAAATAGGACACATAGAATCAGTAAAAAAGTACCACAGCGTGGAGACATAATTACTTTTGAAGGTCCAAGCAAAACTTATCAAAGTTGGGAAGTTGACCAATCAAACCCAGTTGCAGTATATGATAAAGAACCAGAAGGCTTATTTAATAGATTTGTATATTATAGTTTAGAATTGACTAAAAAAAGTTTTATAAAAAGAGTAATTGCAACAGAAGGTGAACACGTTAAGATTGAAGCTAATAAAGTGTATATCAATGGAGAATTACTTGAAGAGGATTATTTAGCAGATGATGTAGTAACAAATGAAAAATTCTTCAATGATTTTGTAGTACCAAAGGGTTACATATTTGCAATGGGAGACAATAGACCACATAGTACAGATTGTAGAGATTTCGGATGTGTTCCAATAGACAAAGTTGAAGGTATAGTAGTATTTAGATTTTGGCCATTTGATGTATGGGGAAAAATAGAACAGTAAAGGAAACTTATAAGTGGATTTTAAAAATATTATAGGAAATCGAGAAGCAAAAGAATATTTAAAAAACAGCATAAAAGAAGGCAATATTCTGCATTCGTATTTGTTTTTAGGAACAGATGGGATAGGCAAGAAAATGATAGCGAAGGAATTTGCTAAAAATATATTATGTAATAATACTGAAGAAGAAATATGTACATGTAAATCGTGTACATATTTTCTTAGTGATAACCATCCTGATTTTTTCCTTATAAATGATGAGGGAGAGACAATTAAGATAGACCAGATAAGGAAAATAACAGAAAAAGTTATTGAAAAGCCGATTATTTCAGATAAAAAAGTGTATATTATAAATAATGCAGAAAAGATGACAAAAGAAGCTCAAAATTGTTTGCTAAAAACTTTAGAAGAGCCACCAGAATATGTTGTAATTATACTTATATCTTCAAATGAAAATGTTATTTTAAATACTATAAAGTCAAGATGTATGATGTTAAAATTTAAGGATATTTCAGAAGAAGATTTGAGAAAATTTGCTACTGAAATCTTAGATTATGAAGATTTAACAGATAATCTTTTAAAATCTTTTGGTGGTAGTATTGGAAGAGCTATTAATTTAAAAGAGAATAGCAAAAAATATATAAGTTTAGAAAATTTCGTAAAAAGCTTGTCAAAAGACGATATCATAGATATAATGGTAAGTGCTAAAATTATTTATGATAAAGAAAATATTAATGATATATTAGATTATTTAACAGTTTGTTTATTTGATGTATCAAGAGAAAATAAACAATATTTGAATTGCATAAAATTGGTTAGTGAGTGTAAAAATCGCTTAAAAGCAAATGCAAATTTTGATATGACTATTGATAATTTAGTTTTAAAAATGTGGGAGGAAGTAAATGAAAGTAGTTGCAGGCATCAGGTTTAAAAGTCCAGGTAAAACATATTATTTTGATCCTGAAAATTTGAACTTGGAACAAGGTATGCACGTTATCGTAGATACAGCAATGGGTGAGGAATATGGAGAAGTAGTTATTCCTAGAAAAGAAGTTGAAGATAGCGAAGTAAATGAACCACTAAAGAAAGTTGTTAGAATTGTTACTCCTAAAGATGAGGAGATAAGATTAGAATACAAGAAAAAAGAACCAGAGGCATTAAAAATTTGTGAAGAAAAAATTGCAAAACATGAGTTACCAATGAAATTGGTAGATGTTGAATATAAGTATGATGGAAGCAAGATTTTATTCTACTTTACAGCAGATGGAAGAATTGACTTTAGAGAGCTTGTAAAAGATTTAGCGTCAGTATTTAGAACAAGAATAGAGCTTAGACAAATTGGCGTTAGAGATGAAGTTAAAATGATAGATGGAAATGGTATCTGTGGTAGAAGACTTTGTTGTTGTTCTTTTTTAGGTAATTTTGAAGCGGTTTCTATTAAAATGGCAAAAGAACAAAATATTTCTTTAAATCCAACTAAGATTTCAGGAAATTGTGGAAGATTAATGTGTTGCTTAAAATATGAACAAAATGTTTATGAAGAAAAATTGAAAAGACTTCCTAAAATCGGAGCTATTGTTAAAACAGAAGAGGGAACAGGGGAAGTTGCGTCTGTTGAGACTTTAAAAGAGGTTTTAAGAGTAAAATATAAAGATAATGAAGATAATACTTATTTTAAGAAACATTCAGTAAATGATGTTGTAGTTATTGAGGATGCCAAAGTTGATGATGAGAAACTTGATGTAGAAAATGAAGAAGACTTAAAAGAACTTGAAAAATTAGAGAAACTTGAAAAAGTTGATGAGAAAAATAAGGCTAACGAGCAAATATAGAAGCTAATTAAATGCAAAAGATAAATGTAACAATTAAGGGGATTATTAAATGAGAACACTTATAACAAATGCTTACGTTTTAGATATGCTAGGAGACGCACCTAATATCCAAAAGACTGATATATTGATTAATGAAAATATAATCGAAAGAATAGATAAAGATATACAAATAGATGAAGAATGTGATAAGATAAATGCTAAAAATATGCTCATAATGCCAGGTTTAGTAAATACTCATACGCACGCTGCTATGAGTATTTTTAGAGGCTATAAAGCAGATCAAAAGCTTATGGATTGGCTAGAAACAGCTATATTTCCAGTAGAGGACAAGCTAGAGCCAGAAGATATTTATTGGAATGCTTATTTATCTTTTTTAGAAATGATAAAGTCAGGAACTACTACTTGTAATGATATGTACTTTGGTATGGAGAAAAGTGTTGAAGCACTAGAAGCAACAGGTATGAGAGCTGTTGTTGGTTGGACTATTACGGACGAAGCCATAGATGGAAAGCTAGAAAAAACTAGAGAATTTGCTAAAAAATATAATGGACCAAATAGCAAAATAAAAATATATGTTGCACCAAATGCGCCAGATTCTTGTAGTCCTGAAACGATTAAATTATGTGTAGATACAGCAAAAGAATTAGAGACAGGAATTCATATACATTTAGCAGAAACTATTGATGAAGATACGATTATTAAAGATAAATATGAAAAATCTAGTACACAGTATTTAGCCGATTTAGGAGTTTTTGATGTACCTGTTGTACTTGCAAATGGAATTTATTTTTCTGATGAAGATATTGAGAGTTTGAAAGAACATAGAGCACAGATAGGTATTGCACATAATCCTATCAGTAATTGCAAATTGTCTTCTGGAATATGTGATGTTGTAAATCTTAGAAAAAATGGTATAAATGTAGGACTTGGTACAGACGGAATAGGTAGTACAACAACACTTGATATGTTTGAAGAAATGAAAACAGCAGCATATTTGCAAAAGGTAAATACTATGGAGCCTACTTCAATTACTGCTTATGATATTTTAAAAATGGCAACAATTGAAGGTGCTAAAGTACTTGGCTTAGATAAGGAAATTGGAACAATAGAAGTAGGGAAGAAGGCTGATATTATATTTATAAAAACAGATAAAATACATCTTTGCCCAGAAAATGATGTGTGTGCAAATATTGTATATTCAGCAAATGGAGCAGATGTTGAAAAGGTTATGATAGATGGCAAAATCGTTATGCAAAATAGGAAAATGACTAATCTAGATGAAAAAGAAGTTATGCGAAAAGTAAAGAAAATTGCAAAAAGATTATGCAAATAGTGTAGAAAATTATTATAAAAGTATTGAAAAAAGAATAAATATTTAATATAATAAATAAAATAGTTCAAGGAGGAATTTACATATGGCATATAAAATTTCTGAAAAATGTATTAGCTGTGGAGCTTGTGCAGGAGCTTGCCCAATGGGATGTATTTCACAAGGTGATGACAAATATGTTATCGATGCAAATGTTTGCATTAGCTGTGGAACTTGTGCAGGTGTTTGCCCAGTTGAAGCACCA
>CANDKR010000033.1 GCA_947385375.1 uncultured Clostridia bacterium
TCGAGCTTGCGCAGAGTGATCCAAAGAATTCAGTTATTAACAAATATGAATCAAATACTGGCGAAATCGTGTCATATATTAGATATATAGACAGAGATGTAGCTTTATGTATGTTCAACAATCATATTCAAAAAGTAGGTATAGAAAATAGTGAAAATTACATGGATATTGATAAAGATGCTTTGTTTTTGGATATGAAGCTAAGAGACAAGATTGCGATTATTAGAAAGCAGTCATCAGGTTTATTTTCGTATGAATATGAGATGACGATTAAGAATGCAAACAGCACATCAGAGAATTTGTATATTTTGAAAAATGATATGCCTAAAAGTATGATAGTTAGCACAAATTTAATTGGTATAAATTTAGGAACTGAGGTTCAAATTGTTAGTTCAAATGGTATGCTTTTAAAATCTTACAAGTCAAAGCAAGAAATTAAGAATTTGGTTGTGGGAGATAGCATTGCTGGAATTATATATAAAGATAAGATAGAATTAATCGGTATATAGGAGGAACAATGGGGGTTATAAATTGGATAGCCTTTGGTGGCGTTTTAGTAGATTTAGTAATTATCTCAATAATTATTTCAAATACGTTTTGGGGATATAGAAGAGGTTTAGTAGGTGTAATGTTCAAGATTTTAGTGTTTGTAGTTTCACTTATTATAATGTTTGTTCTATATAAACCAATGTCTAATGCGATTATATCAAAGACGCAAATTGATGAATGGTTGGCTGAGAAAATCGCGCAAAACATTCAAGGTACTACACTTGCTGATGGAGAGTTATTAGAGTATAATGAAGAAACTACTGCAATGTCAGAAGGCGTTGTGAATGTGCTTAATTCATTTGTTAGTGAGGCTTTAGATAAATCAGTAACTAATGTTGTGGAATATGTTTCTACAAATATTGCTGTTGGTATGATTAGAATAGGCTCAATGCTTATATTGCTAATGCTTTTAAGATTTTTACTATTATTTATAAGATTTGCAGCAGAACTTGTTGGAAGTTTACCTATTATCAAGACTTTCAACAAATCTGGTGGTTTGATTTATGGAATTTTGAAGGGATTTTTAACTGTATACATTATTTTAGCAGTGTTTGCAGTAGCTTCTCCAATTATTCAAAACTGGGGAGTTATTGATTCTATACAAGATTCAACTTTAGGAAGCAAAATGTACAATAATAATGTCATCACTAACATAATTTTTAAAAAATAGAAAGGTAAGGGACCTGAGTGAGTAGAAGATCTAAAACTAAAAAGAAGAAAAAATCGGGATTATTAAGAATTTTTGGTCTACTTATTCTAATTACAATAATAGCAGGGGTCGTTTTTGCAGTGCAAATCCAACAAAACGGAGGAGGCTTGAAGGGATTTTTGCTTACCACCTTAGGCTCAAACAAGAAAGATTTAGAAGATTTAGATACAATATATGTATTAGCTTTGGGTGTTAGTACTGATTTAGACAGTCATTTAACAGATACGATTATGCTTTGTGGTTACAATCCAAAGACTAATCAGGCGATGATGCTTTCAATACCTAGAGACACTTTTATTGGAAAAAACAAAAATAGGGCAAAGGGTAATGATAAGATAAATGCTTTATACGCTAAAGGTGTTGATAAGACTGTGGAAGCAGTCGAAGAGTTGACTGGCATAGATATTGATTATTATGCAATTATCAATAATGATTTATTAATAAAAATGGTAGACGTTATAGGTGGTGTACAGTTTGAAGTACCTATTGATATGGATTACGACGACCCTACACAGGATTTGCATATTCATTTAAAGAAAGGTATGCAGACGATAGACGGAGAGAAAGCTGAGCAATTATTGAGGTTTAGGCATTCTAATCCTGACAAAAATGGAAAAATGACTACATATCCAAGTTCGTATGGAACCGATGATTATGGAAGAATGAGAACTCAAAGAGAATTTATGAAAGCTACTATATCACAAGCAATTCAGCCAAAGAATATGCTAAAATACAAAGATTTAGTAAATGCGGTTATGGACAATTTAGATACAGATATGAATATTGATGATATTTTGCCTTATGTACCATATACGTTGGATTTAGATTTTAATAATATTAGAACAGAACAATTACCTGGAGAATCTGAGTTATGCAATAAAGTTTGGGTTTACATACATGATAAAGAAGAGACAGCTACACTTGTAGAGGATTTAACTAATATGTTAGAAACAGGCGAAGTGGCTCCTACTGAAGAAGAGGGGGAAGCTACTAATACAGTAGAAAATTAATAAAAAGGCTTGCATTTAGACGTGCAAGCCTTTATAATATATGTAAATTATCTTCTTTTATATTTTTTCTTTTTCTTCTTTGGTGAGATTACAAAAGCTACCATCAAAACAGCGATTCCAGCTACTATCAAAATAACTCCTAAGTAACTTTTTTCTACGTCACTACCAGCAACAATTTCAGTTTCATAAACAAGGTCATCAACTGTATATTTAGCAGTTCCAACAACAGTGCCTTTTTTGATAGGTGCTTTGAAATTTTCTATAAAAGTAATCTCAGGTTCTAAAGTTTTCAAATCAATTTCATGATTATGGAAGGCAGTAAGTGCGTTCTTACTTAGTAATTCTAAGTTTGCAGTTTTCTTAGTTGCGCCTTTCACTTCAACAGTTTTGACTATGTCATTTTCAGCTTTTAAAATATCCATTGAATAGTTATCATAAGCAAAGTTAAATAATTCAATTGAATCTGTAAACCTTACATTTAAGCCATCTTCAGTTGAACCACCGTCTAGAACTACATTCAAAAATTCTAGCCCATCTTTTGAGGCAACAGATACCAAGCAGTTCTGTGCTTGTGTAGTATATCCCGTTTTTACGCCAATACAATATTTATAATAGTAATTAGAAGGCTTTGAGCTTTTATCAGGGTGGATAAGCTGGTTTGTGTTTTTGCAAATTCTGTCATTATCTTCATATTTCTCAGTAGAAGGTAAGGTATAAGTTGTAGTTGATACAATTTTTCTAAAAGCCTCATTTTTCATAGCTTCTCTAGTTATCAAATATAGGTCATAAGCTGTGGTGTAATGGTCATCATTGTGAATTCCATTAGGGTTTACGAAATGAGTGTTTTCACAACCTAGTTCTTCAGCTCTTGTGTTCATCATTGTTGCAAAGCTTGACACAGAGCCAGCAATATGCTCGGCTAAAATGTTTGCAGCTTCGTTTGCTGATGGTAGCATTAATGCATAAAGCAAGTCTTCAATGGTAAGAGTCTCGCCTACCTGAATTTTAGCTGTTGAATATCCGCTTGGAATAATTGAAATTGCGTTATAGCTTGCTGTTGCTGTGTCAGTTAATTGACAGTTTTCTAACGTAAGTAGTGCTGTCATAACTTTTGTAGTAGAGGCTGGAAATTTTTTCTCATGAGCATTTCTTTCGTAAATTACTTTGCCAGTTGAAAGCTCAACAGAGTAAATTGCTCCAGCATTTACATTAGGTTCTACTGCGAAAACATTTAAACAAAAGATAGAATTTATAATTAATATTAGAATTAGTATTATTGAAATTTTTTTACTTTGTTTCATAAGTTCTCCTTTTTATTGTGAAAACAATAAGGTTCTGGCATATCTTTTTCACATGCTTTGCCTATGAAGTAGGTCAGATTCTTATATAAAAATATCTTATCTTATTTTGTAGAAAAATTCAATATTAGTTATTAAAATTAAGAAAATTTAAGGAGGTATGTATGAGGAAATTTTATGTTATAGGGTTGGTTATTTTGGTGATTATAGTGGGCGTTTTTAAAGTGGTTTCTGTCAAGGAAAATGAACTTGAAGCCGAATATGATGGGGTATATTTAGAGGAAAATGTTTTGGTATCTGAAGAAAATGAGGTGGAAGTCGAGAAGATTAAGATACATATTATAGGAGAGGTGGCAAGTCCACGGGATTTATGAGTTAGAAGTAGGGGAGAGAGTGGATGATGCGATAAAAGTGGCTGGCGGAGCGACTGCTAATGCGGATTTTGAGAAGATTAATTTGGCGTATGAGTTGTCTGATGGAGAAAAAATTAATATTCCTAGCATATTTGACGAAGAAACTGAATATACTATGAGTAGTGATGTTAAAAACGCAAAGGTAAATATTAACAAAGCCACTGCCAGTGAGCTTGAAACTATTAATGGTGTTGGTCCAGCTCTTGCTGAGAAAATTGTCGCTTACAGGTCTGCAAACGGCAGGTTTGCTACGGTCGAAGACCTCAAAAATGTTTCAGGCATTGGTGAGAAAAAGTACGAGGCAATTAAGGATGAGGTTGTGGTGAAATAATAAATTTGCCTAAAAGTATTGACATTTACAGCATTGCGTTGTATAATATCAATGTTGTAGATATCGCGGGGTGGAGCAGTTGGCAGCTCGTCGGGCTCATAACCCGAAGGTC